>NZ_SZXN01000080.1:86607-245457 GCF_005281195.1 Citrobacter sp. wls613
AACCTGCACTGGGTGCGCGTGGTGAGAAACGTGTTCCGATGACCCGTCTGCGTAAACGCGTGGCCGAGCGTCTGCTGGAAGCGAAAAACTCCACCGCGATGCTGACGACCTTCAACGAAGTCAACATGAAGCCAATCATGGATCTGCGTAAGCAGTACGGTGATGCGTTTGAAAAACGTCACGGTATCCGTCTGGGCTTTATGTCGTTCTACGTGAAAGCCGTGGTTGAAGCGCTGAAACGCTTCCCGGAAGTCAACGCCTCTATCGATGGCGATGACGTGGTGTATCACAACTACTTTGATGTCAGCATGGCGGTCTCTACGCCGCGCGGCCTGGTGACTCCGGTTCTGCGTAATGTTGACCTGCTGGGTATGGCTGACATCGAGAAAAATATCAAAGAACTGGCAGTGAAAGGTCGCGACGGCAAGTTGACGGTCGAGGATCTGACGGGCGGGAACTTCACTATCACTAACGGTGGTGTGTTCGGTTCCTTGATGTCTACGCCGATCATCAACCCGCCGCAGAGCGCCATCCTGGGTATGCATGCCATCAAAGACAGGCCGATGGCGGTAGACGGCAAGGTTGAAATCCTGCCGATGATGTATCTGGCGCTGTCTTATGACCACCGCCTGATCGATGGTCGTGAGTCAGTGGGCTTCCTGGTGACCATTAAAGAGTTGCTGGAAGATCCAACGCGTCTGCTGTTAGACGTGTAACTATAAAGAGTATCACCTGCCCCGTAGGTCTGCGGTCTTATCAGGCCTACGGGTTATAAGATAACGATTACCTGAAGGATGGACAGAACACATGAACTTACATGAATATCAGGCAAAACAACTTTTTGCCCGCTATGGCTTACCGGCACCGGTGGGTTATGCCTGTACTACTCCGCGTGAAGCCGAAGAAGCTGCCTCTAAAATCGGCGCAGGTCCATGGGTAGTAAAATGTCAGGTTCACGCTGGTGGCCGCGGTAAAGCGGGCGGTGTGAAGGTCGTTAACAGCAAAGAAGACATTCGCGCTTTTGCTGAACACTGGCTGGGTAAACGTCTGGTCACTTACCAGACGGACGCCAATGGCCAACCGGTAAATCAGATTCTGGTTGAAGCTGCGACCGATATTGGTAAAGAACTTTACCTCGGCGCTGTGGTTGACCGTAGCTCCCGTCGCGTGGTCTTTATGGCCTCTACCGAAGGCGGCGTGGAAATCGAAAAAGTCGCGGAAGAAACCCCGCACCTGATCCACAAAGTCGCACTGGATCCGCTGGCGGGCCCAATGCCGTATCAGGGACGTGAGCTGGCATTCAAACTGGGTCTGGAAGGTAAACAGGTTCAGCAGTTCACCAAAATCTTTATGGGTCTGGCGACCATCTTCCTTGAGCGTGACCTGGCGCTGATCGAAATCAACCCGTTGGTTGTCACCAAGCAAGGCGACCTGATTTGCCTCGACGGCAAACTGGGTGCTGACGGCAACGCACTGTTCCGCCAGGCTGACCTGCGCGAAATGCGCGACCAGTCTCAGGAAGATCCGCGTGAAGCGCAGGCAGCACAGTGGGAGCTGAACTACGTTGCGCTGGATGGCAACATCGGTTGCATGGTTAACGGCGCGGGCCTGGCGATGGGCACCATGGACATCGTTAAGCTGCACGGCGGCGAACCGGCTAACTTCCTCGACGTTGGCGGCGGCGCGACCAAAGAGCGCGTGACCGAAGCGTTCAAAATCATCCTTTCTGACGACAATGTTAAAGCCGTTCTGGTTAACATCTTCGGCGGTATCGTACGTTGCGACCTGATCGCTGACGGTATCATCGGCGCGGTAGCGGAAGTGGGCGTTAACGTACCTGTTGTTGTCCGTCTGGAAGGCAACAATGCCGAACTCGGCGCGAAAAAATTGGCTGACAGCGGCCTGAATATTATTGCAGCGAAAAGTCTGACGGATGCAGCTCAGCAGGTTGTTGCCGCAGTGGAGGGGAAATAATGTCCGTTTTAATTAATAAAGATACCAAGGTAATCTGCCAGGGCTTCACCGGCAGCCAGGGGACATTCCACTCAGAACAAGCGATTGCTTACGGTACACAAATGGTCGGCGGCGTTACGCCGGGCAAAGGCGGCACCACCCATCTGGGTCTGCCGGTGTTCAACACCGTACGTGAAGCGGTAGAAGCGACCGGCGCGACTGCGTCAGTTATCTACGTACCGGCACCGTTCTGCAAAGACTCCATTCTGGAAGCTGTCAACGCGGGCATCAAACTGATCATCACCATCACCGAAGGTATTCCGACGCTGGATATGCTGACCGTGAAAGTGGCGCTGGATGAAGCAGGCGTGCGTATGATTGGCCCGAACTGCCCAGGCGTTATCACCCCGGGCGAATGCAAAATCGGTATCATGCCGGGTCACATTCACAAACCGGGCAAAGTGGGCATCGTTTCCCGTTCCGGTACGCTGACCTATGAAGCGGTTAAGCAGACCACTGACTACGGTTTCGGCCAGTCCACCTGTGTGGGCATCGGTGGGGATCCAATCCCTGGTTCTAACTTTATCGACATTCTGAAGCTGTTCCAGGAAGATCCGCAAACCGAAGCGATTGTCATGATCGGTGAGATCGGCGGCAGCGCGGAAGAGGAAGCCGCAGCCTACATTAAAGATCATGTGACCAAACCGGTTGTCGGCTACATCGCTGGCGTGACCGCGCCGAAAGGCAAACGTATGGGCCATGCGGGCGCGATTATCTCTGGTGGTAAAGGGACAGCGGATGAGAAGTTCGCTGCACTGGAAGCCGCTGGTGTGAAAACCGTACGCAGCCTGGCCGATATCGGCGAAGCGCTGAAGACCGTGATTAAGTAATAAGTAAAAAAACAGCCCTGACTATCAATATGGTCAAGGGCTGTTCCCGTTTCGACATGGTTGGCCATCTGATGATGGCCTTTTTTATTTTCTGCAATCCACTATCTTGAAATTTGATCACAATCATCTTCACAAATGAGATTATTTTTTGCGGTCAGCATCATTCTTTCTTTAGACTAAATTCTGCATATTACCGGCTTTAATATCAACATTGCCGGAGGATGGCGTGCCGCTGAAAATTAAGGATGACGACTTACAGTGTTTTTTCTCCATCGCCGATGTTTTTGCCAGAGCGACAGGATTAGCGACGGTAGTGATTGATGTTACAGGCAAGGTGATATCGGATTGCCATAATTTTAACGCATTCTGTACACTCATGCGTACCAATGAACAGTACCGAGCGAGTTGTCAAAAGTGTGATAAGTATTGCGCTTTTGAAGGGTTAAAACAGCTAAAACCAAGAATACTCTGCTGTTATGCAGGATTAAGCCTCTTCTCAATGCCACTCATTAATGAAGGGAATCTTTGCGGTTTTATTATCTGTGGCCAAGTACGAGCCAAATATCAGGAATATAAAACGATAGTTATAGATGAGCAATCACAATGGATGAACGACCCTGAAATAAAGGCTGCATGGGATCGCGTGATTGTTGTAGATAATAATATATTGACCGCGTCGGCAAACTTACTGAACTTTATTGTTAATAATTATGAACGAAAGAATACGGTAGATGAAATGGTTAATACCCCTAAAGTAAGCGCCCCGCAGATTTATTTTACTGAGCTTTCCCGGCATGAAAAGAAACTCATGGAAGCGCTACGTTATATTGATGAGAATTTATATAGTGAGCTATCTCTTGAATCCGTGGCAGCACATGTTTGTTTGAGCGCTAACTATTTTAGCCGCTTCTTTAAGAAACGTCAGGGAGTGAATTTTAAAACATGGGTGAATCAGAAGAAAATGCAAAAAGCGGGCGAATTATTGCATGATCCTGTGCATTCAATAGACAGCATTGCCCGGAAACTTCAGTACGCGCAAACCAGTTACTTTTGCCGTGTTTTCCGGGCGGCGCATCAAACGTCACCCCAGTCTTTTCGTCACGCGAGACTTTCGCAGTAGAAGCTTTCCGGTAGCGTGAGGGCTTCAGGAATAAAAGACAGTCTGTCGCTTAGGGTCACAACCTCACCGATAACGATCAGCGCGGGTGGCACGATGTTCGCTTCCTGCGCTTTGTTCAGTAATGACCCCAATGTACAAGTCAGTCGGCGCTGATTCTCCCGCGTAGCGGACATGATAATAGCGGCGGGGGTGTCGGCAGATTTTCCCCCCATGAGCAACTCTTCACAAATAAACGCCAGATTGGCGATCCCCATCACGATAACCAGCGTACCGTTGAGTTTGGCCAGCTGACGCCAGTCCTGCTGCTGATTTCCTTCACGCGTATGACCGGTGACCACGTGAAATCCTGAAGCATAATCGCGATGCGTGACTGGAATACCGGCGCAGGTCAGGCCGCCAATAGTGGAACTGATGCCGGGTACGACTTCAAAAGGTATGCCGATTTCCACGAGATCCTCAACTTCTTCAGCCCCCCGGCCAAACACGTAAGGATCGCCGCCTTTTAAGCGCACGATGTGGTGATGGGTTTCAGCATACTGGACCAGCAACGCGTTGATTTCATCCTGTGGCACACAATGAAAGCCCGGATTTTTGCCGACATTGATGAGCTGGCAATCAGGTGCCGCCCATTCCAAAATTTTAGGATTGACCAGCCTGTCGTAAATAATGACATCGGCCTGCTTAATGCACATCATTGCTTTGAGGGTGAGTAACGATATATCACCGGGACCGGCGCCAACGAGCCAGACCTTTCCGAAAGTTTTCACATTGTGTCCTTTATCACGTCTAACATTAGAATGGCAGAAACTACATCAAGGAATGATTAAAAGCAGTCGTTTGCCGGGTGGTTATAACACTAAATTATCCTAAAATATCGCAGCAATAATATTGATTAAACTCGCATAGTTTTTTCTGCAATAAACAAGATCATTTGAAAAATTATTAAGAACTTATAAGCACTATTTGTCCATGTTTAACCTTATTTAAATTGTGTTTATTGCCCGGCTTGCGTATTATTGGTTAATATTTATCCGCCTCAGTGTGAGTAAATCATGGATTGGATCAATGACATCAATGGACAAAATAAAATATAACTTTCGATGCTTGTCTGGGTGTAATGAAATTTATTTTATAAATTAAACTTATTTTGTACGCTGCATATGGAAGAGGTTATGAGAGGAAAAATACCGAAGACGGAGTTGCTGGTAACTTTTGAAGTGGTTGCGCGTCACGAAAGTTATACCCGGGCAGCAGAAGAGCTTGCGTTGACACAAAGTGCTGTTTTTCGCCAGGTGAATGCGCTGGAGGACTTTCTAAATACAGCGCTATTTAATCATGCCAAAAAGCGAATTTTCTTAAATGCGGCAGGGAAGCATTATTTAACTATCGTCAAGGAAACGCTTAACAAACTGGAACGTGACACCACCACCATAATGACCTGGCAACCGACCGTGCAGGTTATTGAGTTGGCGGTTAATCCTACGTTTAGTACGCACTGGCTGATTCCTAACTTACGTGAGTTCAATAAACTTAACCCTGATATTATCGTTAATATTCACTCTTTGGCGAATATCGGCGATTTTCTCAATCGTGAATACGACGCGGCAATCATGCGGGAAGATTTTTACTCGCCATGGTCTGGGGTGGAGTACCTTTTCGAAGAGGAAATTTTACCTGTATGCAGCAGATGTTTGCTGAACGAAGCCGATCGCAAGCTGGCGGTAACCGATCTGCTGAATGAGTTTCCTCTGTTGCACCAAAGTACGCGTATCAAAGGCTGGCAGGAATGGTTTGCGTTGTCTGATGTCAGCAGTCCGTTAGTCAATAAAGGTCCGCGCTTTGATTTGCTCTCGATGCTGATCGCGGCGGTACGCTCGAATTTGGGCGTCGCGTTGTTACCCCGATTTGCTATTCAGCACGATCTGGACTGCGGTGATATGGTGATTCCCTGCGATGTCCCGATGCGTACCGGCAACCGGTTCATTATGACGTGGCGTGAAGAGAAGGCGGAATCTCCGCATTTACAGACTTTCCGTAACTGGTTACTCGGTAAATCTGTGGTGTCAGTGACGTGATGACAACGCCGGCCTACAATATTGTAGGCCAGCGTGTTTTTCCTACCAGTCAATCCCAACTTGTGCCTGAATACCGCTATCAAACGCGTGCTTGACCGGACGCATCTCACTGACCGTATCGGCAAGTTCCAGTAAAAGCGTGTGGCATCCGCGGCCCGTGACAATTACGCTCTGTTCGGCTGGACGATTCTCGATGGCAGCGATCACTTCCTGAGTATCCAGATAGTGATACGCCAACATATACGTCAGTTCATCCAGTACGACCAGATCGTAGTGCGCATCGGCGAGCATGCGCTTACTTTCCTGCCAGACCACCGTTGCTGCCGCAATGTCCGCTTCCTTGTTCTGGGTTTCCCAGGTGAAGCCGGTGCCCATAATATGGAATTCAACGCCGAGCGGTTGTAACGTGTTGTATTCGCCATTATCCCACTGGCCTTTAATAAACTGCGCGACGCCAACGGTTTTTCCATGGCCGACCGCGCGCGTCGCGGTACCAAAGGCGGCAGTGGATTTTCCTTTACCGTTGCCGGTGAAGACAATCAAAATCCCTTTCTTTTCCGTTGCCGCCGCCACGCGGGTATCAACCTGATCTTTCAGTTTCTGCTGACGCTGGCGGTGCCTGTCGTCATTGGCTCGCACTTCCATTGTTGCTCCTTAATGTCCTGCAGGGCAGGTTGTGCAGCGATGCTGCTGCTCAAACTGACTAAAGAAGTTGTTGCCTTTGTCATCCACTAATACAAAGGCGGGCATATTTTTCACTTCCATCATCCACACCGCTTCCATACCCAGTTCAGGATATTCAAGACAATGCAGGCTCTTCACATACTGCTGGGCCAGCAGGGCCGCTGCGCCGCCGATGCTGCCAAGGTTAAATCCACCATGCTTCTGACAAGCATCGGTCACCTGCTTGCTGCGATTGCCTTTTGACAACATGATCAAACTGCCGCCTGCTGCCTGGAAAGCATCGACATAACCGTCCATGCGCCCGCCGGTAGTGGGGCCCATTGAACCGCAGGCCAGATTGTTAGGCGTTTTGGCGGGACCGGCGTAATACACAATGTGATTTTTCATGTATTCCGGCATCGGTTCGCCGTTATCCAGACGTTCTTTGATCTTGGCATGGGCGATATCGCGGGCAACGACAATTGGGCCGCTGAGTGACAGTCGGGTGCCAATCGGCAGTGCGGACAGATCCTGCATGATCTCGCGCAGCGGACGATCCAGATTCAGTTGTACGGTCTGACCGCTGTTTTCTACGCGCTGAGAATCGGGAATAAATTTTCCCGGATTATGTTCAAGTTTCTCCAGCCAGATACCGTGCTTATTAATTTTGGCTTTAATATTGCGGTCTGCAGAGCAGGAGAGGGCCATAGCGATAGGGCAGGAGCCACCGTGGCGTGGCAGGCGAATGACGCGAATGTCGTGCGCGAAGTATTTACCGCCAAACTGTGCGCCAATACCAAACTCGCGGCTGGCATTGAGCAACGCCGTCTCCAGTGCGGTATCGCGGAACGCCTGACCCAGTTCGTTGCCGCTGGTTGGCAGGTTATCGTAATATTTTGTTGAAGCCAGCTTCGCCACTTTCAGCGATTGATCGGCAGAGAGCCCGCCCACGACGAACGCAATGTGATACGGCGGACAGGCAGCGGTGCCCAGTGATTTCATTTTCTCGATCAGGAAGGCGGTGAGTTTTTCTGGCTGCAGAATGGACTTGGTTTCTTGATACAGCGCCGCTTTGTTGGCCGAGCCGCCGCCTTTATTGACGAACAGGAAGCGGTATTCGTTACCCGGAGTTGCACTGATGTCGATTTGCGCAGGCAGGTTCGTTTGGGTGTTGACCTCGGTGTACATATCCAACGGGGCATTTTGCGAATAGCGCAGGTTATTTTCCGTGAAGGTGGTATACACGCCTTTGCTTAATGCTTCCGCGTCATCGCCGCCGGTCCAGACCTGCTGTCCTTTGCTGGCAACAATCGTTGCGGTGCCGGTATCCTGGCAGTTGGGCAGTACGCCTTTGGCGGAAACTTCCGCATTGCGCAGCAGTTGGAGTGCGACATATTTATCGTTACTGCTGGCCTGCGGGTCGTGCAAAATGCTGGCTACCTGCTTCAAATGTCCGGCGCGCAGGAAAAAGGACGCTTCATAAAATGCCTGCTGTGCCATCAAGGTTAACGCCTCAGGCGCCACCTTGATCACTTCCTCTCCGTCTAACTCAGTTACCGTAACGTATTGGTTAGTGAGTAATTCATATTCTGTATTATCTTTACTCTGAACAAAGAGTTCCTGCCAGACAAATGGTTTAGACATTTTTACTTCTCACCTTTAGGTTTTTAGGTAACGTCGGTTCCGGCCAACAAAAAAGTAAACTTTGCTGGCCGGAGAAGTTTTAGCGAGGAGGCCGGATACGCGTTAGCGCTATCCGGCACGGGCTTATTTCGCTAAAAAGATGTTGGCTTTTGTCGCTTCGGCGACATATTCGATAGTTTTCTGGGCACGAACGCTGTTACCGGCTTCATCCAGCGGCGGAGAATAAACAGCTATCGCATATTCACCCGGGACGACAGCAACCATTCCGCCGCCAACGCCGCTTTTCGCCGGCAGGCCGACGGTATACAGCCACTTGCCACTGCCGTCGTACAACCCGGCAATCGCCATTTCAGCCAATACTTGCGGCACATATTTTTCGTTCAACAGCTGCTTGCCGTTAAACGGAGACTTTCCTTTGTTGGCGAGGACAGCACCCATTTTGGCCAGTTGCTCAACGGTGATATCGACTGAGCATTGACGGGTATAAATTTCAACGGCTTCGTCGGTGTTGCCATAGAAGCTGTTGTAGGATTCCATCAGCTTCGCCAGCGCCTGGTTGTGCTGGTTGGTATCCATTTCAGATTTGAACACCGGTTCGTTCACGGTCAGTTTGGCATCTGCCCAGACGTTCAGGTTATCGAGGATTTTGTTCCAGCGATCGGTTTTGTCTTTGGCTTCAATCAGGCTAACGGTGCTCATTGCGCCGGCGTTAACCAGCGGGTTTTCCGGTGCGCCTTTGGTCAGTTCAACGGCTAAGCCTGAGTTGAATGGCATGCCGGTGGCATTGGCGCCGAGTTTATCCAGAACCACCTGTGGGCCATGCTGCTCCATAGCCAATGCCATGGTGAAAACTTTGCTCAGGGATTCCATCGGGAAGGGTTTGTTGACATCGCCAACCTGGTAGATTTTGCCGTCAACGGTGGCAATGGTGATGGCAAAATTTTTCGGGCTATAGGTCGCCAGAGCAGGGATATAGTCGGCGACTTTTCCGTCATTGTTACTTTTAAATTTCTGGTGTGCCTGTTCGATCAATTTGGCGTAATCCGGCGTGGTTTGCGCGAACGTGGTTGCGCTAAACAAGACGCTGAAAGAAAAGAGACTTACGCCGAGAAGTGTTTTATTCATTGTGTTTTCCTGGTGGTGTTGTGAAAAAAGATCCGTAGACCGGAAAAACCTTATCGACCTGGTAAGACGCTTCGCGTCGCCATCAGGTGTGGCTCTCTTGTCGGATAGCGGCGTAAACGCCTTACCCGGTCTACAGATCGCAGTTATCAAATGATTAAGACAAAGCAACTTCCGT
Organism: Citrobacter sp. wls613; assembly: GCF_005281195.1. NCBI lineage: Bacteria > Pseudomonadati > Pseudomonadota > Gammaproteobacteria > Enterobacterales > Enterobacteriaceae > Citrobacter > Citrobacter sp. wls613. The sequence goes on from NZ_SZXN01000080.1 coordinate 96,253, forward strand.
TTCAGTAACCGGACGATCCTGTTCCGGGGTTTTCACTGGTGCAGTTCCGCGACAACCCTGGCCGTAGTGTTCACCTTCCCAACGACCCACGATGGCAGCACCCATGGCATTACTCATTACGTTAGTGGCAGAACGACCCATATCGAGGAACGGATCGACGCCCATCAGCAGGATCAGACCGGCTTCCGGAATGTTGAATTGGTTCAGCGTAGCGGCGATAACTACCATGGACGCACGCGGTACACCCGCCATCCCTTTAGAGGTCAGCATCAGGATCAACAGCATGGTGATTTGCTCACCCATGCTCAGTTCGATGTTGCACGCCTGGGCAATAAAGACGGTGGCAAAGGAGCAGTAGGCCATGGAGCCGACCAGGTTAAACGAGTAACCGATAGGCAGTACGAAGCTGGCAATTTTGGAAGAGACGCCAAACTTCTCCAGTTTATCCAGCGTGCCTGGGAAGGCCGCTTCAGAACTGGAGGTGGTAAAGGCCAGCAGAGCCGGTTCGAGAATGGATTTGGTCAGACGGCTGATGCAAGGACCAATCAGCAGCGTTGACAGACCAATCAGGATGGCCCACAGCATACCCAGCGTCAGGTAGAACTCACCCATGAAGATCCCGGCGCTCACCATCACACCCAGACCACGTTCGGCAATCAGACCGGAAATCGCAGCAAAAACGGTCAGCGGTGCGAACAGCATGACGTAGCCAGTCAGCTTCAGCATCACGTGTACCAGCGAGTCCAGTACCTTCACGATAGGATCGGCTTTTTCGCCAATGGCGGCCAGGCTGCAACCGAGGAAAATTGAGAACACCACGATCTGCAGGATTTCGTTACGTGCCATCGCGTCAACGATACTGGTCGGTACCGCGTGCGAGATAAATACTTTCAGCGTGAACGGCTCTGACTTAACGGCTGCGACAGCACCGACGTCATGCGGAACAAAGTTGATGCCCGCACCTGGCTGGAAGATGTTAACGATAACCAGACCCAGCGCAATTGACACCAGAGAGGCGCAAATAAACAGGAAAAAGGTTTTAGAAAATATACGTCCCAGCGTTTTGGCATCGCCCATTTTGGCAATACCAACAACCAGTGTGGAGATAACCAATGGCGCGATAATCATTTTCACCATACGTAAGAATATAGTGGTGAAAATAGAAATATCCGCTGCATAAGATTTTGCTGTTTCAGCCGCGGCCATATTATTTATGGCCACCCCGGCAATCATGCCGAGTATCAGGCCTAATATGATCATCTTCGTTAAACTAATTTTCTTCATGTGTACTCCATCGGATAAAGGCTGGTAATGAAAATTGTGTAGGGTGGCGGGCACCTGAGCTGGAACAGTAGCTCAGGCGCACGCCTGTTGTGACCAACCGCATGAATACTTCGAAGCACTGTGATACTGCTGAATTCTGTGCTCCAATGGTTGTTATTTTGTTTTTTATTACAAATCGAACTCAATACTTAATAATGGAGCATGTTGCTGCGCGCCATAAACATCATTGTCACCGACGTTGCCGGAAATAATATCGCGAGGCATGACGATCTTTACCGCATTTGCCGGGTCAAACCAGACAATGTTATGAATAAAGTCAGGCTCGACATTATATAATCCAGCAATCAGTTGCGGTGTTAATTGCTCGGACGCTTTTACTCGTTGATAGTCTTCCTTGGTTTTAAATAAAATATCTAAAACCAGTTCGTACGGTCCGGCATTTTTGGAACGGATGACCTGCGCCAGTGAACAAATTGAGTGTTTCATGCCTGAACTCCTTCTGGCGTGACCTGTTCAATGTGGAAATCAAAACGCAGTGCATCGCTTGCTTCAATCAGGTGATAGATTGAGAACTCATACACCGGACCACTCTGAATATCAGATGGCGAGAACGGGAAAGCGAGGTTGCCCGCAGTCGCAATGCGATTTTCATAGCCGTAGTGCAGCAGGGTAGAGCGCACCAGCGAGCAGACGCTGTTGGCGATATCCTGCGTCGGTGCGACCACGTCCAGTAAAATCCCCAGTTCGTGACCGGCGGTTTTAATCGGCTCATGATTGCCCATCACACCGTTCTTCCCGTACAGGTGGAACGTCATGCGGATACTGTCATCATTCAGTGAAAGGTTACGTGCTACGCTTGCCTGTACCTCTTCAAGAATGGTGTCAATTCCGGCAATCATAATCGGGTCGCGTGTCCCGGCGATGGTCAGGCAGCGGAAGCCAACCTGACGTGCACCTTCCAGTTTCAGCGCATACGGCGTCTCTTCATGACGTGAGCCGCTGACATACACTTCGCCGTCGTTTACCTGCGTGAAGGTACACGCCTTCAGGTTCAGCACGCCGCCCGGTCCCGGCAGGAAGTACGGATCGGACTTCTCATACAGAGTGTGCGCTGCGGCGGACGTTTCAGTGAACTTACGCTTTGGATTGAACGCTTTCAGCGTAAAGCCGTTGTCGTCAATGATCCCCATCGCACAATCTGAGCCGGAGCCCGGGGTGGCGGCAATAGCAGCACACTCAAGGATCTTACCGCAGTGAAGCGCCAGACCTTCATCAAAGCCCTGCATAATCGGCAGTGCGGCGAAGCAGGCCGGATCGTAGGCTCGTCCGCCCAGTACCACCTGCGCACCGGCTTCCAGCGCACGCTGGAAAGGCTCGACGCCCATCTGTGCGACGATGTAGGTGCTCTCTTCAATCGCCTCGTGAGTCAGTTCAGGGACAAAATCCAGGGCGGTGATTTTGCCGTTATCCAGCGCCTGATGAACGACCTCTTTGTCGACATCAGACGGGATCAGCGCCATAGAGAAGGACAGTTTTTCTTCCTGCGCAATCTCATGGATAATCTGGCGACACCACTCCAGATGCGGAGCAGCACCTGAACCACCGGCTGTGCCGATGACCACCGGGATGTTGTTCTTAACGCCTGCTACGATCATATAGCGCAGATCGCGTTTTACGCCGGCCCTGTCGGTAAACGGTTTACCTGCCCCGAGGTAGTGGGGGCCAGGATCGGAGGAACCCGCGTCAACAGCAATAAGATCCGGTGACTCTTCCATGGCTTTACGAAAACTTTCTTCCGGGAAGCCATAACCCAGGATAGCCGTAGGCGATAAGATCTTAAATGTGCGTGCCATCTCTTAATCCTTAGTCTGCAACAGCGCGATGGTGCGGTTCATTTCGTTAAACACGATGTTGAGACCTTCATCGAAACCCATACCCGGTTTGATCAGCATGCGCATTGGACGCGCGGCCAGCGCGACGTGTACGCAGGTACGTGCACTGATCTCGGTTTCGTTACAGGTGCCGCCCTGATAGGCTTCCATTCCGTGTTTGTTGCAATACAGCACTGCATCAACGATGTTGTGAACACCACCCAGATCCGGGGTCTTGATTTGCACCATGTGGCAACTGCCCGCATCGGTGAAGTCGACGATATCCTGATAGGTGTTACACCATTCATCGGCCACGATTTTCACGCCGGAGCCCAGACGAGCCAGCTCGTTGGTGATCTCAGTCAGCATGCGGATCTGATCCGGTTTGTTACCGGCATCAACCGGACCTTCGATGTACAGCGGCAGGCCCTGTGCTTCAACTTCCAGGCTGGCGATGTATTCGGCGCAACGAACCGGATCCATATCGAAAATCAGACCGATGGTGCCGTACACATCAATGTGCAGCGTAGGCTGATACGCTTCGTTGGTGCGCAGGGTTAAGATGCGGTTGGATAACCAGCGCACATACTCACGCAGTTTTTCACCTTTAAAGCCCAGCTTCTGCTCGACGTTGTTGATCAGCGCGTGCGGCAGAACGTCCACACCTTTGAGGATCATTTTGTCTACGGCGATATAACGGTCGTCGCCGCTCTGGCCGAATAAAGGTATCGCTTCCGGAACACATGGCAACTGCCATTCGTCACAAACGACTTCTGCTTTCAGACTACCGGTCGCCAGCGCAGCGGCATCCAGCAGCGCCTGAGACAGGCCGTAGCGAACGGCGGTATGCAGCAGACGACCGTCAATGCTCAGTTCGTCGAAGAAACGGGCGTTTGGCAGGAACGCATCGACATCGCGACCTTCCAGCAGCGGTTTGATGTGATCGTTGAGGAACGGAATGAAGTTCTCTGCCAGGAACAGCGGGTCACGACCGCCCGCACCGGAATACTGTACGGCTGCACAATCACCGACCGCTACCGCGCCGTTTTCCAGAATCAGCTGAACCGAAACGCATTCACCCGCCTGGCGAACAGAAGTAAATCCAGGCGTTACCGGCGTGCCGGTATAGATGAACCCATCGTGACCTGCGCCGTCTTTAATGGCCTGCTGGTCGTCAAAATAAAATGAGGAGTAGCCAGCTGTGAAAAGGGCCTGTTTAATTTTCATTATGGTCTTCCTATTAATTTACTGTGGGATACGGCGTTGATGTCATCAATGACCATCTGGAAAGAAGGCTTGCGGCCTTCAAAGTGGGCGCGCTCTGCGACGTAGTCGTGGTGCAGGGCGAGAATATCTTTCGGCAACGGTACGGAGCCGGCTTCAAGAATACGGATTGCGCCTGAGTTATCGCGAACCGGCAGGATTTTGCCAGCATTACAGGCTGCAGGTGCGAAAGGCACATCCAGTACGCCTGCTTCAAAGGCCAGCACGGTACCGCGTGCAATGTCGCCATTACCCAGTTCGAAGACTTTCTTCAGCACTGCGTGGACTTCGCTCTTAATCAGTTCTACTTCCTGCTCCACGGCTGCGCACTGCGGGAATTTCTGGTCGCTAACCATGTTCAGCATCTGACGTGACGCTTTGAGGCCTTGGGCGTTTGCTGCCGCAGTCGGGATACCAAATGCTTCATGGGGGCTCTTGGTGATCACTTTCGTTGCGCCAGACATGCCAGCCACTGCCGCACCCCAGGCGATGACGGAGAAAGCTTTCGCTTCATCTTCCGGGAATCCGCCCATCCACTGGTGGAATACGGTGCTCAGCTCATAGTCGTCGAAGCCGTAGTTATGGAAGTATTCGTGTGACAGTTCACGCAGCGCTTGAATCGCAGCAATGTCCTGCGTCAGGCTACCGACCTGGCCGTAGCCCACGGTAATGGACTTCACGCCTTGCTCCAGCGCCAGCAGACCTTCGATGATCGCGACGGAGTGAGACATGAATGGCGGGATCAGGGTGCCGGTCAGCGGACCAAAGGGTTCACGGTTAATGCGAATCCCGTTTTCTTCGTACAGTCCCATCAGACGGTCGCAGTACTGCCAGTCACGGATGGATTTTTCCAGGGTGACGCGCTTGGCGTAAGGGATGTTGTAAGAGATACCGCCACCTTCGTAGCTGGTAAAACCACTGGCCATGGCAATTTCTGCCAGCAAGCGCGCATCTGGCGTACCGTGGCGAACCTGGATAGGTTTCTCCAGGGATTCCGTCATCCGGCGGCAGGCAGCAACCCCGTGGTTGACGACCGGTAAACCATTCAGCTTGGACGTACCCGCTTCGATAGATTTCTGGATCCCGACGGCGGCTTCTTCATAACGGTTCAGACGGGTATAAGCATCGATGGTGCTGGGCAGCAGGTCGCACTCTTGCTGCAATGTTTTGAGCAGCGCAATGTGCTCATCCATTAATGCAACGCCTGCACGCGGCTGGCTCAGGGTTTTACCTTCCTGATCGGCCTTCAACAGCGCGAGGGAGAAGCGCTTCTGGTCTGGAATTGTTTGTTGGTACTTCACGCCATCTTCGAAGTTCTCAACGTCTTTGCCGGTTTCCCAGGTTTGTAACACCTGCAGCCTTTCGGTCATAAATTCGTCATGGGTCAGTTTTTTATTTCGAAGTTCCATTCGTAGCTGCCTTAAGTTTTATAGGGTTAAACACTGAATGCTGGTGCGAGCAGCGGCTTGCGGGTACAGCCTGGCGACGTTTGCCAGTAGAGGGAGCAGGCCATGTGAATCGCGGTAATACTCAAACTGATTCGGTAACAGAATTCTTTTACCCTGGTCGTCCAACTCCCGATATTTGAGCCAGTTATGAATATCAAACTGGCTGGCGCGCGAGAGCCATCCCCCTGAACCGACAACTTTGCGTACGGTGGTGAGATCGCGACCCATCTGTAAATCCACGTTACCTACGCAGGTGCAAACCTGCTTTTTAGTGCCCGCGTGGCGCTCAGTGGCATAGCCCACGCACAAACCTGCCAGCAGGGTGTCGAAATATTTCTCTTCCTCGCTGAGTGGCAGGTAATCCGGTTGCCCAACCAGATGGCGCAGATAGCGGTAAAACGCCTCTTCGCGCTGTGGCTGTTGGGCAAAGATAACTTTCACCATTTCCTGCGTGCTTTCTCCGACGACAACGGCGGAAACTCGCATCCCCAGATCGCCTTCAACAGTACGTTTGACGAAGGGTTCTGGGACGCCGTGCAGAACGGTGTCAGGGGAGAGGGTATTCGCGCTGGCTGAATAGACATCCGTGGTGGCGCCGCCCATGTCGATCAGCATGAATTCCTTCCATGCGCTGTCGTAGTCGCTAATCGCTTTTACCAGTTCATACACCGTCCACGGCGTGGGCATCGGCTCTTCGCCGGTTTCACCGACAATAACGTCCAGTCCTTTGCCTTTGACGATACGGGACAAAAACACATCGCAAATGGCCTGACGAGCAGCAAACGGATTAGGGTGGTCGAGATCGGGCAGGATGTTATCTACCGTAGTCAGATCTTTATGTCCCAGGAGAGTTTGCACATCGTCCTGAATGTCGCGGTTACCAGCGTAGATAATGGCGCAATCAAGCTTTGACTCGGCCAGTGCACGCGCATTAGCCAGACCGTAGCTTTCTTCACCGCCATCCGTGCCGCCGGTAAACAACAGGATGTCTGGTGGTGATGATTCCAGCTCCTGAATGTCATGGCGGTTAAGTTTGTACGAATAATATTGCGCGATTTTTGCGCCAGCCGAATGGGCGGTTACTTTGGCCGATTCCAGCGTAATGGAAGGCACCAGCCCCATTGCTGCAACGGCGAGTCCACCTTTGGCTGACGAGGAGTATTTCAACTGCACTTCACCGCTTTTCAGTAACGGGCGAGCATCGGCAACATTTAGCACCTGATTCAGGCTGGCAAAAAAACCGTCTGCCAGATGATGTGTGGTGGTTGGGGTCAGGACATGGTTTACCAGCGTTAATTCTTCACCTTCATGTGCGAAGAGGGCTGCCTTGGTCCATGTCGAGCCGATATCGACAGAAACTGTTTGCATCAGATAGCCTCTTCCAGGCAACGCTGCTCGAGGCCATTGTGTTGGTGAATGTCATTGGTGATAAGCGCACAAACATCTTCCAGGTCGTGGCTTGGTGCAAAGACGCGGTTAAAGCCCATTTCTTTAAACTTCACTTCGACGTCTGCAAAGTCATGTTTACCCACAACCAGGTTGCCGCCGACATAGAGCAGAATATCGCCGAGGCCACGTTCGATGCAGCGCTCACGCAAGCCGAGGCAGTCGATATCACCGTGGCCATAGATAGATGACACCACGATGGCATCCGCGCCTGTTTCAATCGCGGCATCAATATATTCATCCTGACTCACCATCACCCCGAGGTTGATTACGTGAAAATCGTGGGAGGTAAAAACGCGATCCAGAACTTTATTGCCTACTGCATGGCAGTCAGCACCGATAACGCCAATAACAAGTGTAGATTTCTTCATGGGGAATCCTCTGTAGGGCTGATGGTCAATAAGTAAAAATTATTTTTTAATATTTAGAACATGGATTGTGACAACCTCTTAATAGAGTCGGAGTTTCTGTGGAAGCTGAAAAGGAAGCAATTGATCTATTTTCAAAATATCCTGATTAAAATGATTGTTATAATTGCATTTAGCTAAATCTGTGATGATTCAATGAGTTGTGTTGTTGTTTTTGTCGCATTGTCATTTTGTTAGTAATTTCACTAATAAATGACTTGCCATCTTTGTGATCAAAATCTTATTTTGTTATGCGAGGTTTTAATGTGTGATTTTTAATAATATAAAAAGGTAGGTTCACTAAATAACTTGTGAACGACATAACGTTTTTTTATTTATATATCTTATATGGCAGAAATATTTTTTGTTAAATTTAAGATAAAAATGATAATAGATTGTTCGGAACATATTTAATCTTTGCCGCATAAGCATAGAGAAGGAATGACCTATAACTTATAATGATGATTCGGGCGATGATGTTTGGGTTTCGGCGCGCGGCGGTGATCCCGCTTCGTAGAGTCACTGAATGCAGCCGCATTTCACTTCTGATTGAGATAGTTACATCTCGGTGTTAATTATAAGTGAAAATAAAATGAATTATTTGTATAAAATAACAATGTTATGGCTTGCTAAAAAAAAACTGTGAGCTACCCAGCAAGAGTGACTCTTTATCTACCTCCTGACCGTTGCCATCTTGATGGCTTAAAAGATCGTGTGGATTTTAATTAATAATCTATCATTTATGGTAACTATGATTACTTATTGTAAAACAAGAAATTAACATGAAATTCACTAGTCATGTTATCGGTAAACATCATTAACATTAAATCTGTAAATTGATTTAAATCAATGTTTAAAACTTGGTAAACCTCATCAAATGAGGTTAAATTGCTGCAGATCAAATTGGTCTGAAAGTGGTAAATTAGCTATAAATTGATCACTATCGAAAAATGCAAATTTGTCTCGATAAAAACCTGTTTATTGTAAGGATTTTACGGCGTAATATAATTGCGGGATCAATTTGAGTGTTTTATTAACATGTTTGTAACTTTTCATCATTGTCCTTTCTTCAAATGAGAAGAAAGAGCGACGGTGGAAGGACGCAAATAAATTTGTATTGGGGCATGCGTGTGACCCTTTCTAACGGGGTTCACTCTCGGAGTCTTCATGCGATGAGCAAGGAGTCATGATGTTAGATATAGTCGAACTGTCGCGCTTACAGTTTGCCTTGACCGCGATGTACCACTTCCTTTTTGTGCCACTAACGCTGGGTATGGCGTTTTTGTTGGCCATCATGGAAACGGTCTACGTCCTTTCCGGCAAACAGATTTATAAAGATATGACCAAGTTCTGGGGCAAGTTGTTTGGTATCAACTTCGCTCTGGGTGTGGCTACCGGTCTGACCATGGAGTTCCAGTTCGGGACTAACTGGTCTTACTATTCCCACTATGTCGGGGATATTTTCGGTGCGCCGCTGGCGATCGAAGGTTTGATGGCCTTCTTCCTCGAATCCACCTTTGTAGGTCTGTTCTTCTTTGGCTGGGACCGTCTGAGTAAAGTCCAGCATATGTGCGTCACCTGGTTGGTGGCATTGGGTTCTAACCTGTCTGCGCTGTGGATCCTCGTGGCGAACGGCTGGATGCAAAACCCAATTGCAGCGGATTTCAACTTCGAAACCATGCGCATGGAGATGCTGAGCTTCTCTGAACTGGTGCTTAACCCGGTTGCACAGGTGAAATTTGTTCACACTGTAGCGTCTGGTTATGTCTGCGGCGCGATGTTCGTTCTGGGTATCAGCTCTTACTATATGCTGCGCGGTCGTGACTTCGCATTTGCTAAGCGTTCTTTTGCCATCGCTGCCAGCTTCGGTATGGCTGCCATTCTGTCTGTTATCGTTCTGGGTGATGAGTCCGGTTACGAAATGGGCGACGTGCAGAAAACCAAACTTGCCGCGATTGAAGCAGAGTGGGAAACCCAGCCTGCACCGGCATCCTTTACGCTGTTCGGTATTCCGGACCAGGATGCGCAGGAAAACCATTTTGCGATTCAAATCCCTTACGCGCTGGGCATCATTGCCACCCGCTCTGTTGATACGCCGGTCATTGGTCTGAAAGACCTGATGGTGCAGCACGAAGAGCGTATCCGTAACGGGATGAAAGCGTATCAGCTGCTGGAAGAACTGCGTGCGGGTTCCACCGATCAGGCCGTTCGTGACCAGTTCAACAGCATGAAGAAAGACCTGGGATATGGTCTGCTGCTGAAACGCTATACCGACAAAGTGACCGACGCGACCGAAGCACAAATTCAGCAGGCAACGAAAGATTCTATTCCTCGTGTCGCTCCGCTGTACTTTGCGTTCCGTATCATGGTGGCGTGCGGCATTCTGATGCTGGCTATCATCGCGGTTTCCTTCTGGACAGTGATTCGTAACCGTATCGGTGAGAAAAAATGGCTGCTGCGCACGGCGCTGTATGCGCTTCCGCTGCCATGGATTGCGATTGAGTCCGGTTGGTTTGTTGCAGAGTACGGGCGTCAGCCGTGGGCGATAGGTGAAGTGCTACCGACAGCCGTGGCGAACTCGTCACTGACTGCGGGCGACCTGATCTTCTCGATGCTGTTGATTTGCGGCCTGTATACCCTGTTCCTGGTGGCTGAACTGTACCTGATGTTCAAGTTCGCACGCCTTGGCCCGAGCAGCCTGAAAACCGGTCGTTATCACTACGAGCAGTCCACTGTGACTTCTCAGCCGGCACGCTAAGACAGGAGTCGTCAAATGATCGATTATGAAGTATTGCGTTTTATCTGGTGGCTGCTGGTTGGCATTCTGCTGATTGGTTTTGCAGTCACTGATGGTTTCGACATGGGGGTGGGCATGCTCACCCGTTTCCTCGGTCGTAATGATACCGAGCGTCGAATTATGATTAACTCCATCGCCCCACACTGGGACGGTAACCAGGTTTGGCTCATCACCGCGGGCGGCGCATTATTTGCTGCCTGGCCGATGGTGTATGCCGCTGCGTTCTCCGGCTTCTATGTGGCGATGATTCTGGTACTGGCGTCCTTGTTCTTCCGTCCGGTCGGTTTTGATTACCGCTCTAAGATTGAAGACATGCGCTGGCGCAACATGTGGGACTGGGGCATCTTCATTGGTAGCTTCGTACCGCCGCTGGTCATTGGTGTGGCGTTCGGTAACCTGCTGCAAGGGGTTCCGTTCCATATGGATGAGTACATGCGTTTGTACTACACCGGTAACTTCTTCCAGTTACTGAATCCGTTTGGTCTGCTGGCCGGTGTAGTAAGCGTGGGCATGATCATCACTCAGGGCGCGACCTATCTGCAGATGCGTACTGTAGGTGAACTGCACCTGCGTGCACGTGCTACTTCACAGGTTGCCGCGCTGGTTACTCTGGTGTGCTTCGCGCTGGCCGGTGTCTGGGTGATGTACGGTATTGACGGTTATGTTGTGACCTCTGCACTGGATCACCACGCTGCCTCTAACCCGATGACCAAAGAAGTCGCGCGAGTTGCGGGCGCATGGATGGTGAACTTTAACAATGCACCTATCCTGTGGCTGGTTCCGGCTCTGGGTGTAGCCCTGCCGCTGCTGACCATCCTGACGTCTCGTATGGAGAAAGGGGCCTGGGCGTTCGTCTTCTCTTCACTGACGTTGGCCTGCATCATCCTGACTGCGGGTATCGCAATGTTCCCATTTGTGATGCCATCCAGCACCATGATGAATGCCAGCCTGACCATGTGGGATGCTACCTCCAGCCAGAGAACATTGAACCTGATGACCTGGGTTGCGGCGGTGTTTGTACCGATCATTCTGCTCTACACCAGCTGGTGTTACTGGAAAATGTTCGGTCGTATCACCAAAGAAGATATTGAAAACAACACCCACACTCTGTACTAAGTAAGGAGCTTAAAATGTGGTATTTCGCATGGATTTTGGGAACGCTTCTTGCCTGTGCATTTGGGATAATCACAGCGCTGGCGCTTGAGCATGTCGAAGCAGGCAAAGCAGGGCCAGAAGAAAGCTAATGACCAACGTTATCGCGATGTTATATAACGCGATGGATAAGCGCCCCTTGCGGGCGCTTTCTTTAGTCATGGCGTTAGTGTTGGCAGGATGTATTTTTTGGGATCCCTCACGCTTCGCAGCAAAAACCAGCGAGCTTGAAATCTGGCATGGCCTTCTGCTGATGTGGGCGGTCTGCGCTGGCATTATCCATGGCGTCGGGTTTCGTCCTCGCGCGGTGCACTGGCAGGGTATCTTCTGCCCGCTGATAGCCGACATCGTGCTGGTGGTTGGTCTGATTTTCTTCTTCTTTTGAATAAGAAACATCCTTAAATATTTATGGGCTTGCATAAGCCCATAATTTTTTACTCTCCGTTTACTTTCCCCCATTCCAAAGCATCATTCCCGCGCGTATAGTAGCACCGGTTAAAAGCTCTAACTTTTGTTGCATTACCGGGATGTAAAGTGAATACAACGCGATATACAAACGACATTCTTGAAGCATCGCGGCGGCAAGAACGCGAGTCACCTGGCGCTTACAAAAGTAAGTAACCGGTGTGAGTGGGCGAAGCCAACAAAGAGGCAGTAAGAATGAATAAGTATATTTTTCGATGGCCGGTTCGTGTCTATTATGAAGACACCGACGCCGGTGGGGTGGTTTACCACGCCAGTTACGTCGCTTTTTATGAACGAGCACGCACAGAGATGCTGCGTCATCATCACTTTAGTCAGCAAGTGCTGCTGGCCGAACGTGTAGCCTTTGTGGTGCGCAAGATGACCCTGGAATATTTTGCGCCAGCCAGGCTCGACGACATGCTCGAAGTCCAAACCGAAATTACGTCAATGCGTGGCACCTCATTGGTTTTCACGCAACGCATTGTCAACGCAGAGAACACCGTGCTGAATGAAGCCGAAGTTCTGATTGTTTGCGTTGATCCACTCAAGATGAAGCCTCGTGCGCTTCCCAAGTCTATTGTCGCGGAGTTTAAGCAGTGACTGACATGAATATCCTTGATTTGTTCCTGAAGGCAAGCCTTCTGGTTAAACTTATCATGTTGATTTTGATTGGTTTCTCAATCGCATCCTGGGCCATTATTATCCAGCGGACCCGTATACTGAATGCGGCTTCACGTGAAGCAGAAGCGTTTGAAGACAAGTTTTGGTCCGGCATCGAATTATCGCGCCTGTATCAGGAAAGTCAGGGGCGTCGTGATAACCTGACGGGTTCTGAACAAATTTTCTACAGCGGATTCAAAGAATTTGCGCGATTGCATCGGGCTAATAGCCATGCACCGGAAGCGGTGGTTGAGGGGGCATCCCGTGCGATGCGTATCTCCATGAACCGTGAGCTGGAAACACTGGAAACGCATATTCCGTTCCTCGGCACCGTCGGTTCCATCAGTCCGTATATCGGTCTGTTCGGTACCGTTTGGGGGATCATGCATGCGTTTATCGCCCTCGGAGCGGTAAAACAGGCAACCCTGCAAATGGTTGCTCCGGGTATCGCAGAAGCACTGATTGCCACCGCAATCGGTCTGTTTGCGGCAATCCCGGCGGTAATGGCGTACAACCGACTGAATCAGCGTGTGAATAAGCTGGAACTGAATTACGACAACTTCATGGAAGAGTTCACCGCGATTCTGCACCGCCAGGCGTTTACCGTTAGCGAGAGCAACAAGGGGTAAACCATGGCCAGAACGCGTGGACGAGGTCGTCGCGAACTTAAGTCCGAAATCAATATTGTACCGCTGCTCGATGTACTGCTGGTGCTGCTGCTGATCTTTATGGCAACGGCGCCGATCATTACCCAGAGCGTGGAAGTCGATCTGCCGGATGCGACCGAATCGCAGGCCGTCAGCAGTAACGACGAACCACCGGTCATTATTGAAGTTTCCGGTGTTGGACAGTACAGCGTGGTGGTTGAGAAAGACAGAATGGATCAACTGCCGCCGGAGCAGGTTATCGCGGAAGCGAAAAGCCGCCTGCAGACCAATCCGAAAACGGTCTTCTTAATCGGTGGTGCGAAAGACGTGCCTTATGATGAAATAATTAAAGCGCTGAATCTGTTACACAGCGCAGGCGTGAAATCGGTTGGCTTGATGACGCAGCCAATCTGATGTCTGCGTATTCCTGGCTTGAAAGATAGCGCGTAACAGGCGAACAGTTTTTTGGGAACCCAGAGTGTCAAAGGCAACCGAACAAAACGACAAGCTCAAACGGGCGATAATTATTTCAGCGGTGCTGCATGTCATTTTATTTGCGGTACTGATCTGGAGTTCGTTCGATGAGCACATTGATGCTTCAGGCGGCGGTGGCGGTTCGTCTATTGACGCCGTCATGGTCGATCCTGGTGCCGTTGTTCAACAGTACGACAGGCAGCAGCAGCAGCAGGCAAGTGCGAAACGCGCAGAAGAACAGCGTGAAAAGCAGGCGCAGCAGCAGGCCGAGGAACTTCGTGAGAAGCAGGCGGCCGAGCAGGAACGACTGAAGCAGTTAGAGAAAGAACGTTTAGCCGCGCAGGAAAAAGTGCGCGAACAGACGGAACAGCAAAAACAGGCTGAAGCTGCGGCCGCGAAAGCGCAGGAGCAACAGAAGCAGGCTGAAGAAGCGGCGGCGAAGGCTGCTGCAGACGCCAAAGCCAAGGCGGACGCTCAGGCGAAACAAGCTGCAGATTCTGCGAAGAAAGCCGCTGCTGACGCGGCGAAAAAAGCAGAGGCTGACGCCGCAGCAAAAGCCGCCGCTGATGCGAAGAAAGTTGCCGAGGCGCAAGCCGCCAAGGCTGCTGCAGATGCAGCGAAAAAAGCACAAGCAGAAGCCGCTAAGCAAGCTGCTGCCGAGAAGGCCGCAGCAGAGAAGGCCGCTGCAGCTGCAGAGAAAGCTGCAGCCGCGAAAGCTGCCGCCGCTGAAAAGGCCGCTGCTGATAAGAAAGCAGCAGCCGAAAAAGCGGCAGCAGACAAGAAAGCCGCCGCTGCAGAAAAGGCCGCCGCAGACAAGAAAGCGGCTGCTGATAAAGCTGCAGCTGCTAAAAAAGCCGCGGCGGAGAAAGCTGCTGCCGCCTCTGGCGTTGACGATCTGTTAGGTGATTTAAGCTCCGGTAAGAATGCACCGAAATCAGGTGGTGGCGCGAAAGGTAGCGGACAACCGTCGAAAGACAGTGGTACAAGTGGTGCGAATGGTGGCGCAACAGGTGCTGATATCAGCGCTTACGCGAAGCAAATTCAGGTCGCGATTCAGAGCCGTCTGTTTGATGCGGGCCTCTACCAGGGTAAACAATGCGTACTGCACATTAACCTGGCACCAGATGGACGATTAAAGAGTGTGACATCTGAAGGTGGAGATCCTGCACTATGCCAGGCCGCGTTAGCGGCGGCGAGATCGGCAAGTATTCCTAAACCGCCTAACCAGGCTGTTTACGAAAAGATAAAAGACGCCAAACTGGATTTTAAACTGTAACCGTTTTTCCGTATTTTCGGACGAAAACAGTCTAAGGTTGAGACAGAGTTCTGGTAGTTTTGTGTATTTGAGTTTGTTAACATTCTGCTAAATTATCGTGGGCTTTTGGTCCAGATAAGGGAGATATGATGAAGCAGGCATTACGAGTAGCATTTGGTTTTCTGATGCTGTGGGCAGCGGTGCTGCATGCAGAAGTACGTATCGAGATCACCCAAGGGGTGGACTCGGCGCGCCCGATTGGTGTTGTCCCGTTCCAGTGGGCAGGGCCGGGTGCTGCACCTGAAGATATCGGTGGTATCGTGGGCGCTGACCTGCGTAACAGCGGTAAATTCAACCCATTAGACCGGTCTCGTCTGCCTCAGCAGCCGGGCACTGCGGCAGAAGTTCAGCCTGCGGCATGGTCTGCGCTGGGTATTGATGCCGTAGTAGTCGGTAAGGTTACGCCGAATCCGGACGGTTCCTACAGCGTGGCTTATCAGCTGGTGGATACCGGTGGTGCACCGGGTACCGTACTGGCACAGAACACCTACAAAGTGAACAAGCAGTGGCTGCGTTACGCGGGCCATACTGCCAGTGACGAAGTGTTTGAAAAACTGACCGGTATTAAGGGCGCATTCCGTACCCGTATCGCGTACGTTGTTCAGACTAACGGTGGCCAGTTCCCGTATGAATTACGCGTGTCTGACTACGATGGCTACAACCAGTTTGTGGTTCACCGCTCTCCGCAGCCGTTGATGTCTCCGGCATGGTCTCCGGACGGGTCTAAACTGGCCTACGTAACCTTTGAAAGCGGTCGTTCTGCACTGGTTATCCAGACGCTGTCTAACGGCGCAGTGCGTCAGGTTGCGTCGTTCCCGCGTCACAACGGTGCGCCAGCATTCTCTCCGGATGGCAGCAAACTGGCATTTGCCCTGTCTAAAACCGGTAGTCTGAATCTGTATGTGATGGACATTGGCTCTGGCCAAATCCGTCAGGTCACTGATGGTCGCAGCAACAACACGGAACCAACCTGGTTCCCGGACAGCCAAAACCTGGCCTTCACGTCTGACCAGGCCGGGCGTCCGCAGGTATACAAAGTTAATGTCAACGGCGGTGCTCCGCAGCGCATAACCTGGGAAGGTTCGCAAAACCAGGATGCGGATGTCAGCAGCGACGGTAAATTTATGGTAATGGTAAGCTCAAACAGTGGGCAGCAACACATTGCCAAACAAGATCTGGTAGCGGGTGGCGTACAAGTTCTGTCGTCAACGTTCCTGGATGAAACGCCAAGTCTGGCACCTAACGGCACTATGGTAATCTACAGCTCTTCTCAGGGGATGGGATCCGTGCTGAATTTGGTTTCTACAGATGGGCGTTTCAAGGCGCGTCTTCCGGCAACCGATGGTCAGGTTAAATTCCCTGCCTGGTCGCCGTATCTGTGATAATAAATAATTGATTAATAAAGGAATCATTGAAATGCAACTGAACAAAGTGCTGAAAGGGCTGATGATTGCTCTGCCTGTTATGGCTATTGCGGCATGTTCTTCTAACAAGAACGCCAGCAATGACGGCAGCGAAGGCATGCTGGGTGCCGGCACTGGTATGGATGCAAACGGCAGCGGCAACATGTCCTCCGAAGAGCAAGCGCGTCTGCAGATGCAACAGCTGCAGCAGAACAACATCGTTTACTTTGATCTGGACAAGTACGATATCCGTTCTGACTTCGCTGCAATGCTGGATGCGCACGCTAACTTCCTGCGTAGCAACCCGTCTTACAAAGTCACCGTAGAAGGTCATGCGGACGAACGTGGTACTCCTGAGTACAACATTTCCCTGGGTGAGCGTCGTGCGAACGCCGTTAAGATGTACCTGCAGGGTAAAGGCGTTTCTGCTGACCAGATCTCCATCGTTTCTTACGGTAAAGAAAAACCTGCAGTACTGGGTCATGACGAAGCGGCTTACTCCAAAAACCGTCGTGCCGTACTGGTTTACTAAGAGAATTGCATGAGCAGTAACTTCAGACATCACCTGTTGAGTCTGTCGTTACTGGTTGGCATAGCGGCCCCTTGGGCCGCTTTTGCACAGGCGCCAATCAGTAGTGTCGGCTCAGGCTCGGTCGAAGACCGTGTCACTCAACTCGAGCGTATTTCTAACGCTCACAGTCAGCTTTTAACCCAACTCCAGCAACAACTCTCCGATAACCAGTCCGATATTGATTCCCTGCGTGGTCAAATTCAGGAAAGTCAGTATCAACTGAATCAGGTTGTTGAGCGCCAGAAGCAGATTTTGACGCAGATGGACAGTCTTAGCAGCGGTGGTACGCCAGCGGCGCAGCCAGCAGCGGGCGACCAGAGCGGGGCTGCGGCCCCTGCGTCGGGTGCAGGCGCAGCAGCGACGTCAGGCGTTCCAGCAAGCTCTGGCGATGCGAATACCGATTACAATGCGGCAATTGCGCTGGTGCAGGATAAATCCCGCCAGGATGACGCGATTGAAGCATTTCAGAACTTCATCAAAAATTACCCTGATTCCACCTACCTGCCGAACGCGAATTACTGGCTGGGACAGTTGAATTACAACAAGGGTAAAAAAGATGATGCGGCGTTCTATTTTGCATCGGTAGTTAAAAACTTCCCGAAATCACCGAAGGCTGCAGACGCGATGTACAAAGTTGGCGTCATCATGCAGGACAAAGGTGATAAAGAAAAAGCCAAAGCGGTTTATCAACAGGTTATCACTAAATACCCTGGTACTGATGGCGCGAAACAAGCGCAAAAACGCCTCGGCGCGATGTAATGCGCACCATGCGACCAGAAATCGTGTTATTTCTGGTCGCGTCGTGTGATTCCTAAGCAGTTGAGTTATTTACATCGAAATTTTTGTTGCGCTAAAATCTGAAATCAGTAATATATGCCGCCGTTGCCAAGGGATATCAAACAGCCCGAAAGCGGCAAAAAAAGTGGGGCGTTAGCTCAGTTGGTAGAGCAGTTGACTTTTAATCAATTGGTCGCAGGTTCGAATCCTGCACGCCCCACCAATTATTTTTGGTGGTTCCGAGTAAAAAATATTTCAGGCAACACCCGTATGGGGCGTTAGCTCAGTTGGTAGAGCAGTTGACTTTTAATCAATTGGTCGCAGGTTCGAATCCTGCACGCCCCACCAATATTGCGGTGGGTTCCTGAAAAGAGTAAAGCAGTAAACCCCATATGGGGGCGTTAGCTCAGTTGGTAGAGCAGTTGACTTTTAATCAATTGGTCGCAGGTTCGAATCCTGCACGCCCCACCACTAACTTAGCAGTAAGCAGTATCCAGCGTAGTATCGGGTGATTAGCTCAGCTGGGAGAGCACCTCCCTTACAAGGAGGGGGTCGGCGGTTCGATCCCGTCATCACCCACCACTTCGGGGCGTTAGCTCAGTTGGTAGAGCAGTTGACTTTTAATCAATTGGTCGCAGGTTCGAATCCTGCACGCCCCACCAATGTAAAAAGGCGCCCTAAAGGCGCCTTTTTGCTATGTACGGAATTCAAAGATTCGAACCTGCAGCAGGTTCGGGTCGAACGCAGTGAGACAACGGAGCCGTTAACGGCGACGGCCCGGAGGGCGAGCGAAGCGAGTCATCCTGCACGCCCCACCAGTGTAAAAAGGCGCCCTAAAGGCGCCTTTTTGCTATCTGCGATTTATAAGATTCGAACCTACTTTCCTGATGGTGCCGCGCTTATCAGATCTACGAAGCTACAAATCGACACCGTACCTGTAGGCCGGATAAGACGCCAGTCGCCATCCGGCATTGTCCAACGCAATTATTGTGACTTTTTTACGCCAATCCGCTATCTTGTTTAGCATATAAAACAAATCTAACCGATTATGGCGTACGTCACGCTTTTACTCGGTTATTTCGTTAAGCCAGTAAAACGAGAAAGCATGATGAGCGTGATGTTTGACCCTGAAGCCGCAATTTATCCGTTTCCGCCTAAGCCGCTGCCGCTGAGCGAAGATGAAAAACAATTTTATCGCGAGAAAATCAAACGCCTGCTAAAAGAGCGCGATGCTGTGATGGTGGCGCACTATTATACCGACCCAGAGATCCAACAGCTGGCTGAGGAAACCGGTGGATGCATTTCTGACTCGCTGGAGATGGCGCGGTTTGGCTCAAAGCATTCGGCCTCTACGCTGCTGGTGGCTGGGGTCCGATTTATGGGCGAAACGGCTAAAATCCTCAGCCCGGAAAAGACCATTTTGATGCCAACGCTGCAGGCGGAATGTTCCTTAGACCTGGGCTGTCCAATCGACGCATTCAGTGCATTTTGCGATTCGCATCCTGACCGTACCGTCGTGGTGTATGCCAACACGTCGGCGGCAGTGAAAGCGCGTGCGGACTGGGTGGTGACATCCAGCATTGCGGTTGAACTTATTGAGCACCTGGATAGTTTAGGTGAAAAAATCATCTGGGCTCCGGACAAGCATCTGGGCAACTACGTGCAAAAACAGACCGGAGCCGATGTTCTTTGTTGGCAAGGGGCCTGTATCGTCCATGACGAATTCAAAACACAGGCATTAACGCGCATGAAAGGGTTATATCCCGACGCAGCCGTGCTGGTACACCCTGAATCGCCTCAATCAATAGTCGATATGGCCGATGCCGTGGGGTCGACGAGTCAGCTCATCAACGCGGCAAAAACGTTACCGCATAAGCAGCTTATCGTGGCGACTGACCGGGGTATTTTTTACAAAATGCAGCAGGCTGTGCCGGACAAAGAGTTGCTTGAAGCCCCGACTGCCGGCGAAGGGGCAACCTGTCGCAGCTGTGCGCATTGCCCGTGGATGGCGATGAACGGCCTCAAAGCGATTGCAGAGGGCCTTGAGCAAGGTGGGGCAGCCCATGAGATACAGGTTGATGACGCGCTGCGAGAAGGGGCACTATTGCCGTTAAACCGCATGCTGGAATTTGCGGCTACACTACGAGCTTAAATAAATTATTGCTCTGGGGGAAAAGATGGATTTTTTTAGCACGCAGAATATTTTGGTTCATATCCCGATTGGCGCGGGGGGATACGACCTGTCATGGATTGAAGCGGTGGGGACCGTTGCCGGTTTACTGTGCATTGGTTTGGCAAGCCTTGAGAAAATCAGCAACTACGTCTTTGGTCTGATAAACGTCACACTGTTTGCGATCATCTTTTTTCAGATCCAGCTCTACGCCAGCCTGTTATTACAGGTGTTCTTTTTTGCCGCCAATATCTACGGCTGGTATGCCTGGTCCCGACAAACCAGCCAACATGAGGCTGAGCTGAAAATTCGCTGGCTGCCGCTGCCGAAAGCGCTAAGTTGGCTGGCGGCTTGCGTGGTGGCGATTGGTCTGATGACGGTATTTATCGATCCGGTCTTCGCGTTTCTGACCCGTATGGCCGTGAACATTATGCAAGGGCTGGGATTACAGGTTGCCGCACCTGAGTTGCAACCCGATGCATTCCCGTTCTGGGACTCCTGCATGATGGTGCTGTCGATTGCGGCGATGATCCTGATGACGCGGAAATACGTCGAAAACTGGTTGCTGTGGGTGATCATTAACGTCATCAGCGTGGTGATCTTCGCCCTGCAAGGTGTGTATGCGATGTCGCTGGAATACATGATCCTCACCGTTATTGCGCTTAACGGCAGCAGGATGTGGATGAACAGCGCGCGCGAACGTGGCTCACGCGCGCTCTCCCATTAGTGATGGTGATGTGAATGGCCGGACAGTCCCTGATAC
The DNA here is from genome assembly GCF_005281195.1 of Citrobacter sp. wls613. Classification (NCBI taxonomy): domain Bacteria; kingdom Pseudomonadati; phylum Pseudomonadota; class Gammaproteobacteria; order Enterobacterales; family Enterobacteriaceae; genus Citrobacter; species Citrobacter sp. wls613. The sequence goes on from NZ_SZXN01000080.1 coordinate 117,166, forward strand.
AGGTGGCAGTCCGGTCCGTTGCATGGCTGATATTCCATCTGGATCGTTGCGTGTTCAATCTGATAATGATGCGTCAGGAAATGTTGAATGCGTTCCAGCAATGCGTCGTGATCGTGCGGGGGAACCACCTGCACATGTAGCGTCATCACCGGTTTCTCACCCACCATCCAGACGTGCACATGGTGCACGTTGCGAACTTCAGGAATATCCCGGCTGAGGTGGCGCTGTAGCGCGGGAATATCCAGTGACAGCGGTGCGCCTTCGAGTAATTCGTTCACGCTATCTTTCAATAACCGCCAGGCGCTACGCAGTACCAGCACGGAAACCAGAATCGACAGGATCGGATCCGCTGGCGTCCAGCCGGTCCAGATGATGATCAACGCCGCGATGATCGCGCCAACCGACCCCAGTAAATCGCCCATTACGTGCAAGGCCGCGGCGCGAACATTGAGGTTCTTCTCCTCGCTCCCGCGATGCAGCACCCAAAAGGCAAGAACGTTAGCCAGTAAACCTGCCACGGCAATCACCATCATCATGCCGCCAGCTACCGGCCGTGGGGTATAGAAGCGCTCTATCGCCTCCCAGACGATTAAAATGGTGATCACCACTAGCGCGATAGCGTTCACAAACGCGGCCAGCGTCGTGAGCCTCAGCCAGCCGAACGTGTGTCGGATGGTCGGCGGTCGGCGAGCAAACCTGACAGCCAGCAGTGCAAAAAGCAGAGCGGCTGCATCTGTCAGCATATGGCCGGCGTCCGCCAGCAGCGCCAGCGAGCCTGACAGGATCCCGCCGACCACCTCCACGAACATAAATCCCGCCGTAATGCAGAAGGCGAACAGCAGTCGACGGGCGTTATTATCTTTGGGCAGGTCAGGGGAAGTGGGGGTATGTGAGTGCGCCATAATGTCATCCCTTTGTTATTCTCATCATTACTGTATGACATCATACCGGGTTTGGGCTGACAAAATTAAAAAGGAGAGCTTTTGCTCTCCCGTTATTAGCCATATTTTTAGCTTTACTGGGTGGTGCCGTCGGTTTTGGTGTCTACGTCATTGTTGATACCGTTTCCGGTCTCTACCTTCTTGTTGATATCCGGACAACGACCGTCTTTGCACATTGAGTTTTTGTGCATCTCGTCTTTGGTCATCCCTTCATGATTCATTGATGAACCGTTCGGATGGAGCATGGTGCCGCCCGAATTAACGTTGTTGTTGTCGACATTATTCGGTGCCACGTTCTCGCGTGCGTCCGGTGCGGTTTGCCCGGCATCCGCCGAAGAATTCGCCTGACCGTTATTTGACTGCGTGTTTGCGTCTGCAGCCAACGCCGCGCCGCTGGCGAGGCTAAGAGTGGCAGTAAGAAAGAGTGAGGCCAGCTTTGTCATTTGCATAATATGCTCCTGTTATGGTCGATATGTCGGATAACCTCTTCCAACAGTGCATGTGCCAGTTAAATCCTCAGAAGGTAGTTAACTATTTCAGTATGAAAATTAAAACCAGCATAGAATATTGAAATTAATAAAAAAATAAGCTGTTGCAGTTATAAATTGTAGTTTGGATCTCGTTTATCGCTACTTTATTGCGTTTTTTTGGCTTATTCCAGGATTAATCCGTCCAAAGTGTAAAACCCCGTTTACACTTTAGAACTGAAGATATAGATTGGAGGGATTGCATTCATTTATATAAGTATGGCAACGCTGGAATAATCATGAATTATCAGAACGACGATTTACGCATTAAAGAGATCAACGAGTTACTCCCCCCGGTCGCACTGCTGGAAAAATTCCCTGCTACTGAAAATGCCGCAAATACGGTTGCTCACGCCCGCAAAGCGATTCATAAAATTCTGAAAGGCAGCGACGATCGCTTACTGGTTGTGATCGGGCCGTGCTCGATTCATGATCCGGCAGCCGCCAAAGACTATGCCGCTCGCCTGCTGGCGCTGCGTGATGAGCTTAAAGACGAGCTTGAAATCGTCATGCGCGTCTATTTTGAAAAGCCGCGTACCACCGTAGGCTGGAAGGGGCTGATCAACGATCCGCATATGGATAACAGCTTCCAGATCAACGATGGCCTGCGCATTGCGCGTAAGTTGCTGCTGGATATTAACGACAGCGGCTTGCCAGCAGCGGGTGAATTCCTTGATATGATCACCCCACAGTACCTGGCCGATCTGATGAGCTGGGGGGCGATCGGCGCACGTACGACGGAGTCCCAGGTTCACCGTGAGCTGGCGTCCGGTCTTTCCTGCCCGGTTGGCTTTAAAAACGGGACCGACGGTACGATCAAAGTGGCCATTGATGCCATCAACGCCGCTGGCGCGCCGCACTGTTTCCTGTCGGTGACCAAATGGGGTCATTCAGCCATTGTGAATACCAGTGGTAATGGCGACTGCCATATCATTCTGCGCGGTGGTAAAGAGCCAAACTACAGTGCTCAGCACGTTGCAGACGTGAAGGAAGGGCTGGTTAAAGCAGGTCTGTCCCCGCAGGTGATGATTGACTTTAGCCATGCAAACTCCAGCAAGCAGTTTAAAAAGCAGATGGATGTCGCGAAAGACGTTTGCGGACAGGTTGCTGGCGGTGAGAAAGCGATTATTGGCGTGATGATTGAAAGTCATCTGGTGGAAGGTAATCAGAATCCGGATAGCGGCGAGCCGCTGACCTACGGTAAGAGCATTACTGATGCCTGCATTGGCTGGGAAGATACTGATGCGGTGTTACGCCAGTTGGCAAACGCGGTCAAAACGCGTCGCGGCTAACCGAGTCTCGTAGGCCTGATAAGCGTAGCGCCATCAGGCTTTTCTGCGCAGACTGCCGGGTAGCGGCGAAATAAAAAAAGCGCGGATAATCCGCGCTTTTTTATATTCAGCGAAGAAATTACTTTGCTTTACCCTGGTTGGCAACGGCGGCCGCTTTTGCCGCGATCTCGTCAGCATTACCCAGATAGTAACGTTTGATCGGCTTGAAGTTTTCGTCGAACTCATACACCAGCGGTACGCCGGTCGGAATGTTCAGTTCCAGAATTTCATCTTCGCCCATGTTATCCAGGTATTTCACCAGCGCACGCAGGGAGTTACCGTGAGCGGCGATAATCACGCGCTCACCGCTTTTCATGCGCGGCAGAATGGTTTCGTTCCAGTAAGGGATAACACGCTCGATGGTCAGCGCCAGGCTTTCGGTAACCGGCAGCTCTTTGTCAGTGAGTTGAGCATAACGCGGATCGTGCCCCGGATAGCGTTCGTCATCTTTGGTCAGTTCCGGCGGTGTTACCGCGAAGCCACGACGCCATTGTTTAACCTGCTCGTCACCGTATTTTTCAGCGGTTTCGGCTTTGTTCAGACCCTGCAGAGCGCCGTAATGACGTTCGTTCAGCTTCCAGGATTTTTCAACCGGAAGCCACGCTTGATCCAGTTCATCCAGTACGTTCCACAGGGTGTGGATGGCACGTTTTAGCACAGAAGTGTAAGCAAAATCGAAGCTGTAGCCTTCCTCTCGCAGCAGTTTGCCCGCCGCTTTTGCTTCGCCTACGCCTTTCTCGGACAGATCAACATCGTACCAACCGGTAAAGCGGTTTTCGTTGTTCCACTGACTTTCACCGTGACGTACCAGAACCAGCTTAGTTACAGCCATACACTCACTCCTATAAACCACATTGAATGATAATAGTTCTCATTATATTGCCGTAATGCGTCAGCGGCAATGCTTACGCATAACCATAGCGAAAATAGCTGCACAGTGTAAGGTTCTTGTGAACTCAAGGTTGCGATTTTGGCTTTTGGTGGTGAGGCTTTGAGCAGATTGGGGGAGGGCAATAAACGACGAGCCCGATACTGGACTCGTCATGGTTAGTCGTCAGGCCGGAATAAACCGGTATTCCGTCACGCTGGCGTACTCTTCGCCCGGGCGCAGGAAGCAGTCCGGTTGCGGCCATTCCGGATGGTTCGGGCTGTCCGGCAGAAACTCGCTTTCCAGCGCCAGACCTTGCCAGTCGGCGTACGCCTCTGGGCCACGGGACGGCGTGCCGCCGAGGAAATTCCCGGAGTAGAACTGCAAAGCCGGGGCCGAGGTGTAGACCTCCATCTGCAATTTTTCATCCTGCGACCACAGCAGCGCGACCGGCTTACGGGCATCACCTTGTGCCTGTAGCAGGAAGGCGTGATCGTAACCTTTTACGTGGCGCTGATCGTCATCGGCCAGAAATTCGCTGGCGATAACTTTTGGCGTACGGAAGTCAAAAGAAGTGCCCGCCACCGGCTTTAGGCCCTCGTGTGGGATACCCATCGCATCAACCGGCAGATACGTGTCGGCGAGGATCTGCAGCTTATGCTGGCGGACATCGGTTTTATCACCGTCGAGGTTGAAATAAACGTGGTTGGTCAGATTCACCGGGCAGGGCTTATCGACCGTCGCGCGATAGGTGATTGAAATGCGATTGTCGTCGGTCAGGCGATACTGCGCTGTCGCGCAAAGGTGGCCAGGGAAACCCTGGTCGCCATCGTCAGAGGTCAGTGCGAACAGCACCTGACGATCATTCTGATTCACTATCTGCCAGCGACGTTTATCGAAACCGTCCGGCCCGCCGTGCAGCTGGTTTTCACCCTGGCTTGGCAGTAATTCAATGGTTTCACCAGCGAAGGTGTAACGGCTGTTGGCGATACGGTTCGCGTAGCGGCCAATCGATGCCCCCAGAAACGCAGCCTGATCAGGATATTGCTCCGGGCTGGCGCAGCCGAGCAATGCTTCACGCACGCTACCATCGCTCAGAGGAATGCGGGCCGACAACAGCGTTGCGCCCCAGTCCATCAGGTTGACCACCATCCCTGCGTCATTACGCAGGGTCAGCAGACGAAACGGCTGGCCATCGGGGGCCATGACGGGAATTTCGTTTAGCACTGTCCGGCTCCTTGTGAAGGTTTACACACATAGAAGGTTTCTTTGATACCGGTTTTCACTTCGTACTGCGCAGCGACAGCCTGCTGTACCGCAGGAACCAACTCTTCAGGGATCAGCGCCACAATGCAGCCGCCGAAGCCGCCGCCGGTCATGCGCACGCCGCCCTGGGAGCCGATGGTCGCTTTGACGATCTCCACCAGGGTATCAATTTGCGGCACGGTAATTTCAAAGTCATCGCGCATGGAGGCGTGAGATTCCGCCATCAACTGGCCCATGCGCAGCAGGTCACCTTTTGCCAGGGCATCAGCGGCTTCCACGGTACGGGCATTTTCGGTGATCACGTGGCGGACGCGTTTGGCGACTATCGGGTCCAACTCATGGGCGACGGCGTTGAATGCCTCAAGGCTGACATCACGCAGCGCGGGCTGCTGGAAGAAGCGCGCGCCGGTTTCGCACTGCTCGCGACGGGTGTTGTACTCACTGCCGACCAGCGTACGCTTAAAGTTACTGTTAATGATCACCACGGCGACGCCTTCAGGCATGGAGACCGCTTTGGTACCCAGCGTACGGCAGTCAATCAGTAGCGCATGATCTTTCTTGCCCAGCGCGGAAATCAGCTGATCCATGATGCCGCAGTTGCAACCGACGAACTGGTTTTCGGCTTCCTGACCGTTCAGGGCAATCTGCGCGCCGTCGAGCGGCAGGTGATAAAGCTGCTGGAACACGGTGCCGACCGCTACTTCCAGCGACGCTGAGGAGCTTAAGCCAGCGCCCTGCGGTACATTGCCGCTGATCACCAGATCGGCACCGCCAAAGGCGTTATTACGCTTTTGCAGGTGTTTTACCACGCCGCGGACATAGTTCGACCACTGCTGGCTGTCATGGGCGATAATCGGCGCGTCGAGAGAAAACTCATCAACCTGATTCTCGTAGTCAGCGGCAATCACGCGCACGATGCGATCGTCACGCGTCGCACAGCTGATCACGGTTTGGTAGTCGATGGCGCAAGGCAGAACGAAGCCGTCGTTATAGTCGGTATGTTCGCCAATCAGGTTGACGCGACCGGGCGCCTGAATCGTATGGGTGGCAGGGTAGCCAAATGTTTCAGCAAACAGAGATTGTGTTTTTTCTTTCAGACTCATTTTTTAAACTCCGGATTCGCGAAAATGGATGTCACTGACCGCACGCAAACGCTCGGCGGCTTGTTCTGCCGTCAGGTCGCGCTGGGTTTCCGCCAGCATTTCATAACCGACCATAAATTTACGCACGGTCGCGGAACGCAGCAGGGGCGGATAAAAATGCGCGTGCAGCTGCCAGTGTTGATTCTCTTCGCCATTAAACGGTGCGCCGTGCCAGCCCATGGAATAAGGGAAAGAACACTGGAACAGATTGTCGTAACGGCTGGTCAGTTTCTTCAGCGCCAGCGCCAGGTCGGCACGCTGCGCGTCGGTTAAATCAGTAATACGCAGCACATGTGCTTTAGGCAGTAGCAGCGTTTCAAACGGCCATGCCGCCCAGTAAGGCACGACCGCCAGCCAGTGCTCGGTTTCCACCACCGTGCGGCTGCCGTCTGCCTGTTCACGCTGGACGTAATCGACCAGCATCGGTTTGCCTTGCTCAGCGAAATACTCTTTTTGCAGGCGGTCTTCACGCTCTGCTTCATTGGGCAGGAAGCTATTGGCCCAAATCTGACCGTGCGGATGTGGGTTCGAGCACCCCATCGCTGCGCCTTTATTTTCAAACACTTGTACCCAGGGATAGGTTTTCCCCAGATCGGCCGTTTGCATCTGCCACGTTTTCACAATCTCCGTCAGCGCAGGCACGCTGAGTTCCGGCAGCGTTTTGCTGTGATCGGGTGAGAAGCAAATGACACGGCTGGTTCCACGTGCGCTCTGACAGCGCATCAACGGATCGTGACTGTCCGGTGCGTCCGGGGTGTCGGACATCAGCGCGGCAAAATCATTGGTAAAGACGTAGGTGCCGGTGTAATCCGGGTTTTTATCACCGGTTACGCGCGTGTTACCTGCACACAGGAAGCAGTCCGGGTCATGTGCAGGGAGAACCTGCTTAGACGGTGTCTCCTGCGCCCCTTGCCAGGGGCGTTTGGCGCGATGTGGTGAGACGAGGATCCACTGCCCGGTAAGCGGGTTAAAGCGGCGGTGTGGATGATCGACAGGATTGAATTGCGTCATGACGTGTCCTTAATCCGAATATCCTTGCGGATGGCGTGACTGCCAGTGCCAGGTGTCTTGTGCCATTTCGTCCAGCGTGCGGGTTACGCGCCAGTTTAATTCGCGATCGGCTTTGCTGGCATCTGCCCAGTAGGCGGGAAGATCGCCGTCACGACGCGGTGCAAAATGGTAGTTAATCGGTTTACCACAGGCTTTACTGAAGGCGTTGACCACGTCCAGTACGCTGCTGCCGACGCCCGCGCCGAGGTTATAAATATGCACACCTTGTTTACCCGCCAGTTTTTCCATAGCGACAACGTGCCCGTCGGCGAGATCCATCACGTGGATGTAATCGCGAACGCCGGTACCATCTTCGGTAGGGTAGTCGTTGCCAAATACCGCAAGCGACTCGCGGCGGCCAACGGCAACTTGAGCAATGTAAGGCATCAGGTTGTTGGGAATGCCCTGCGGATCTTCGCCCATATCGCCTGACGGATGTGCGCCAACCGGGTTGAAGTAGCGCAGCAGCGCGATGCTCCACTCTGGCTGGGCTTTTTGCAGATCGGTTAGGATCTGCTCGACCATCAGTTTGCTTTTGCCGTACGGGCTTTGCGGGGTTCCGGTTGGGAAGCTTTCAACGTAAGGAATTTGCGGCTGATCGCCATAGACTGTGGCTGAGGAGCTGAAGATGAAGTTCTTGACGTTGGCGGCGCGCATCGCGTTTACCAGACGCAGGGTACCGTTGACGTTGTTGTCATAGTATTCCAGCGGTTTGGCAACAGACTCACCCACGGCCTTCAGACCGGCAAAGTGAATGACCGTATCAATGGCGTGATCGTGGAGAATTTCGGTGATCAGCGCTTCGTTGCGGATATCCCCTTCAATGAAGGTCGGATGCTTCGTGCCTAAACGCTCGATAACGGGCAGTACGCTGCGCTTACTGTTGCAGAGGTTATCAAGGATCACTACGTCGTGACCGTTTTTCAGTAACTGCACGCACGTGTGGCTTCCGATGTAACCGCTACCACCTGTAACCAATACTCTCATAATTCGCTCCGTTAAGCCTATGGTATGGAATGATCCTAGCATAACAAAGATGCGAAAAGTGTGACATGGAATAAATTAGTGGAATCGTTTACACTTCAGTGTTTTCACCGTTTAGCGTCTTTTTTTTAATTGTAAATCATAGGTTTTGTTCACGACTGCGCCATTTATCCGAAAAAGCAGGTAAAAAAATGGGCGTCCAATGCGTACAGCACGTCAGTTAGACATGTATGGAAAATGTATTAGCCCGAAGCAGGATGTCGCTTCAGCGCTCTGACTTTCAGTCAAATTAATTTCTCTGTTCAGGTAAGTTCAAATAACAACACCGGTGGTTAGGTGTGGGCTGGTCCGGCTGAAAATTGCCGACGAGTTTCCGTAAGGCCGGGAGAACCCGCAGGGATGCGGGTTCAGGGCGCGTTTTGCATGGACGCTTCCTCGCGCCCGGCCCGGTAGCCTGGAGGAATTAGCGGAGGGGACCACGAAGTGGCAATTTTCCCGCCGGGAGCCGGGATTGTAAAGGGCGTGGCGGAGAACGCCCTTTACCCGTTCACGGGTAGTGTGGCATCGGAGAAGCTATATACATGAGGTGAACGGAACAGCTTGCCTGAAATAACATGTTTATTATTCCAGGGACGTTTGTCGATAGCCATAGATCTCGCCGTCAGGCACAAACTCCAGTCGATGCGTAATACAGGCTGGCGCATCCTCGGCGTGGTGAGAAACGAACAGCAGCTGGGTATCACCTTCGCCGATCAGCACATCAACAAAACGGCGGATCAACTGGCGATTCAGCGGATCCAGCCCCTGCAAGGGTTCATCGAGGATTAACAGAGTAGGGTGCTTAACCAGCGCGCGAACAATCAGCGCCAGTCGCTGCTGACCCCAGGAAAGGCTGTGAAACGGCGCGTCGGCAGTACGCTTATCGATGCCCAGAATGTCTAACCACTGCTGTACCAGCTTACGCTGCCGGTCAGAAACCGCCTGGTAGATACCGATCGAATCAAAATAACCAGAGAGGATCACGTTGCGTACCGTGGTACTGACGCGGTACTCGAGGTGCAGGCTGCTGCTGACATAGCCAATGTGTTTTTTAATATCCCAGATGGTTTCACCGCTGCCGCGACGACGACCAAACAGCGTCAGTGCGTTGCTGTAACCCTGTGGGTGATCGCCGGTGATTAAGCTGAGCAGGGTGGATTTCCCCGCGCCATTTGGGCCGACAATTTGCCAGTGTTCGCCTGGATTCACCTGCCAGCTCAAGTGATGCAGAATAGGGCGATCGTTATACGAGACCACGCCATCGTTGAGCACAATACGCGGCTCGTGATCGGCCAACGTACGGCGAACAGAGGGTTCATCGGGTTCGGGTAATGTAATCCCGGCCAGTTGTTCGCTATGCGCAAGCTGGGCTATCAATGCCTGTTGCAGTAAACCGGCTTTCTCGCCGGTTTCAGTCAGGGTGCAATCCGCGAGGACGCCAGCAAACTGCACGAATTCTGGAATCTCATCAAAGCGGTTGAGGACCAGCACCAGCGTAATACCTGCCTGATGCAACGTGGCGAGCAAATCCGCTAACTGATGACGTGACGCAACGTCCAGTCCGTCAAACGGTTCATCCAGGATCAGCAATTCCGGTTCCGACATCAGCGCCTGACAAAGCAGGGTTTTACGTGTTTCGCCGGTAGAGAGGTATTTGAAACGCCTGTCGAGCAGATGCGTAATGCCAAACTGCTGCGCCAGCGCTTTGCATCGCGCTGGATTTTTGATTTCATCGAGAATGATTTCTGCCGTCGTGCGTCCGGTGTCGTCTTCGCCGGGGCTGAGGAGATCGGTGTTATTACGCTGCCATTCGTCGCTGACCAGTTGTTGCAACTGCTCAAAGGAGAGTCGGGTGATACGCGTGAACTGACAGCGGCGCTCGCCTTTTAACGGCGGCAACTCCCCCGCCAGCGCACGCGCTAACGCGGATTTCCCACTGCCGTTAGAACCGACAAACGCCCAGCTATCCCCCGCGTTCAACGTCAACGTATTCAACTGGAGCGTTTTTGTGTCGCTCAGACGAAACGTGCCTTGCGAAATTTGCAACGATGACATTTTATATCCCATGTTTTGCAGCAATGAACAACAGGGATACGTGTTCTGCGAGCCGATGTCAATCGACTCAACACAACGTGGCGATAATCACTCTGTCGGCGTTGAAATACGCGGTGACGTTAGCACCTTCTTGCAGCGTCGCGACGTCTTCCGACGGAACCGTGGCGCACAGCGTCTGGCCATCGGGCAGCGCCATTAACACTTCGCACTGTTCGGCGCCGCGCTCAATATGGCTGATGGTCCCCTGTAGTTGGTTATCAGCCGCCTGGGCGATAGCGTCGTCCTGGGTGATCCCCGCCCATGGTGCCTTCAGCAGGACCAGCACTTCTTTACCCTCATCCAGCCCTAAACGTTCGCCACTTTGCGCCGTCAACGCGACTTTCAGCCGCGTTTCGCCATCGGCCAGCAGGACATCAACATGCTGCTGAACCTGAGAGTGGTCGCGTGCGGTAATGGTGCCAAACCACTGGTTACGGGCGCTGGTTTGCAGTGAAAAACGGGAGATGGCTGCCAGCAAACTGTTCAGCGGCAGGGCGTCGTCGTCGCTCAGGACATCAAACGCTTTCTGCTGAATTTGTGCCAGCAAATCGTAAAGTTGGATTAGGCGCTGGCCATAGCGGGTTAATACCGCGCCGCCGCCGCCTTTGCCGCCGGTGGCGCGCTCTACCAGCGTTTGCTCACTGAGCTGGTTCATCTCATTGATGGCATCCCAGGCGCTTTTATAACTGATGCCCGCATCCTTCGCGCCCTGACTAATAGAGCCGGAAAGCGCAATGTGCTTAAGCAGCGAAATGCGGCGGGGATCGGCAAACAGCTTTTGCTGAAGTTTCAGGGTAAGAAGGATTTCGGCCTGCATATCAAGCTCCTGGCAAAAGGGATATTGTGACGGAAAACCGCGCGCGCGCAAAGTCGACCGCACAAAAGGGGAGTGCAATTCTGCGTTATGGGGTTAAAATACAGCTAAGGACTATATCTGGAGTTGATCATGTTAGAGTTATTGAAAAGTCTGGTATTCGCCGTAATCATGGTTCCTGTGGTGATGGCCATCATTCTGGGGCTGATTTACGGACTGGGTGAAGTGTTCAACATTTTCTCCGGTATCGGTCAGAAAGATCAGTCCAAACAGAACCATTGATTCCCCAAACGCCCGCTCAGTCGGGCGTTTATATTTCTCGCCTCCCAGCTCGCTTTCTGTACCTATAGTTTCTCAAGATCCTGCTTTTCCTGCCGATAATTTCTTTATATAACCTTTGATGGGTACGAATAACCACTGGGAAAATCCTGAATTAATCGTTATATTGCTGCGTACATAACGAAACGCAAAGGAGTTACAGATGGCACGTACATGGTTACGCTTGTTTGCAGGGGCAACACTCTCTCTTTCTGTTGCCGGGCATGCATTGGCGGATGAAGGCAAAATTACGGTGTTCGCCGCGGCGTCGCTGACAAATGCGATGCAGGACATTGCAGCCCAGTATAAAAAAGAGAAGAACGTGGACGTCGTCTCCTCTTTTGCCTCGTCTTCTACGTTGGCGCGCCAAATTGAAGCCGGTGCACCCGCCGATCTGTTTATTTCTGCCGACCAGAAATGGATGGATTATGCGGTAGACAAAAAGTCTATCGACACCGCATCACGTAAAACGCTGCTCGGTAACAGCCTGGTGGTCGTGGCGCCAAAAGCGAGCGAGCAGAAAGCGTTTGCCATCGACAGTAAAACCAACTGGACCAACCTGTTGAACGGCGGGCGTCTGGCGGTCGGTGACCCGGAACATGTTCCGGCGGGCATTTATGCCAAAGAAGCGCTGCAAAAACTGGGCGCATGGGATACTCTGGCGCCGAAACTGGCCCCAGCTGAAGACGTACGCGGCGCACTGGCGCTGGTCGAACGTAACGAAGCGCCGCTGGGGATTGTTTACGGTTCCGATGCCGTCGCCAGCAAAGGCGTCAAAGTGGTCGCCACGTTCCCGGAAGATTCACACAAAAAAGTCGAATACCCTATCGCGATTGTTGATGGGCATTCTAACGCCACGGTCAGCGCGTTCTATGATTACCTGAAAGGACCGCAGGCTGCTGAAATCTTTAAACGTTATGGATTTACGACCAAGTAATGATACTCAGCGATCCTGAATGGCAGGCCGTTATACTGAGCCTGAAAGTTTCTTCCCTGGCCGTGCTGTTCAGCCTGCCGTTTGGGATCTTCTTTGCCTGGCTGCTGGTGCGCTGCACGTTTCCAGGTAAAGCTCTGCTCGACAGCGTGCTGCACTTGCCACTGGTACTGCCACCGGTGGTGGTCGGTTATCTGCTGTTAGTGGCCATGGGGCGACGCGGATTTATCGGCGAGCGGCTGTACGACTGGTTTGGTATTACGTTTGCCTTCAGCTGGCGCGGCGCGGTGCTGGCGGCGGCGGTGATGTCTTTCCCGCTGATGGTGCGGGCCATCCGTCTGGCGCTTGAAGGCGTGGACGTCAAGCTGGAACAGGCCGCCCGTACGCTGGGGGCCGGTCGCTGGCGCGTATTCCTGACCATCACCTTGCCGCTGATGCTACCGGGCATTATTGTCGGCACGGTGCTGGCATTTGCCCGCTCGCTCGGCGAGTTCGGCGCGACGATCACCTTTGTTTCCAATATTCCTGGCGAAACCCGCACTATCCCTTCGGCGATGTACACCCTGATCCAGACTCCTGGCGGTGAAAGCGCGGCGGCGAGACTTTGCATGATTTCTATTGTGCTGGCGTTAATTTCGCTACTGATTTCTGAGTGGCTGGCGCGCATCAGCCGCGAACGGACGGGGCGATAATCATGCTGGAACTGAATTTCACCCAGACGTTAGGCACGCACTGTCTGACGCTCAACGAAACGTTACCCGCCACTGGCATTACCGCGATTTTTGGCGTGTCCGGGGCGGGCAAAACCTCGCTGATTAACGCCATTAGCGGACTGACGAAGCCGCAGTCCGGGCGCATTGTGCTCAACGGTCGGGTGTTGAACGATGTAGAAAATGGCATCTGCTTAACCCCTGAAAAACGCCGGGTCGGCTACGTTTTTCAGGATGCGCGCCTGTTCCCGCATTATAAAGTGCGCGGTAACCTGCGCTACGGCATGGCGAAAAGCATGGCCGGGCAGTTTGATAAGCTGGTGACGTTGTTAGGGATTGAACCGCTACTCGAGCGCCTGCCTGGTAGCCTTTCCGGCGGTGAAAAACAGCGCGTGGCCATTGGTCGGGCGCTGCTGACCGCGCCTGAGTTGCTGCTGCTTGACGAGCCGCTGGCGTCACTGGATATTCCGCGTAAGCGTGAACTGCTACCCTACCTGCAACGCCTGGCGCGCGAAATCAACATCCCGATGCTGTATGTCAGCCATTCGCTGGATGAGATTTTGCATCTGGCCGATAAAGTGATGGTGCTGGAGAACGGCCAGGTAAAAGCGTTTGGCTCGCTGGAGGATGTCTGGGGCAGCAGCGTGATGCACCCCTGGCTACCGAAAGAACAGCAAAGCAGCATCCTCAAAGTCAGCGTGCTGGAACATCATCCGCATTATTCAATGACCGCGCTGGCGCTGGGCGATCAGCATCTGTGGGTTAATAAACTGGAGCAGCCGCTGCAAACCGCGCTGCGTATTCGTATTCAGGCCTCGGATGTATCACTGGTATTACAACCGCCGCAGCAGACCAGTATTCGCAACGTGTTGCGCGCCAAGGTCGCGCAGTGCTATGACGACAATGGGCAGGTGGAAGTGCAGCTTGAGGTCGGCGGTAAAACGCTGTGGGCGAGGATCAGCCCGTGGGCCAGGGATGAACTGGGCATCAAACCTGGCCTGTGGCTGTACGCGCAAATTAAGAGCGTGTCGATAACCGCCTGATTACAGCAGGTGAGAATAAATAAATTTGGCGATGCTGTCGGTGGTGTTGTCACCAATCACGATATTGGCGCGGGCTTTGACCGCGTCGTCTGCATTGCCCATCGCCACGCCGGTGCCTGCGGCTTCCAGCATACTGATATCGTTAAAGTTGTCGCCAAAGGCGATGACATTCTCCATTGACCCGCCCTGCGCTTCAATCCACTGGGTCAGGCGTTTTCCTTTGCTGTTGCCTTTGCGGGCCACGTCGACCTGATCGTGCCATGACCATTCGCACTCCAGCCCCAGCTGTTGCTCAACGTGCTTGCCAAACTGCTGCAGCTTAGGAATATCTTCGTCGGTAAGGGCAAATTTCCAGACGGCGTTAACGTCCTGTGCGGCCTGCGCCAGTGAGGGGACCTGGGTAAAGGTGGGACGCTGCTCCGGCGGCAGGGTTTGCGCCCAGTTTGCGGTACGTACCACATGCCCGGTCGGGCGCTCATACAGCATGGCATCGTCTACATACATCAGACCGTGGATCTGATGTGCCTCCAGCAGATCGATCAGTTGCAGCGCCTGATCAACGGGAAGGGGATCGGATTGCAGAACCTTTTTTGCCTGATAATCATACAAGTAAGTGCCATTACAGCAAATTGCAGGTGTATCCAGCGCCAGTGCCTGATAAAAAGGATGAATAGCAACGTGATGGCGACCTGTGACAATGATAAGTTGGTAGCCGGCTTCTCTGGCGCGCGAGAGCGCTTCGAGAGAAGAGGGCAGTAAGGTTTTTTTCGGGGTCAGCAACGTACCGTCTAAATCCAGGGCAATCACGCGAGTGGTCATCAGTTATTCCAGATTAAGGTTGAGAATTGTGTCTTTGGGCATGGTACACCGAGTCGGCAACCGGACAAAATTCTGAGTCTTAATTAAGCATTCACCGTTAAAAGCGTCTACCTTAGGCGTGTGTCAGGCAATTGCAGCCACTTGCCAAAAAGTAAAAGGAGCATTCATGAAGCAAACCGTTTATACCGCCAGCCCTGAAAGTCAGCAGATCCACGTCTGGAGCCTGAACCACGACGGTTCACTGACGCTGACGCAGGTGGTTGATGTACCGGGTCAGGTGCAGCCGATGGTCGTCAGCCCGGATAAGCGCTATCTGTATGTTGGCGTGCGTCCTGAGTTTCGCGTGCTGGCCTACCGTATTGCGCCGGATGACGGTGCGCTGACCTTTGCCGCAGAATCTGCGCTGCCGGGCAGCCCGACGCATATTTCGACCGATCATCAAGGTCGTTTTGTGTTTGTCGGATCGTACAACGCAGGCAGCGTGAGCGTGACGCGTCTGGAGGATGGCCTACCGGTTGAGCTGGTGGACGTAGTAGAAGGTATGGACGGGTGCCACTCGGCCAATATCTCTCCGGATAACCGCACGCTGTGGGTTCCCGCACTGAAGCAGGATCGTATCTGTCTATTTGGCCTCAGTGATGATGGCAAGCTGATCGCACAGGATCCGGCGGAGGTGACGACCGTAGAGGGCGCGGGACCGCGTCATATGGCGTTCCATCCGAATCATCAGTACGCCTATTGCGTCAATGAGCTGAACAGTTCGGTTGATGTCTGGGAACTGAACGATCCGCACGGCAAAATTGAGTGCGTACAAACGCTGGATATGATGCCAGCTGATTTCTCCGACACCCGCTGGGCGGCAGATATTCATATCACGCCTGATGGTCGTCATCTGTATGCCTGTGACCGTACCGCCAGCCTGATTACGGTGTTTAGCGTGTCAGAAGACGGCAGCGTGCTGACCAAAGAGGGCTTCCAGCCTACCGAAACCCAGCCGCGTGGTTTTAATATCGACAGCCGCGGAAAATACCTGATTGCCGCCGGGCAGAAATCGCACCACATTGCGGTGTATGACATTGCGGGTGAGCAGGGACTGCTGACCGAGAAAGGTCGCTATGCGGTCGGACAAGGCCCGATGTGGGTCGTGATCAACGCATACTAAGACTTTATGCCAAATGGCCTACGATAAGCACACGCTTCGTAGGCCTGATAAGGCATTAGCCGCCATCAGGCACTCTGTTTCCCTTGGAGATCGGAAATCGGTCGCCACAAGTTGTCCTTCTCTTCGGCCCACAGATTTAACAGCAGAGAAAAAAAGCGTTCAGCGGGAGGAGAGAGCACCGCATCTTTACGCCGAATAACGCCTAACGTGCGCCTAATCACGGGCTCAACCAGCGGGATGCCGATCAGCGTTGGATGCGACGTGTGCGGCATGGCCAACCCTGGCAACGCGGAAACCCCCAGCCCAGCCTCCACCAGGCCAAGCGAGGTGGATAAATGGCGAACCTCGTAAAACCAATCCAGCTTCCACGGTTTGTCTGCCAGGTGTTGCTCAATCAGCAATCGGTTACCGCTCGACGAACGCACGCCTATTAATTTGCAATTCACCAGTTCTTGCCATTCGACCAGCTGTTTATGGGCGAGCGGATGATCGCGCCGACATGCCAGAACAAAGGGTTCGTTAACCAGCGGGGTGAATTCAATGGAAGAATTTGTGATGTTGTTCATGTTTATGCCAAAATCAGCCTCGTTGCAAAGTACGGATTCCATACAATTATTCGTACCTTGTTCAATAATTCGCACCTTAATATTGGGATATAGCTCATTAAATTTGCCGATCGCCAACGGTAAAAAATAGAAAACGGCGGTAGGGATACAGGATAACGTTACCATCCCGTGATAATGTGTATTCATTTTGCTGATATTAAAGATTGTTTCATCTAGGGTTCTAATTAATTCACGGGCTTCTGGTAATAACAACTGGCCTGCTTTTGTTAATGTGACTTTGCGGGTTGTTCTCTCAAATAGTTGAGTGTGTAAATACTCTTCCATTTTCTTTATTCTACGTGTTAATGCAGGTTGCGTAATATTAAGTAACTTAGCCGCATTGTTAAAAGAATTGGACTCTGCCAGCGTGACAAATGCTTTCATGCTCGATAATTCATGTTTCATTCCGACTCCAGACAAGGTTAAGGGACGTTCTGTCCTGATAGAGCGACCAGTTTACCTGCCATTGTTAATCTTGAATTAATAAAAAAAAGTCACTAATCACGACAACAAAGTCATTAGCCAGCGTATTTCACGCATGTAATCCTGTCTTTAATATGAATAATATAGTTGAGGGCATTGGCGTGAAAAAAATACCTTGCGTTATGATGCGTGGAGGAACCTCCAGAGGCGCATTTTTATTAGCAGAACATCTACCACAAGAGAAAACGCAGCGTGATGATGTATTGATTAAAATTATGGGTTCCGGGAATGCGCTGGAAATCGACGGTATTGGTGGGGGCAATCCGCTAACCAGTAAAGTGGCGATTATCAGTCGTTCAACCGACCCGCAGGCAGATATTGATTATTTATTTGCTCAGGTTTTGGTGCATGAACAACGTGTCGATACCTCGCCAAATTGCGGAAATATGCTTTCCGCCGTCGGGGGATTCGCCATCGAAAATGGGCTGATTGCCGCCACAGCGCCGACGACGCGCGTACGGATTCGCAATATAAACACCAATACATTTATTGAAGCCGATGTGCAGACGCCGCAAGGTGTTGTTGAATATGAAGGCCCGGTAAAAATAGACGGCGTACCGGGTACGTCAGCGCCTGTGGCACTCACGTTCCTGAATGCTGCGGGATCCAAAACAGGACGTATTTTCCCAACGGGGAACCATCGTGATTATTTTGATACCGTTCCGGTGACCTGTATAGATATGGCGACACCGGTGGTGATTATTCCCGCTGAATATCTGGGCAAAACCGGTTATGAATCACCGGAAGAACTGGATGCTGACTCAGAATTATTAGCACGTATGGAATCTATTCGCTGTCAGGCAGGGCTGGCTATGGGGTTAGGGGATGTTTCCAATATGGTCATTCCTAAACCTATCCTTATTTCAGCGCCGCAGCAGAGTGGTGCAATTACTGTGCGCTATTTTATGCCTCACGCTTGCCATAAAGCGCTGGCGATCACTGGCGCTATTGCCATTGCCAGCAGTTGCGTGATTGCTGGGACGGTAACTCAGCAGGTAGCACCGGGGGTAGGGTATGGAAATATCAGCATTGAACACCCCGGTGGCTCACTGGATATTTATTTGAGTAATGAAAGTGATGATGCTACGGCTATTCGCGCCTCGGTGATTCGCACCGCCCGGAAAATATTTTCTGGTGAGGTTTACCTTCCCGCATAACGTTAATTAAAACGGTTATGCATCGCGGATACTGGATTTATTTCGCGAGATTGCCTGTACGTATAAATCAGGAATACCACATGAATGTGAAATCATTATGGAAGCTAATCGTTATATTGGCGATCCCCTGTATTATTGGCATTATTCCTGCACCAGCAGGATTAACGGAACTTGCCTGGGTTCTTTTCGGTATTTATCTTGCCGCTATTGTCGGGTTGGTGATCAAACCTTTTCCTGAGCCGGTAGTGTTGTTGATTGCCGTCGCGGCATCAATGGTCGTTGTCGGTAATTTAGGTCACGGCGTACTAAAAACCAGCAGCGTTCTCAGCGGTTATGCGTCAGGCACCACGTGGCTGGTTTTCTCTGCATTTACGCTAAGTGCCGCGTTTGTGACTACCGGTCTGGGCAAGCGAATTGCCTATATTTTGATCGGCAAAATCGGGAATACCACACTGGGGCTAGGCTACGTCACTGTTTTTCTGGACCTGGTTTTGGCGCCAGCAACACCATCTAACACCGCGCGAGCGGGAGGGATTGTGCTGCCAATCATCAATAGCGTGGCGGTGGCATTGGGGTCTGAACCAGACAGAAGCCCACGCCGTGTTGGCCACTACCTGATGATGACGGTCTATATGGTCACCAAAACCACCAGCTATATGTTTTTTACCGCCATGGCAGGCAACATCCTGGCATTGAAAATGATTAACGATATCTGTCACCTGCAGTTAAGTTGGGGCGGATGGGCGCTGGCGGCGAGTTTACCTGGTATTGTGATGTTGCTCCTGACTCCGTTAGTTATCTACTTTATGTATCCGCCTGAAATTACCAAAGTGGATAACAAAACCATCGCCAAAGCTGGACTCCAGGAACTGGGGCCGATGAAAGGGCGAGAAAAAATGCTGTTGGGCATTTTTGTTCTTGCACTATTAGGGTGGATCTTCAGTAAAAGCCTCGGCGTTGATGAATCAACGGTGGCCATTGTAGTGATGGGCGCGATGCTCCTCTTGGGCGTAGTGACCTGGGATGATGTGGTAAAAAATAAAGGGGGCTGGAATACCTTAATTTGGTACGGCGGAATTATTGGCCTGAGTTCTTTATTATCGAAAGTGAAGTTTTTTGACTGGTTAGCTGAACTGTTCAAAAATAACCTCTCTTTTGACAATCATAGCAATGTAGCCTTCTTCGTTATTTTGTTCCTGAGTATTATTGTCCGCTATTTCTTCGCTTCCGGTAGCGCTTATATTGTGGCGATGATGCCCGTCTTTGCCATGTTAGCGAATGTCTCTGGTGCACCACTGATGTTAACGGCTCTGGCATTACTGTTCTCTAACTCATATGGCGGAATGGTAACCCATTATGGCGGCGCGGCGGGTCCGGTTATTTTCGGTGTGGGCTATAACGACATTAAATCGTGGTGGCTGGTTGGCGGTATGCTGACATTCTTAACTTTTATTGTGCATATCACCCTGGGCGTATGGTGGTGGAGCATGTTGATTGACTGGAATATGTTGTAAATAACACGTCAATCTTCAGTCTATTAAATTTATTGATTAACAATGCCTTTGTGCACGGTATTTGTGCGGGCGTTGTACCATGGAGTATGTGATGATTAAATTATATGAGAAAGGCGTCTTTCTCTCCGAAAACAATGAACTGTTAACCGAGGAACATTGTTCCGGGCATATCGAAAAAGATCACGCGAAAAAAGGGACTATCGCCTGGTCGATTCTGTCGGCACACAATACGTCGGGAGATATGGACAAGCTTAAAATTAAGTTTGACTCATTAGCGTCACACGATATTACCTTTGTCGGCATTATTCAGACAGCGAAAGCTTCAGGCATGGAGCGTTTCCCGTTGCCTTACGTGTTGACCAACTGCCATAACGCATTATGTGCGGTAGGCGGGACCATTAACGGTGACGATCATCTGTTCGGGCTGTCCGCGGCGCAACGCTATGGGGGCATTTTTGTGCCTCCACATATTGCGGTGATCCATCAATATATGCGTGAGATGATGGCCGGCGGCGGAAAAATGATCCTCGGCTCAGACAGCCATACGCGCTATGGCGCACTGGGCACAATGGCAGTCGGTGAAGGTGGCGGCGAGCTGGTCAAGCAACTGTTAAACGATACCTGGGATGTTGATTATCCTGACGTTGTTGCGGTCTATCTGACCGGAAAACCGGCACCTGGCGTGGGGCCGCAGGATGTCGCGCTAGCTATTATCGGCGCGGTGTTTAAAAACGGCTACGTCAAAAATAAAGTGATGGAGTTTGTCGGTCCGGGTATTAAGTCTCTCTCCACAGATTTTCGCAACAGCGTTGATGTGATGACGACAGAAACCACCTGTCTGAGCTCCGTCTGGCAAACGGATGACGAAACCCGCAGTTGGCTGGCGCTACATGGCCGTGAGCAAGACTATCGCCCGCTGAACCCGCAGCCGATGGCGTATTACGATGGCTGTATTTATGTTGATCTGAGCGCCATCAAGCCGATGATCGCGCTGCCTTTCCACCCCAGCAATGTCTATGAAATTGACACCCTCAATGAGAATCTCACCGATATTCTTCGCGGGATCGAAATTGAATCTGCGCGTATCGCGCAAGGGAAAGCCAGCCTCTCACTGCTCGACAAAGTTGAGAATGGGCGTTTAAAAGTACAGCAGGGGATCATTGCCGGGTGCTCGGGCGGCAACTACGAAAACGTGATTGCCGCCGCCAGTGCGCTACGCGGTCAATCCTGCGGTAGCGACACCTTCTCGCTGGCGGTCTACCCCTCATCACAGCCGGTGTTTATGGACTTAGCGAAGAAAGGCGTGGTGGCGGATTTGATGGGCGCGGGTGCCATTATCCGAACTGCGTTCTGTGGCCCTTGCTTCGGCGCGGGTGACACACCAGTCAATAACGGGCTGAGCATTCGCCATACCACACGTAATTTCCCTAACCGCGAAGGCTCGAAGCCGGGCAACGGGCAAATGTCAGCCGTGGCGCTGATGGACGCGCGTTCCATAGCCGCAACAGCGGTAAACGGCGGATTCCTGACCCCGGCAACCGACCTGGACTGTTGGGACGAAATTCCGGCCTATGCATTTGACCCTGCGCCTTATAAAAGTCGTGTGTATCAGGGCTTTGTGAAAGGTGCCACGCAGCAGGCGTTAATCTATGGTCCCAATATTAAAGACTGGCCGGAGCTTGGCGCACTGACTGACAATATTTTGTTGAAGGTCGCCTCGAAAATTCTTGATGAAGTGACGACGACCGACGAGCTGATCCCATCCGGGGAGACGTCGTCCTATCGCTCAAATCCTTTAGGATTGGCGGAATTTACGCTTTCACGGCGGGATCCCGGTTATGTGGGGAGGAGTAAAGCTACTGCTGAGCTGGAAAAACAGCGACGGGCTGGTGGTGTGAACAGCGCATTGTCACCCATCTTCGACCGTATTCGTCAGATTGCCGGTCAGGAAGATGTTGTGCCACTGGAAACGGGGATTGGCAGCATGATTTATGCCGTCAAACCGGGAGATGGTTCCGCGCGTGAGCAGGCGGCAAGCTGCCAGCGCGTGATTGGTGGGCTGGCGAATATCACCGAGGAATATGCCACCAAGCGTTACCGTTCCAACGTCATCAACTGGGGGATGCTGCCGCTGCAAATGAGCGGGAAGCCGTCTTTCGAGGTGGGTGATTATATTTACATTCCCGGTATTCGCCGCGCGCTGGACGCATGCAGTCGCGAGATTACCGCATACGTACTGTATGAGAATGGGTCGGTCAGTGAAATTAGCCTGTATATGGAAAGTCTGACGGCGGAAGAGCGTGAAATCATCAAGGCAGGAAGTTTGATTAACGCGAATAAAGCGCGTTTGATGTAAGGCTTACTGTAGGCCGGATGGCGGTTTTCGTCGCCATCCGGCACATTGCCCGGTGGCGCATGCGCTTACCGGGCCTACATAAGAGAATGACGTTTACTGCTTCGGCTCGGCAACCACTTTGCTACCCACACCGCGGTTGTTGTATTCCCACATGCGGTTAAAGTTGGTGTCGTTCAGGTTACGCTGGATTTCACCTTTGTCGTCTTCCGCACCGGTGTTGCCGGTAAACGGATGCTTACCGATTACGCTGTCACCCCATGGCTTCGCCATGTTAAAGCCTTCGTTGATCACGCTGTCGCGGATCACCACCTGACCGTTGGTGTTAGCATCGACATCCAGTGAGCGGCCTAACTGCGCCACGCCATCACCGGCAGCCGTAAAGCGGCTGTTGACGGCAAGGAAACCGTAATAAATGTTCGACAGCGTGGCAGGTGCGAACACGTAGGCTTCCTGCTGGGTGCGAGAATTGACGACGCGGAAATCGGTGTTTTCGAATACCACCGCGCCGCGACCAGAAACAATATCCACATCGCCTTCAATGTAGCTGTTTGTCACCAGCGTACGCGGTTGACGATCGTTTTCCAGACGGTTTTGTACACCGCTGTTGGTTACGAAGAAGGTGTTCTGACGACCCAGAATGTTGACGTTGTTGATCTGTACTTTATCGCCATCGGTACGCAGAGCAACGGCCGGATGGTTACCTGCATCCACGCTGTCGCCGAGGTTGTTTTCGATGGTCAGGTTCTGTAACTGCAGACCGTTGTTTTGTGACCAGACGACTGCAGAACACAGTACGCCAATGTTGGTACCGCGCTTGCTCTGGCAATTATCAAACATATACCACGCAGGTTTACCCGGCATATATTTGCCGCCTGGGTTGACCGTACGACGCCAGTCAGCGGTGCTCATCTCTCCGTCAATTGCCTGGCCAATTTTCACATCAAGCGGTTTTTCGCCCATGCCGTACAGCGTCAGGCTGCCCGTTGCTGCCGGGATATAAACCGTGCCCTGATATTCACCCGGCATGATCGCAATATATTGACGCTTGTTGGTGCGTTTAATGATTGCTGCATCCACCGCCGCCTGAATGGTGGTGTGGGTGACGCCCTGAGTCCCTGCCGGGCCGACAACAAAATCAGGCTGTGCGGGCAGAGAAATCGCAGAAGGGGACCACGGCGCGGTGTTTGGCGTCAGTGCAGAAAAATAATGAGCCGCGACAAAATTGCTGGCTTCATTTGCCGACAGAATCGGGCGCGAGGAGGTGCCTGGCGCGGTCTGGTCGGAAGGAATTTGATCGGGCGAGGTTGCGCTACAGGCGGTCAGCGTCACGCCAAAAGCCATTACCAGCGCCAGACGGGAAACTGATGAAATGTTCACAGGTTGCTCCGGGCTTTGAAATTTATCCATTGAAGCCTGCTTTTTTATACTAAGTTGAGCGAAACGGAAAGGCGAAAAGGTAAAAAGTTGTTTTTTATAGCAGCAATGTCGGATGCAGAACGTCCTGATATCACAATTAAATAACAATTATCGCCCTTCAGGTTGACAACATCCGCAGGATCTCAATAAATGTCTATACAACCTATGACAAGTGGTGAGTGGAATGCAGCAATTTTTCCCTGATGATGCCATCTGGCGTAACGTCCGCCTGGCGACCATGGATCCTGAACGTAATACCCCGTATGGGCTGGTGGACGGTCACGCGCTGATTATTCGACAGGGCAAGATTCGCGCCATCGTGCCTGAATCCTCGTTATACCGCACACATGACAATACCTTTGATATGCAGGGTCGGCTGGTTACGCCAGGTTTGATTGATTGCCACACGCATCTGGTTTTTGGCGGAAATCGTGCAGGCGAGTGGGAGCAGCGGCTGAATGGTGTGTCTTACCAGCAAATCAGCGCCCAGGGTGGGGGCATAAACGCCACCGTGTCGGCGACCCGCCGCGCATCTGACGATCAGCTCCTTGCCGTGGCGCGCGCGCGCATGGAACGGCTGATAAAAGAAGGCGTCACGTTGCTGGAAGTGAAATCAGGCTATGGTCTGGATTTGGCGACAGAAGAGAAAATTTTGCGCGTGGTCTCTGCGCTGGCGGCGGAAAATACCCTTGAAATCAGCCCCACGCTGCTGGCCGCGCACGCGACACCGGCGGAATACCGTGACGATCCTGACGGCTATATTACGCTGGTGTGCGAGACCATTTTGCCGCAGCTGTGGGAACAGGGACTGTTTGAGACTGTCGACCTGTTTTGTGAAAGCGTTGGGTTTAGCCTGGCACAAAGTGAACGGGTATTTCAGGCCGCTCAGGCGTTGGGCATTCCGGTTAAGGGCCACGTTGAACAGCTGTCGTTGCTCGGTGGCGCGCAGTTGGTGAGTCGCTATCACGGATTATCGGCCGATCATATTGAATATCTTGATGAAGCGGGCGTGGCGGCGATGAGCCACAGCGGCACGGTAGGGGTCCTGCTACCCGGTGCCTTTTATTTTCTTAAAGAGAAACAGCGCCCGCCGGTGGAGTGGCTACGTCAATATAACGTGCCAATGGCGGTGGCGACGGATTTCAACCCTGGTACCAGTCCGTTTATCAGTTTGCACTGGGCGATGAACATGGCCTGCGTGCAGTTTGGCTTAACGCCGGAAGAAGCGTGGGCGGGCGTCACGCGTCATGCGGCGCAAGCCCTTGGTCGTCAGGCGACCCATGGGCAATTGAGGGCCGGGTTCGTGGCGGACTTTGTGGTGTGGGACGCCCACCTTCCGGTTGAGATCCTGTATGAACCTGGCCGCAACCCGCTGTATCAACGCGTATTCCGAGGACAACCATCATGAGTCACTGGCATCCCGCATCTCCCGCGCTTTGGCAAGGTCGCGATGATCGCGCTGAGTCACCCAACGCGCTGCGCCTGTTTCAGACCATCACGCTCAGTGCAGCGTTTAGCCCGGAAAACTATCGTGAACAGATAGCGCTGCTGGGATTCGCCTGCGATGAAGGCGTAAAGCGTAATCAGGGACGCACGGGGTCGGCTGGCGCACCTGATGCACTGCGTAAAGCGCTGGCGAATTTAGCCAGCCACCAAGGCCATGACCGGCTGGTGGATCTGGGCAACATTGTGGCGCAAGCCCCCGATCTCGAAGGGGCGCAGCAGGCGTTACGCCATGCGGTACAGCGTTGTCAGCAGGCTGAGATGCGCACTTTCGTGCTGGGGGGCGGGCACGAAACCGCCTTTGCCCACGGTGCAGGTGTGCTGGATGCGTTCCCACGCTTAACCGTGGGCATCGTCAATCTCGATGCCCACCTCGACTTACGCCATGCCGATCGGGCCACCTCCGGTACGCCGTTTCGCCAGTTGGCGCAGCTTTGCGACGTGCAGCAGCGTGAATTTCATTACGCCTGCTTTGGTGTTAACCGGGCGGCTAACACCCAGGCGCTGTGGGATGAAGCGCAGCGGCTTGGGGTTACAGTGGTGGAGGATCTGCACTGTCAAAACGCGCAGGCACAGATGGCGCAGTTTATTTCCAGCGTAGACGTCATCTATCTGACCATCGACCTCGACGTTCTACCGGTCTGGGAAATGCCCGCTGTGTCCGCACCCGCCGCGCTGGGCGTGCCGTTGTCGACGCTGCTGAGGCTGATTGAGCCCCTGTGCCGCTGCGGTAAGCTGCAGGCGGTAGACATGGTTGAATTTAATCCCCGTTTTGACGATGATGGCAACGCGGCGCGCGTTGCGGCGCGTCTTGGCTGGCAAATCGCACACTGGTGGCACTGACGTGTCGAATAGCGTTACGCCGCCATTTTTCCACTCTCATTTTTCAGCGTAAGGAAGGCTAACGCATGCTCCCATCCCACTCCCGTTCTGCCCCGGCACCTTTTTACGAAAAGGTAAAACAGGAGATCAGTGAAAAGATTGCCAGCGGTATCTGGCAACCTCACGATCGCATCCCGTCGGAAGCGGAGTTGGTCGCGCAGTATGGTTTTAGCCGTATGACTATTAATCGGGCGCTGCGTGAGCTTACTGACGAGGGGCTGCTGGTGCGTTTGCAGGGCGTCGGTACGTTTGTCGCCGAGCCGAAAGGTCAGTCCGCGTTGTTTGAAATTCGCAGCATTGCCGATGAAATTATCGCCCGCCAGCATCAGCATCGGTGCGAGGTGCTGAAGCTGGAAAGCACACGCGCGAACGCGCAGCAGGCCACGGCGCTGAACGTTAAAGAAGGTACCTTTATTTATCACTCGATCATGGTGCACTTTGAAAACTCCCTACCTGTACAAATTGAAGATCGCTGCGTCAATGCGGAGATTGTGCCGGAGTACCTGACACAGGATTACAGTCAGACCACGCCGCACGCCTATCTGTCGCTGATCGCCCCGTTGACCGAAGGCGAGCATATTGTCGAAGCGGTTCGCGCCAGCGCGGAAGAGTGCGCGCTGCTGAACATTAAAGAACACGATCCCTGCCTGCTGATCCGTCGCAAGACCTGGTCCGCGTCATCCATTGTCTCTCATGCTCGTTTGCTTTTTCCGGGTTCCCGCTATCGTCTGCAAGGGCGCTTCATGTCCTGAAAATCGTGATTGCTGCCGCAGTATGACGAAAATGTAGATTACTTGTTAACTATAATCTTGCGTTTGATTGTATAGACAAGTATATACTTTTAACCAATGTGACCGTTCATCGTAGGCCTGATTAGACGCGTTAGCGTCGCCATCAGGCGCTGTGCCGGATGGCGGCGTATACGCCTGATCCGGCCTACATTCAGTCTGAGGAGTTTCCGTCATGTCTCACAGCAAGTATCGTCAGCAGGATATTCGTGCCCCACGCGGCACCACCTTAACGGCCAAAAGCTGGCTGACCGAAGCGCCGCTGCGCATGTTAATGAACAATCTCGATCCTGATGTGGCGGAAAATCCCCATGAGCTGGTGGTGTACGGCGGGATCGGTCGCGCCGCGCGTGACTGGGAATGCTATGACGCCATCGTCAAGGCGCTGACCAAACTGGAGGCCGATGAAACGCTGCTGGTCCAGTCGGGTAAACCAGTCGGCGTCTTCAAAACCCACGACAATGCGCCACGCGTGCTGATTGCCAACTCCAACCTGGTCCCGCACTGGGCGACCTGGGAACACTTCAACGAACTGGATGCGAAAGGGTTGGCGATGTACGGCCAGATGACCGCCGGGAGCTGGATTTATATCGGCAGTCAGGGCATTGTGCAGGGGACGTATGAAACCTTCGTTGAAGCCGGACGTCAACATTATCAGGGTAGCCTGAGTGGACGCTGGGTACTGACCGCTGGTCTTGGCGGAATGGGCGGGGCGCAGCCGTTAGCCGCGACGCTGGCGGGCGCGTGTTCGCTGAACATTGAATGTCAGCAAAGCCGTATCGATTTCCGTCTGCGTACCCGCTATGTGGATGAGCAGGCCACAACGCTGGATGACGCGCTGGCGCGTATCGACAAATACACCCGTGAGGGTAAAGCCGTTTCTATTGCGCTGTGCGCGAACGCGGCCGACGTTGTTCCGGAACTGGTGAAGCGTGGTGTGCGTCCGGATATGGTCACCGATCAGACCAGCGCGCATGACCCGCTACACGGTTATCTGCCGTCCGGCTGGAGCTGGGAAGAGTACCAGGCAAAAGCGGTATCCGATCCGCAGGGTACGGTGCAGGCGGCGAAACGTTCCATGGCCACACACGTACAGGCAATGCTGGACTTTAGCAAAATGGGTGTGCCGACGTTTGATTACGGTAATAACATTCGCCAGATGGCCAAAGAGATGGGCGTGGAAAATGCCTTTGATTTCCCTGGCTTTGTACCCGCCTATATTCGTCCACTGTTCTGTCGCGGCATTGGTCCCTTCCGCTGGGTGGCGCTTTCCGGCGATCCGCAGGATATTTATAAGACCGATGCCAAAGTAAAAGAAATTGTTGCCGACGATAAACACCTGCACCACTGGCTGGATATGGCACGTGAGCGGATTAACTTCCAGGGCTTGCCAGCCCGTATCTGCTGGGTTGGTCTGGAGTGGCGGCAAAAACTGGGGCTGGCGTTTAACGAAATGGTGCGCAGCGGTGAAGTCTCCGCGCCTATCGTCATTGGACGTGACCATCTGGACTCTGGCTCTGTTGCCAGCCCAAACCGTGAAACCGAAGCCATGCGCGACGGTTCTGACGCCGTGTCCGACTGGCCGCTGCTGAACGCGCTGCTCAATACCGCCAGCGGGGCAACCTGGGTGTCGCTGCACCACGGCGGCGGGGTCGGCATGGGCTTCTCGCAACATGCGGGGATGGTGATTGTGTGTGACGGCACCGATGAAGCTGCCGCACGTATTGCTCGGGTTTTGCATAACGATCCGGCCACGGGCGTCATGCGTCACGCAGACGCCGGGTATGACATCGCGGTGGAATGTGCCGTTGAGCAAGGATTGAATTTACCGATGATTGCTGGGACGCAGGGGAAAGACTGAAATGACTAAGCTTACGTTAACACCAGGTCATCTGAGTTTTACGCAGCTACGGGAGATCTGGCAGCAGCCGGTACAACTGAGTCTGGACCCCAGCGCGGTTGATGCCATCAACGCCAGCGTGGCCTGCGTGAATAATATTGTTGCCGAAGGGCGAACGGCCTACGGCATCAATACGGGATTTGGCCTGCTGGCCCAGACCCGTATCGCCACGGAAGATCTGCAAAATCTTCAGCGCTCACTGGTGCTTTCACATGCTGCTGGCGTTGGCAACGCGCTGGATGATGCCATGGTACGTCTGATCATGGTGCTGAAAATCAACAGCCTGGCGCGCGGTTTCTCCGGTATTCGCCTGAGCGTGATTGAAGCGTTAATTGCGCTGGTGAACGCCGAAGTTTACCCGCTGATCCCAGCGAAAGGTTCTGTCGGCGCATCGGGCGATCTGGCCCCGCTGGCGCACATGTCGCTGACTTTGCTAGGTGAGGGGAAAGCACGCTGGCAGGGGGAATGGCTCCCGGCGACGCAGGCATTGAAAAAAGCCGGACTGGAGCCGATTACGCTGGAGGCAAAAGAGGGGCTGGCGCTGCTGAACGGGACTCAGGCGTCCACCGCCTTTGCTCTGCGTGGGGTGATTGAAGCCCAGGAGCTGTTTGCTTCAGCGACGGTGTGCGGCGCGCTGACGACCGAAGCGGTGCTGGGCTCACGTCGTCCGTTTGACCCTCGCATTCATGCCGCGCGCGGACAGCGCGGGCAGATTGACGCCGCTATGTTGTATCGTCATGTGCTGACCGACGCCAGTGCGCTGTCGCAATCCCATCATAACTGTGAAAAAGTGCAGGATCCGTATTCCCTGCGCTGTCAGCCGCAGGTGATGGGCGCGTGCCT
Source organism: Citrobacter sp. wls613 (assembly GCF_005281195.1). Taxonomy (NCBI): domain Bacteria; kingdom Pseudomonadati; phylum Pseudomonadota; class Gammaproteobacteria; order Enterobacterales; family Enterobacteriaceae; genus Citrobacter; species Citrobacter sp. wls613. The sequence continues at coordinate 146,655 of NZ_SZXN01000080.1, forward strand.
GACGCAAATGCGCCAGGTGATGGACGTACTGTTAGTTGAAGCCAACGCTGTGTCGGACAACCCGCTGGTGTTTGCCGAAGAAGGGGATGTGATTTCCGGCGGTAACTTCCATGCCGAGCCGGTGGCGATGGCGGCGGATAATCTGGCGCTGGCGATCGCGGAAATTGGTGCGCTATCAGAGCGGCGTATTGCGCTGATGATGGATAAACACATGTCGCAGTTGCCGCCATTCCTGGTCAAAAATGGTGGGGTTAACTCTGGCTTTATGATTGCGCAGGTCACTGCCGCCGCGCTGGCCAGTGAAAACAAAGCGCTGGCACACCCGCACAGCGTAGACAGCCTGCCCACGTCGGCCAACCAGGAAGATCATGTTTCCATGGCACCTGCGGCTGGTCGCCGACTGTGGGAGATGGCGGCAAATACGCGCGGTGTGATAGCCGTGGAGTGGCTGGCGGCCTGTCAGGGGATCGATTTACGTGAAGGACTGACCTCAAGCCCGCTGCTGGAACAGGCGCGTCAGGCCTTGCGCGAACAGGTTTCACATTATACCCAGGACCGTTTTTTCGCTCCGGATATCGAGTGTGCGACCGAGCTGTTAGCGCAAGGAACGCTGTTGAAATTGTTGCCTGAATTTCTGTAGCAAATTGCCTGATGGCGACGCTGATGCGTCTTATCAGGCCTACGGTCTGCCTGGTAGGCCGGATGAGGCGAAGCCGACATCCGGCACTGCGCTTAACTGAACATCGCGGTAATTGACGCGCTGGCGAGCGAATGGAAATGGACGTTAAATCCGACCATCGCGCCGCTGGCGCCCTCATCGACATCAAGACGCTCCACATCCAGCGCGTGAAGCGTAAAGATATAGCGATGCGTTTCCCCTTTTGGCGGTGCCGCGCCGCCGTAGCCAGCTTTACCAAAGTCCGTGCGCGTTTGCAGCACGCCCTCCGGCAACGCAACCAATCCGGAGCCGTACCCTTGCGGCAGAACCCGGGTATCTGCAGGTAGGTTAACCACCACCCAGTGCCACCAGCCGGAGCCGGTTGGTGCATCAGGATCGTAACAGGTCACGACAAAACTTTTGGTCCCGGCGGGCACATCGTCCCACGCCAGATGCGGGGAAATATTGTCCCCGTCATACCCCATGCCGTTTAAAACGTGGCGATGCGGAAGTTTGTCCCCGTCGCGCAGATCGTTACTGATAAGTTTCATGCCGACTCCTCTCGTTAGCCAAAAAGTGTAGCCAGAAAACGCACAGTTTACCGCCGATTAATCGCTAAAAAATGTTGCATTGCGCACGGCGTCGTTCACCGCCTGGGTCAGACGACGCAGTTGTTCGGGCTGGATAATATACGGTGGCATCAGGTAGATAAGCTTGCCAAACGGTCTGACCCATACGCCCTGATCGACAAAGAACTTCTGCAACGCCGCCATCTTCACCGGGTGGGTGGTTTCTATCACGCCGATGGCACCGAGAACGCGCACGTCGGCGACATACGTCGAATCCGCCGCCGGTGCCAGTTCGCGGCGCAGTTGCGCTTCGATTGCAGCCACCTGTGAGCGCCACTCGCCCGACTCCAGCAGAGACAAACTGGCGGAGGCGACGGCACAGGCCAGCGGATTGCCCATAAACGTCGGACCGTGCATAAAGCAGCCCGCTTCGCCGTTACTGATGGTTTCCGCTACCTGGCGAGTGGTCAGGGTGGCAGAAAGGGTCATTGTCCCGCCGGTTAACGCTTTGCCGAGACATAAAATATCCGGCGTAATGTCGGCGTGTTCACAGGCAAATAGCTTACCGGTGCGGCCAAAGCCGGTGGCGATTTCGTCGGCAATCAGCAGAATACCTTCGCGATCGCACATCTTACGGATGCGCTTTAACCACTCGGGATGGTACATGCGCATGCCGCCTGCACCCTGAACGACAGGCTCCAGGATCACTGCCGCAATCTCGTGGCGATGGGCCGCCATCAGACGGGCAAAGGGCACCATATCCAGCTCATCCCACTCGCCGCCCATCCGGCTTTGCGGGGCTGGGGCGAACAGGTTTTCCGGCAGATACCCTTTCCACAGACTGTGCATTGAGTTGTCAGGATCGCAGACCGACATCGCCCCGAAGGTGTCACCGTGATACCCGTTACGGAACGTCAGGAAACGCTGGCGAGATTCGCCTTTTGCCTGCCAGTACTGCAGCGCCATTTTCATCGCTACTTCCACGGCAACGGAGCCTGAGTCCGCGAGGAAAACGCATTCCAGTGGTTCTGGCGTCATGGCAACCAGCTGGCGGCACAGTGCAATGGCCGGGGCATGGGTAATACCGCCAAACATCACGTGTGACATGGCGTCGATTTGCGTTTTCATCGCGGCGTTCAGCTGCGGGTGATTGTAACCGTGGATCGCCGCCCACCAGGACGACATCCCGTCAATCAGTCTCTCGCCGCTGGCTAAAATCAGTTCACAACCTTCAGCGCGCGCTACCGGATACACCGGCAGCGGGGAGGTCATCGAGGTGTAAGGGTGCCAGATATGGCGTTGGTCAAAGGCAAGATCGTCCGTTGTCATAATCGACTTGTAAACCAAATTAAAAAGATTTAGGTTTACGAGTCTACACGAAACTCAAAATGAAACGAACACCAATATGGCTCATTCTTCTCGCTGGACAATGTCGCAAGTTACCGAATTATTTGAAAAACCACTGCTGGATCTGCTGTTTGAAGCGCAACAGATCCACCGTCAGCACTTTGACCCGCAGCAGGTACAGGTCAGTACGTTGTTGTCGATAAAAACCGGCGCTTGTCCGGAAGACTGCAAATATTGCCCACAAAGTTCCCGCTATAAAACCGGTCTGGAAACCGAGCGTTTAATGGAAGTTGAGCAGGTACTGGACTCTGCGCGTAAGGCCAAACAAGCCGGTTCAACGCGTTTCTGCATGGGCGCTGCGTGGAAGAATCCACACGAGCGCGATATGCCTTACCTGGAACAAATGGTGCAGGGCGTGAAAGAACTGGGGCTGGAAGCCTGTATGACGCTGGGTACGCTGGATGAAACGCAGGCGCAGCGTCTGGCCAGCGCGGGTCTCGACTACTACAACCACAACCTCGACACCTCGCCGGAGTTTTACGGCAATATCATCACTACCCGTTCATATCAGGAACGCCTGGATACGCTGGATAAAGTGCGTGAAGCCGGAATTAAAGTCTGCTCTGGCGGCATTGTCGGCTTAGGCGAAACGGTCACTGACCGCGCCGGGTTGCTGCTGCAGCTGGCAAACCTGCCCACTCCGCCGGAAAGCGTCCCCATCAATATGCTGGTGAAGGTGAAGGGCACGCCGCTGGCGGATAATGACGATGTGGATGCGTTTGATTTTATCCGCACCATCGCCGTGGCGCGCATCATGATGCCGACCTCGTATGTCCGTCTGTCTGCAGGACGCGAACAAATGAACGAACAGACCCAGGCCATGTGCTTTATGGCCGGGGCTAACTCGATTTTCTACGGCTGTAAACTGCTGACCACGCCGAACCCGAACGAAGATAAAGACCTGCTGCTGTTCCGCAAGCTGGGCCTGAATCCCCAGCAAACGGCGGTGCTGGCGGGCGATAACGAACAGCAGCAGCGTCTGGAACAGGCCCTGCGCACTCCAGACACTGACGATTACTACAACGCGGCAACTGTATGACCTGGCAGCAAAAAATTGACGATGCGCTTGCGGCGCGTCGTTCTGCCGATGCTCTGCGCCGTCGTCATGCGGTGACGCAGGGCGCCGGGCGTTGGTTGCAGGCAGATGGTCGTCAATATCTGAATTTTTCCAGTAACGATTACCTTGGGCTAAGCCACCATCCGCAGATCGTCTGTGCGTGGCAGCAAGGGGCCGACCGATTTGGCGTCGGCAGCGGCGGATCAGGGCATGTCAGCGGTTATTCCATAGCGCATCAGGCGCTGGAAGACGAACTGGCACAATGGCTGGGTTATTCACGCGCGCTGCTGTTTACCTCCGGGTTTGCCGCCAATCAAGCGGTGATTGCCGCGCTGATGGGTAAACAGGATCGCATTGTTGCAGACCGACTCAGCCACGCTTCGCTGCTGGAGGCCGCCAGTCTGAGCCCGGCCATGCTGCGCCGCTTTACCCATAACGACACTCAGCATTTAGCTCGTCTGCTGGCGGCTCCCTGTCCGGGGCAACAGCTGGTGGTCACCGAAGGTGTATTCAGCATGGACGGCGACAGCGCGCCGCTGGCGCAAATCCACGCCGAGGCGCAGCGCCAGGAGGCGTGGCTGCTGGTGGATGATGCTCACGGTATTGGCGTCACTGGTGAGGAAGGACGCGGTTCGTGCTGGCAGCAGCAGGTCAAGCCCGAGCTGCTGGTGGTGACCTTCGGCAAAGGCTTTGGCGTCAGCGGGGCGGCCATTCTCTGCTCTGACAGCGTGGCCGATTATCTGCTGCAGTTTGCTCGCCATCTGATTTACAGCACCAGTATGCCCCCGGCACAGGCTCAGGCGTTGCGCGCCGCACTGGCGGTGATCCGCAGCCCTGAAGGCGACGAGCGCCGGGAAAAGCTGGCGATGCTTATCCAGCGTTTTCGTGCCGGTATGACGAACCCTGATTTGCTGCTGGCACAGTCAGACAGCGCCATTCAGCCACTGATCGTCGGCGATAACCAAAAAGCGTTGCAGCTGGCGCAGACGTTACGCGATCGGGGTTGCTGGGTGACGGCAATCCGGCCACCTACCGTGCCGGTTGGTACTGCCAGACTGCGACTAACGCTGACTCAGGCGCATGAAGCTCAGGATATCGACCGCTTGCTGGAGGTGCTGCATGACGCAGGTTGATAAGCAGGCCATTGCCGCCGCGTTCGGACGCGCTGCCTCCCACTACGAACAACACGCTGAATTACAGCGTCAAAGCGCCGATGCGTTACTGGCGCGGCTGGCGGGGCGGCAGTATGCCCGCGTGCTGGATGCCGGCTGCGGGCCAGGTCGCATGAGTCGCTACTGGCGAGAGCAGGGGAGCGAGGTCAGCGCCCTGGATTTGTCTGCGCCTATGCTGGCGCAAGCCCAGCGGCACGATGCGGCGCACCATTATCTGCTGGCCGATATTGAGGCCATTCCGCAAGATACCGCGACGTTTGACCTGGCCTGGAGCAATCTTGCCGTGCAATGGTGTGGCGATTTACGCCACGCATTAGGCGAACTCTACCGCGTCGTGCGCCCCGGCGGGACGGTGGCCTTCAGCACCCTGGCGCATGGCTCGATGCCGGAACTGCGTCAGGCGTGGCAGGCGGTGGATAACCGGGCGCACGCCAACCGTTTTTTATCCGTCGAACAGCTGGAAAACGCGCTGCACGGCTGGGAGGTTGAGTATCAGATGCAGGCCGTCACGCTGTGGTTTGACGATGCGCTGAGCGCCATGCGTTCGCTCAAAGGCATTGGCGCGACGCATTTGCATGAAGGTCGCGAACAGCGCGTGCTGACCCGCTCACAGCTGCAACAGTTACAGTTAGCCTGGCCCCAGAAACAGGGGAAATACCCGCTGACGTACCATCTTTTTTGGGGAGTGATTCAACGTGACTAAAACGTATTTTGTCACCGGGACGGACACCGAGGTCGGTAAAACCATCGCCAGCTGTGCATTGTTACAGGCGGCAGGACAGTTGGGCTACCGGACCGTGGGCTACAAGCCGGTCGCCTCGGGCAGTGAAATGACGGCAGACGGCCTGCGTAACAGCGATGCCCTGGCGTTGCAGCGGAACAGTACGTTGGCAGTGGACTATGCGGCCATCAATCCGTATACCTTCGCCGAACCCACGTCACCGCATATTATCAGCGCCGATGAAGGGCGACCGATTCAGGCCCCGGTGATGTCTGCCGGTTTACGCGCCCTGGAGAAACAGGCCGACTGGGTGCTGGTCGAAGGGACCGGGGGATGGTTGACCCCGCTTTCGCCGACGCTGAGCTTTGCCGACTGGGTGCAAACGGAACAATTGCCGGTGATTCTGGTGGTGGGCGTGAAGCTCGGCTGTATCAATCATGCCCTCCTGACCGCGCAGGCGATACGCCAGGCCGGGCTGACGCTGGTCGGCTGGGTTGCCAATGACGTAACCCCGCCAGGGAAGCGTCACGCTGAATACATGGCGACGCTGAGGCGCACACTTGCGGCACCGCTGCTGGGCGAGATCCCGTGGCTGTCAGCGACGCCGGAGCGGGCAGAGACCGGACGCTATATCGATCTGAGCACGCTGCCTTAGGCGCCATTTTGGTGCGGATAGGCTGCTGTGGCCTGCCCGTGTTAACGCCCTGGGCAGGCAAAAAAATGATGAAAATGCGAGCAGGATCTCGACTGCTCCAGCCCGCTTCGTTAGCTGATAAATATCAAAATTTAGCGATAATTTTTTTTTATTCGACCAAAAAAGGACATCGATACGTTTCTGCCAGGCGGCAGTCAGCACGGGCTGGAGACAGTTATCCACTATTCCTGTGGATAACCTTGTGCATTAGAGTTAGAAAACACTATGTAAGCGAGAGAAGACGCGGCCTGCGACTAAATTGCTGCGAAAGACGGCTTGAGAAAATAGTTATTCAAATACAGATTGTTAGATAAAAGCAATGGCTGTCGCGGAAGTGTCATCTGTTGCCATAAAACTTTCATCTCCTGGCTTGACAAATGTTAAAAAAGTCATAGGTCTGGGGATAACACATTTTTGCTGGTGTTTTATCTTGCCTGCGGTCAAATTTTAGCCCGCCGTGATGGGGGTTAAGGGGGCGTAACAGAAATATTGTGGTGTGTTACTGTTTTTTCATCCAGTATATTTTACTGGCAAAATCTACTGCTGCGAGTAAAATTAGACACCTGCCCGCCCATTGCTTCAGGTAGCTGCTCATGAGTAAACCGTTCAAACTGAATTCCGCTTTTAAACCCTCTGGCGATCAGCCTGAGGCGATTCGTCGCCTGGAAGAAGGGCTGGAGGATGGTCTGGCGCATCAGACGCTGCTGGGCGTAACGGGTTCGGGGAAAACGTTCACCATCGCCAACGTCATTGCGGACCTCCAGCGGCCAACCATGGTGCTGGCACCCAACAAGACGCTGGCGGCCCAGCTTTATGGCGAGATGAAAGAATTCTTCCCGGATAACGCGGTAGAGTATTTTGTCTCCTACTACGACTATTACCAGCCGGAAGCGTACGTACCGAGTTCTGATACATTCATCGAGAAAGATGCGTCGGTCAACGAACACATCGAGCAAATGCGACTATCGGCGACCAAGGCGCTGCTGGAGCGTCGGGATGTCATTGTGGTGGCCTCGGTTTCCGCGATCTATGGTCTGGGCGACCCGGACCTGTATTTGAAAATGATGCTGCACCTGACGGTCGGCATGATCATCGACCAGCGCGCCATTTTGCGGCGGCTGGCGGAGCTGCAATATACCCGCAACGATCAGGCATTTCAGCGCGGGACGTTCCGTGTGCGCGGTGAAGTGATAGACATCTTCCCGGCAGAATCTGACGACATTGCGCTGCGCGTGGAGCTGTTTGATGAAGAAGTGGAGCGTTTGTCACTGTTTGACCCGCTGACCGGGCAGGTTGAATCCAGCATTCCACGCTTTACCGTCTACCCTAAAACGCACTACGTTACGCCACGCGAACGCATTGTGCAGGCGATGGAAGACATTAAGGTCGAGCTTGCCGAGCGGCGTAAAAACCTGCTGGCGAACAACAAGTTGCTGGAAGAACAGCGCTTAAGCCAGCGTACGCAGTTCGATCTGGAGATGATGAACGAGCTGGGCTACTGTTCGGGCATTGAAAACTATTCCCGCTATCTCTCCGGGCGCGGGCCTGGCGAGCCGCCGCCGACGCTGTTTGACTATCTGCCAGCCGATGGCCTGCTGGTGGTCGATGAATCCCACGTGACTATTCCGCAAATCGGCGGTATGTATCGCGGCGACCGGGCGCGAAAAGAGACGCTGGTCGAGTACGGTTTTCGTCTGCCGTCAGCACTGGATAACCGCCCGTTGAAGTTTGAAGAGTTTGAGGCGCTGGCCCCGCAAACCATCTATGTTTCCGCCACGCCGGGCAACTATGAGCTGGAGAAATCCGGCGATGACGTCGTTGATCAGGTAGTACGACCGACCGGCCTGCTGGATCCAGTGATTGAAGTGCGCCCGGTGGCAACACAGGTCGATGACCTGCTGTCTGAAATTCGTATCCGCGCGGCGATCAACGAACGTGTACTGGTGACGACGCTAACCAAGCGGATGGCGGAAGACCTCACGGAATACCTCGAAGAGCACGGCGAGCGGGTGCGCTATCTGCACTCGGACATCGACACCGTGGAACGTATGGAAATCATTCGTGACCTGCGTCTGGGCGAGTTTGACGTGCTGGTGGGTATCAACCTGTTACGAGAAGGTCTGGACATGCCAGAGGTCTCTCTGGTGGCGATTCTGGACGCCGACAAAGAAGGGTTCCTGCGTTCTGAGCGATCGCTGATCCAGACTATCGGCCGTGCGGCACGTAACATCAACGGTAAAGCGATCCTCTACGGCGATAAAATTACGGCCTCAATGGCAAAGGCGATCGGCGAAACCGAACGGCGTCGTGAGAAGCAGCATCAGTACAACGAAGAGCATGGTATTACGCCGCAGGGGCTGAACAAGAAGGTGGTCGACATTCTGGCGCTGGGGCAAAATATTGCCAAGACCAAAGCCAAGGGCCGAGGCAAGTCGCGTTCCGGCGCGAAGTCCGAGGTGGTTGAATTGGATATGACGCCGAAGGCGCTGCAGCAGAAAATCCATGAACTGGAAGGGCAGATGATGAAGCACGCGCAGAACCTGGAGTTTGAAGAAGCTGCTCAAATCCGCGATCAGCTGCACCAGCTGCGCGAGCTGTTTATCGCGGCATCGTAAGTGGGTGCCGGATGCGGGATAAATCCCTTATCCGGCCTACGGGATAGAGCGCGTTGGTAGGCCTGATAAGCGCAGCACATCAGGCAGTGTTTGGTGCCGGATGGCGGAACAGAACGCTTCGGTAGGCCTGATAAGCGTAGCGCCATCAGGCAATTCCACCTAGCCTAACGCTTGCACCGCTTTTTCCAGCGCGTCGTGCAACAGCTGACGGTCGTGGCGATACGGAATATCGCTGGCTTCCAGCACGTCCTGAATCACAATGCGGTCACTCACGGCTGAAGCATTCACTTTTGGCCCGACAACCACCGCATCAATCACTTTTTTCCCGACATATTGTTCGATGATAGTCAGCTTATCGTTAAGCGTCAGACTGGCGGCAGGGAGGCTTAGTTCACGCCCCAGATTGCCGATGTAGACCATCGGAGCCGGTGTGCGACGTAAGGCCTGCGCCAGTTCGTCGAGCAGCAGGATAGGCATCAGGCTGGTGTAAAAACTGCCCGGCCCAATCAGAATCAAATCGGCTTCAGCGATAGCCTCTACCGCTTCGCGCGTGGTCGGCACCTTTGGCGACAGCATCAGTTCCTGAGGCGGGATAGTGAGCTGATCGATATTCACCTCGCCATAAATCTCATGTCCCTGATCGTCGATAGCCATTAAATCGACCGGCAGCTCGGACATCGGAATTAAATGCGCGTCAACTTTCAACAGGCTGCGAATTAAATTGATCGCTTCCAGAGGCCGTACGCTGAGGTGATCTAATGCCTTTAACATCAGATTTCCGAGGTTATGCCCGGAAAGTTCGCCATTACCGCCAAAACGATACTCAAACATCGCGGATGCGACGCTGGGCTGGGTAATTAACTGGTTCAGACAGTTACGCATATCTCCCCAGGCAATACCTCCCTCGGAGCGGCGAATTCGACCGGTAGAGCCGCCGTTATCGGTGGTGGTGACAATGCCCGTCAGGCGTGAACCTAAAGGAGAAAGTGAAGAGAGGACGCGTCCCAATCCATGCCCTCCGCCGAGAGCGACAACGCGATCCAGATCCGCCAACGTGCGAGTGCGCATAGTTATTCCTGATATCAATTGATCGCCGTTACAGTAGCGTAAATTGCAGGTTTTCAGCAATTATCTGGTGGGGGGGTGTGAAAATAAATTTAGGCGATCTACCTCTTTTTGACGACATCCACCTGATAGCAAGATGATGTATATCAATGCAAAACTGTGATTTTTGCTTATTCTGTAGCGAAATTGCACGATCATGTCGCTATGTATAGGATTATATAGCGAAAGTGTACATGGCAAAACTGTTATTTACACGCTAGTATCGGCATAACCAACATGTACTCGACGTATGACGAGTATAAACACTCTAGCCTCTGCACCTGGGTCAAATGATACGGTGCTTTGGCCGTGACAAGGCTTACATCAGATTGTCACCAGGGCGCAGGAAGAAATGACTCCGCCTCCCGTATTTGGAAAGGTGTACATGGGCTCTCAACTTACCGATGCTTTCGCACGTAAGTTTTACTACTTACGTTTGTCGATTACCGATGTGTGTAACTTTCGTTGCACCTACTGCCTGCCGGATGGCTACAAGCCCGGTGGGGTCACCAATAACGGTTTTTTGACCGTTGATGAAATTCGTCGTGTCACGCGTGCGTTCGCCAATCTGGGAACGGAAAAAGTGCGTCTGACCGGGGGCGAACCGTCATTGCGTCGCGACTTTACCGACATCATCGCCGCCGTGCGAGAAAATGACGCCATCCGCCAGATAGCGGTGACCACCAACGGTTATCGTTTGGCACGGGATGCCGCCACCTGGCGTGAGGCGGGGCTCACGGCGCTGAACGTCAGCGTCGACAGCCTTGACGCCCGTCAGTTTCATGCCATTACCGGGCAGGATAAATTTCAACAGGTGATGGCGGGCATTGATGCCGCCTTTGATGCCGGTTTTGAGAAAGTCAAAGTGAACACCGTGCTGATGCGCGATGTAAACCACCATCAACTGGACACCTTTCTCGCCTGGATCCAGCCACGTCCGATTCAATTACGCTTTATTGAGCTGATGGAAACCGGCGAAGGCAGTTCTCTCTTCCGTAAACACCATATCTCCGGCCAGGTACTGCGCGATGAACTGCTGCGTCGCGGCTGGATCCATCAGCTACGCCAGCGCAGCGACGGTCCGGCGCAGGTTTTCTGTCATCCCGATTATGCGGGTGAAATCGGTCTGATCATGCCGTATGAGAAAGACTTCTGCGCCACCTGCAACCGTCTGCGCGTCTCTTCTGTCGGCAAACTGCATCTGTGCTTATTCGGTGAAGGCGGGGTCAGCCTGCGTGATTTGCTGGAAGATGACGCTCAGCAGTCTGCGCTGGAAGAACGTATCTCAAGCGCGTTGCTGGAGAAAAAGCAGACCCACTTCCTGCATCAGAACAATACCGGTATTACGCAAAACTTATCTTACATTGGCGGCTGATCGCTAAAAGGAGTTTTTCATGAGTCAGGTAAGCGCTGAATTTATCCCGACACGCATTGCTATTCTTACTGTTTCTAGCCGTCGTGGCGAAGAGGACGATACCTCCGGCCATTATCTGCGCGACAGTGCGCTGGAGGCGGGTCATCAGATTGTAGACAAGGCGATTGTTAAAGAGAACCGCTATGCCATCCGCGCCCAGGTTTCCGCCTGGATTGCCAGTGACGATGTGCAAGTGGTGCTGATTACCGGCGGTACCGGTTTGACCGAAGGCGACCAGGCACCAGAAGCGCTGTTGCCGCTGTTCGACCGTGAAGTCGAAGGGTTTGGCGAAGTGTTCCGCATGCTCTCCTTTGAAGAGATTGGCACCGCGACGTTGCAATCACGCGCGATTGCCGGTGTAGCCAATAAAACGCTGATTTTTGCCATGCCGGGGTCGACCAAAGCGTGTCGCACTGCCTGGGAAAATATCATTGCGCCGCAGCTCGATGCCCGTACGCGTCCGTGTAACTTCCACCCCCATTTGAAGAAATAAGTATGTCGCAACTGACTCATATTAACGCCGCTGGCGAAGCGCACATGGTGGATGTTTCCGCCAAAGCCGAAACCGTACGTGAAGCGCGCGCCGAAGCCTTCGTCACTATGCGTAGCGAAACCCTGGCGATGATTATCGACGGCAGCCACCATAAAGGCGATGTTTTCGCGACCGCACGTATTGCCGGTATCCAGGCCGCCAAGCGTACCTGGGATCTTATCCCGCTATGTCACCCGCTGATGCTCAGCAAGGTTGAAGTTAATCTGCGCGCCGAGCCGGAACACAACCGTGTGCGCATTGAATCGCTGTGCCGACTGACCGGGAAAACCGGCGTCGAAATGGAAGCGTTAACCGCAGCATCGGTGGCGGCGCTGACCATCTACGACATGTGCAAAGCGGTTCAAAAGGATATGGTGATTGGTCCGGTACGTCTGCTGGCGAAAAGCGGCGGCAAGTCGGGTGATTTTAAGGTGGATGCAGATGATTAAGGTGCTTTTCTTTGCCCAGGTGCGAGAACTGGTGAACGCAGATACGTTAGAAGTCGCGGCAGATTTTCCCACGGTGGAAGCCTTGCGCCAGCATCTGGCTGCGCAAAGCGATCGTTGGGCGCTGGCTTTAGAAGATGGCAAGCTGCTGGCGGCCGTCAACCAAACGCTGGTGAGCTTCGACCATCCCCTCAACGCAGGTGATGAAGTGGCCTTCTTCCCACCGGTAACCGGAGGCTGAGATGGCTGAAACGCGAATTGTTGTTGGGCCTGCGCCGTTTAGCGTTGGGGAAGAATATCCCTGGCTGGCAGAGCGCGATGAAGACGGCGCGGTGGTCACGTTTACCGGTAAAGTGCGTAATCACAATCTCGGGGACAGCGTGCAGGCATTGACGCTGGAACATTACCCGGGCATGACCGAAAAAGCGCTGGCGGAAATCGTCGATGAGGCGCGTGAACGCTGGCCGCTGGGCCGCGTGACGGTTATCCACCGTATTGGTGAGCTGTGGCCGGGAGATGAGATAGTCTTCGTTGGCGTGACCAGCGCGCATCGCAGCAGTGCCTTTGACGCCGGACAGTTTATTATGGATTATCTTAAGACCCGCGCGCCGTTCTGGAAACGCGAGGCCACGCCGGAAGGCGACCGTTGGGTTGATGCCCGCGACAGCGATAAGCAAGCAGCAAAACGCTGGTAGAGTACAATTGGTTTAGGTACATACTGACTCAGGAGATTGTCATGGACCGATTCCCACGAACCGATTCTATTGTGCAGGCCCGTTCCGGTCTGCAAACCTATATGGCGCAAGTCTACGGCTGGATGACCTGCGGGTTGTTACTGACGGCGTTTATTGCCTGGTATGCGGCGAACACGCCGGCGGTGATGATGTTTGTCTTTTCCAGCAAAATCACCTTCTTTGGGCTGATCATCGCCCAACTGGCGCTGGTGTTTGTCCTTTCCGGCATGGTGCAGAGGCTCAGCGCCGGTATGGCCACCACGCTGTTTATGCTCTATTCGGCATTAACCGGGCTGACGCTGTCGAGCATCTTTATCGTCTATACCTACTCGTCTATCGCCAGCACGTTTGTGGTCACTGGCGGGATGTTCGGTATCATGAGCCTGTACGGGTACACCACCAAGCGCGATCTCAGTGGTTTTGGCAACATGCTGTTTATGGCGTTGATCGGCATCGTGCTGGCTTCGCTGGTTAACTTCTGGCTGAAGAGCGAAGCGCTGATGTGGGCGGTGACCTACATTGGGGTGATTGTGTTTGTCGGCCTGACCGCTTATGACACGCAGAAGCTGAAAAACATCGGCGAGCAAATCGATCTGCGCGACAGTTCTAACCTGCGTAAATACGCGATCCTTGGGGCGTTAACGCTGTATCTGGACTTTATCAACCTGTTCCTGATGCTGCTGCGTATTTTCGGCAATCGTCGTTAATTTCTGCTGCCGGATGGCGCTGCGCTAATCCGGCCTACCGTGTTGCGTAGAAAGTAGGCCGGATAAGGCGTTACGCCGCATCCGGCAATAACCTTCACGGTTATTTCGCCATTGCCTTCTCGTTTTTTGCCCGCAGTTTTTTCGCCCGGCTCTCCAGCAGCAAATAGCACATCAACGCCAGCAGCAGCGGGATAAAATAATACAGTACGCGATACGCGAGCAGGGCGGCGATGATCGTGCCTTGCGAGGTATTTTCGCCCGCCAGCAGTGCCATGAATACCGCTTCCAGCACGCCGATACCCGCCGGAATATGTACGATAACCCCGGCGATACTGCTGACCAGTAGCACGCCCAGCACGAAGAAATAATGGATATCCTGGCCTAATAACAGCCAGATAATCGCTCCCATCACCATCCAGTTTGCTCCGGAGATGGCCATCTGCGCCAGCGCGAATTTCCACGATGGCAGCACCAGTTTTTGCCCTTTAATCGTGATATGCCGATGTTTAGCGAAGGCGCAACACCACAGATAAATGACAATAATCAGCAGCAGTACGATACCCAGAATGCGCAGTGTGGCCTCGTCGATATACCAGTGTGCGGGCAGTTGAACGACGCCGAAGGTAAAAATAAACCCGCCGAGCAGAATATAGCCCAGCCAGTTGGTGGTAATGCTGAGTGAGAAAATGCGCGTGATCGTGCTGCCCGGTAATCCGAGGCGGGAATAGAGTCGATAGCGCATGCCAATGCCGCCCACCCAGGTGCTTAACGTCAGGTTGAAGGCGTAGCAGATAAACGACACCAGCATCACCTGACGTTTTGCCAGCTTGTGTCCGCAATAATAGCGTCCGAGCAGGTCATAACAGCCGTACAGCAGATAGCTGACGATGACCAGACCAATGGCGCTGAGCAGGGCGAGGCGGTTGTAATCCCGGATAACCGACCAGACCTCTTCCCAGTTGACCTTGCTGGCATACACCACCAGCAGTACGATCACCGCGATAAAAAACAGCCAGGTGAGGATCTTTTTTGCTAACCGCCAGCGGGGAGATGCTTTCGCCATCAGGGTTCCCCTCCTGCATCTTCAGCCTGAATGCGGTCCTGCGTTTCCAGAGTCGGCTGCGCGGGAGGCGCGACTTCGGTAAGGTGCGGCGTGTGCGCCGGTAGCCAGCCGACCAGCGCCGGAAAGTGGCGTAAAAAGTGGAACGCCAGCACGCTCTTGGTCAGGTTCCACCAGGTGCGTCTGGGCAGCATCGATTCATCTACCTGCTGGCAATCCTCGGTAATAATGGGATGCAGATTGTCCCGCAGGACCTGGTTAAATGCGCGATCATGGATAATGATGTTGGCCTCCAGATTCAGCGACAGGCTGAGCGGGTCGAGGTTGCTGGAGCCCACCGTCGCCCAGTGATCGTCCATTAGCGCGACTTTGCCGTGCAGGGGTCTGCGACGGTATTCATACACCTGGACGCCGCCTTTCACCAGATAGTTGTACAGCAGGCGAGCGCCGACTTTCACAATCGGCATATCCGGTTCACCCTGCACTATCAGTTTGACCCGCACGCCGCGTCGCGCCGCTTTGCGCAGCGCATGCAGCAGGCGATAGCCGGGAAAGAAATAGGCGTTGGCAATGATCACTTCGCGTTTGGCCTGGGTGAGCATTTTCAAATAATGGCGTTCAATATCATCACGATGTTCTTCGTTATCGCGCCAGACAAACAGCGCCTGCGCCTCGCCGGGCTGGCGATTTTCGATTGCCCGATGATGACGTCGCCACCAGCGGCGCACGGCGCTTTGCCCCGGCAGGTTTTCCAGCACGAAGGTCAGGATGTCTGCCACGATGGGACCTTCAATTCGCACGGCGTAGTCCTGCTTGGCCTCTGGGCCGTAATCGGACATATGCTCGGCGGAATAGTTAATCCCGCCGACGAAAGCGACACGGTCGTCAATCACCACAATTTTGCGGTGCATGCGGCGAAAAAGGTTGGTCCGCATGCCGAACAACCGCGGGCGTGGGTCGTAATAGCGGAAAACCACGCCCGCGGTGGTGAGTTCGCTGACAAACTCCTCGCTGAGATCCGGTGACCCGTAGCCGTCGAGCAGCACTTCGGCTTTAACACCACGCTGTGCCGCACTGAGCAGTGCCGCATGCAATTGTTTCCCGACAGCATCTTCAAACCAGATAAAAGTCTCAAGGATGATTTTTTGCTGCGCCTGTTCAATGGCCTTAAACACGGCAGGGTAGTACTGGTCGCCGTTTTCCAGCAGCTGAATTTGATTGCCTTCACGCCAGCCATATTTCATAAATGAATCTCCGCGCTCAGGGGGGCATGGTCGGACAAATGTCGCCAGTGACGTAGCGCCAGCGCCGTCGGAATACTGGCATTGGCGTTTTTCACATAGATCCTGTCGAGGCGCAGCAGCGGCAAACGTACCGGAAAGGTACGCGCCGGGCGTCCGTGGGCGCGGGTAAAAATCTCGTCAAGACCGGCCTGCGTTTTCAAAGGATGATTGGCCTTTTGCCGCCAGTCGTTGAAATCCCCGGCCACCACCACGGGTTCCGTTTCAGGCAGGGCATTGACCCAATCCGCCAGCATGGTCAATTGCGCCTGGCGGTGGGCTTCACGCAAACCAAGATGTACACACATCACATGGATGGGGTGAGGGAGCATCGGCGGCACGATGCGGCAGTAAAGCACACCGCGCTTTTCACTGCTGCCGACGGATACATCACGATTCTCATAATGTTCAATGGGATAGCGCGACAGCACCGCGTTACCGTGATGCCCCTGCGGATACACGGCATTGCGTCCGTAGGCGAAGTCGCTCCACATGGTATCTGCGAGAAATTCATAGTGCGTGGTATCTGGCCAGTTCTCCACGTGCAGAGGGTGAACCTCGTGCGCACCCATCACTTCCTGCAGGCACACAATGTCCGCACCGACCGTTCTGACGGCATCGCGTAGCTCAGGCAAAATAAATCGCTTATTAAAGGCGGTAAAACCTTTGTGAGTATTAATTGTGAGCACATTGAATGAAAATCGAACTGTTTGTCCGCTCATGATTCTCCTGTCGGCGTCATTTTTCCTTTAAATAGTGTAGTCGGCGTCACAAAAGGATGCGGTGTTACGGAATTTTCCGTAAAGTCCGGTACTCTGAACAATTAGTTAAAGATCCTTCAGGAGAAAAGCCATGAGGTGGCAACAACGTGTTCGTGTCGCAACAGGTCTTAGTTGCTGGCAGATTGTGTTGCATTTACTGGTAGTGGCATTGCTGGTAATGGGCTGGATGAGCGGCACGCTGGTGCGCGTCGGCCTGGGATTATGCGTCGTTTATGGCGTCACGGTTTTATTAATGCTGGCGCTGCAGCGTCATCATGAACAGCGCTGGCGTGATGTCGCCGACGTACTGGAAGAGCTGACCACCACGTGGTATTTCGGTGCGGCGATGATCGTACTGTGGCTGCTGTCCCGCGTGCTGCAAAACAACGTCTTACTGGCGTTAGCGGGACTGGCGATCCTTGCCGGACCCGCAGTGATTTCGCTGCTGGCGAAAGACAAAAAACTACATCACTTTGCGTCTAAACATCGCATACGCCGCTGATCCGGTCGTGGCCGCTATCACCAACAGTGGCCACAAACTTCCCCAGACAATCTTCAGGCTCGCATCCTTCAGGTAAATCTGTTTCGTGATGTCCGTAAAGTGACGGATTGGGTTTATCCACGTCAGATTCTGCAGCCAGACCGGCATGTTTTCGACCGGAGAAACGTACCCTGACAGTAAAATTGCCGGCATCATAAAGACGAACACGCCGATAAACGCCTGCTGCTGGGTTGAACACAGCGATGAAATCAGCAGACCAAAGCCCACCAACGACAACCCGTAAATCACCATCGTGAAGTAAAACAAGCCCAGCGAACCGGCAAACGGAATGTGATAGGCCCAGATGCCAATAGCCAGCACGATAGTAGCCTGAAAGGTAGCCACGATCAGCGCAGGCACCGCTTTGCCAATGAAAATTTGCCAGGTGGTGAGCGGAGAGACCAGCAGCTGATCCAGCGTGCCCTGCTCACGTTCACGGGCTACCGACAGCGAGGTGACGATCATCACACCGATGGTGGTGATCATGGCGATCAGCGACGGAACGACAAACCATTTGTAATCCAGATTCGGGTTATACCAGTTACGCACCATCAGTTCGCTGTTGTTCGGCTTCGCTTTGCCGTCCATCAACTCCTGCTGGTATTCCTTAACGATCTGTTGCAGATAATTCGCTGCGATCTGCGCGCTGTTTGAGTTGCGCCCGTCAAGGATCAGCTGCATAGGTGCTTGTTGGAAGGTATCCAGATTACGCGAAAAGTCGGCCGGGAAGCGCACCAGCAAAAGGGCTTTTTGCGTGTCGATGGTCGGTTGGATCTCCTGCGGGCTTTTCAGCAGCAGGATATGGGTAAAGGCGCTGGCGCGGGCAAAGCGCTGTGTTAATTCCACTGAATGCTTGCCGTTGTCTTCGTTATAGATGGCGATAGTGGCGTTGGTCACTTCTAACGTGGCTGCAAACGGAAACAGGATCACCTGAATCAGCACCGGTAAAATCAGGATCGCCCGCGTCTGCGGCTCGCGTAACAGCGACTGCAGCTCTTTGCGAATTAATGTCCATAAACGATGAAACATGGCTGTCCCCTCAATCCAGCCGACGTTTGGTTTTAAGCCACGTCAGACCAATAAACATCACCGCCGAAGCGATTAAAAACAGCACGTTGATGATCAACACTACCGGAATATTTCCCGCCAGAAACAGGCTTTGCAGGGTGCTGACGAAATAACGTGCGGGAATGATATACGTCACCGCGCGAATAATGGCGGGCATGCTGTCTATCTGGAAGATAAAGCCCGACAGCATAATAGATGGCAGGAAAGCGGCGTTGAGCGCCACCTGCGCGGCGTTAAACTGGTTGCGGGTGATGGTGGAGATCAGCAATCCCATGCCAAGCGTACTGAGCAGAAACAGGCTGGTGATAAAAAACAGGATCAGCAGAGAACCGCGATAGGGCACGCCAAGAATAAACACCGACACCAGCATACACAGCAGCATCGCCAGCATGCCGAGAAAATAATAGGGGATCAGTTTACACAGCAGCAATTCGACGCGGGTGACTTCGGTCGACAGCAGCGCTTCCATGGTACCGCGCTCCCATTCACGTGCGACCACTAATGAGGTCAGGATCGCGCCGATGACCGTCATAATAATGGTCACCGCTCCTGGAATAATAAAATGCTGGCTGATCGCCGCCGGGTTGAACCAGTAGCGGGTCTGCACGTCGATCAGCGGTTCGAACGATTCGCCGCGGTCTTCTGCCCGCTGCTTTTGCCAAATCTGCCAGATGCCTTCCACATAGCCTTGCACAAAGTTGGCGGTGTTCGGTTCGCTGCCATCGGTGATCACCTGAATGGGCGCAATATCGTTTGGCCGCGCCATCTGCTGGGCAAAATCCACCGGGATCACCACCAGTCCGCGAATACGCCCGGCCTGCATTTTCTCAACTAACTCCTGGCGGTTGTCGCTGATGGTGGCGTCAATATACGGCGAGCCGGTCATGGTATGGGTAAAATCCAGCGCCTCTTCGCTCTGTTGCTCGAGCAAAATCCCCACCCGCAGCTTGCTGGAATCGAGGTTAATCCCGTAGCCGAAGATAAACAGCAACAGTAATGGGATCACCACGGCAATCAGCCAGCTACTGGGATCGCGCACGATCTGCCGCGTTTCTTTAATGCACAGCGCGCGCACGCGTCGCCATGAAAGCGCGTGATTACTCATGTGCGTGCTCCTTATCCCAGTCATTGATAAGCGTGATAAACGCCTGCTCCATAGTCGGGTCCGGCGTGTCGTTATCGGCCGCCTGCGCTTTCAGGTCGTCCGGCGTGCCGCTGGCGATTAGCTTACCGCGGTACACCAGCCCGATACGGTCGCAATATTCCGCCTCGTCCATAAAGTGGGTCGTGACCATTACCGTCACACCTTTTTCTACCATGCTGTTGATATGCAGCCAGAACTCGCGACGGGTGAGGGGATCAACCCCGGAGGTCGGTTCATCGAGGAACAGGATGTCGGGTTCATGCATCAGCGAACAGGCCAGCGCCAGACGCTGCTTAAAGCCTAGCGGCAGTTCGTCGGTGGCATGAGAGGCTATGCTCTTCAGGCCGAACGCCTCGCTCATACGATCGATTTTTTCTTTCTGTGCGCGTCCGCGCAGGCCGTAGACGCCGGAGAAAAAGCGCAGATTCTGCTCCACCGTCAGGTTACCGTACAGGGAGAATTTCTGCGCCATATAACCCAGATGCTGGCGTGCTTTTCCGGAACTGACCTTCAGGTCCATGTCCAGCACCAGCGCTTTACCTGAGGTGGGAACCAGCAGGCCGCACATCATTTTAAACGTGGTCGATTTACCCGCCCCGTTGGGGCCTAACAGGCCAAAAATCTCACCGCGTTGGACGGCAAAGTCCACATGGTCGGTGGCGGCAAAATCACCGAATTTTTTGGTCAGCGCTTTGGCTTCAATCACCGTTTCACCGGCGGTACCTTCTACGGTGTGCAGGATAGCGCCCAGCGGCGATTCAGAGGTTCCCGCGCCGCCGAGTAAATCGATAAACGCATCTTCAAAGCGCGGGGCTGTACTGGTGATGGTGATTTCCGGCATGCCTTCAGCTTTGCGAATATCGTCCGCCGTGGCCGCTTTTTTCAGAATCAGGCGCACGGATTTCCCCTGAATCATGCCGTCGCTGACCTGCGGTAACTTGAGCGCGCGTTGTAGCAGTTTGCGGTTATTTTCCTGCGGGCTGCTCATTAAAAAACTGCGTCCGGCCATGGTTTGCGTCAGCTGAGTCGGATCGCCTTGATAGAGCAATTCACCTTCGTTCATCAGCAGCACATCGCGGCACTGCTCGGCCTCGTCCAGATACGAGGTGCTCCAGAGGATCAACATGCCATCCCCGGCCAGTTCATGCACCATTTGCCACAATTCGCGGCGGGATATTGGGTCTACGCCCACGCCGGGCTCATCCAGCAGCAGCACTTTGGGTTCGCCGACCAGCGTACAGGCAAGGCCCAGTTTCTGCTTCATGCCGCCGGAGAGTTTCCCCGCCAGACGTCCGGTAAACGGCCCCAGCGAGGTAAACTCCAGCAGACGGGCAAAGGTTTTCTCCCGCGCTTCACCGGTAACGCTGCGTAAATCGGCATAGAGATTGAGGTTCTCCATGACGGTCAAATCTTCATACAGGCCGAATTTCTGTGGCATATAGCCCAGCACCGCATGCAGGGCGCTGTCGTTGATGATGGGGTCAAAGCCAATCACCGTCGCGCTGCCGCCATCCGGCTTCAACAGGCCCGCCAGCATCCGCATCAGCGTGGTTTTCCCTGCGCCGTCGGGACCTACCAGACCGGTGACATAACCTGCGTGAATCGTGCAGTCGAGCGGGGCGACCGCCGGTTTTTCCATCCCGGCAAAGCGCTTAACCAGCCCGTTGAGGGTAATGACTGCGTCATTCATGCCGCGCCTCGTCACCGAACTTCACCGTCACCGGCATTCCCTGACGCAGCGCATCGTCGGCATCGGTCACGACAATACGCAGGCGGTAGACCAGGTCGGTACGCAGGTCCGGGGTCTCTACCGTTTTCGGTGTAAACTCTGCTGTTGGCGACACAAAGCCGATTTTGCCGTGGTACGGTTTATCCGGGCGGCCATCGGTATAAAGCAGAATTTCACGTCCTGGCTGCGCCTGGCTCAGATTGCGTTCGTCCACATAGGCGCGGACCCACACCGGCCGGGTAAGCGACAGCGTCAGCACCGTGCCGCCCGCGTTCAGCATACTGCCGGGCTCGACCGCACGGGTAAGCAGTGTGCCGTCAGACGGGGAGGTCAGCGTGGTGTCATGCAAATCGAGTTCAGCCTGCGCCAGCTGCGCCTGAGCCTGTTCGAGCGTCGCTTTCGCCTGGGCGATATCCTGCGGACGATTACCGCTGCGGTATTGACTGAGTTTATCCTGCGCGGATTTCAGCGTTGCCAGCGCCTGGTCGCGTGAAGAACGGGCGTTTTCCAGATCGTTGGCTGAGATAGTGCGGCTTTTCCATAATCCGAGCTGGCGATTATAAAAGTTCTGCGCGTAGTCATACGCTGCCTGGGCCTGCTTCACGGCCGCCGCGGTTTGTGCGATTTCTTCTTCCCGATACCCGGCCAGCATCAGGTCGTACTGCGCCTGCGCGGCGGCAACGTTAGCCTTCGCCTGCATCAGCGCGTTTTCGTAGGGGGCGTGGTCCAGTTCGCCCAGTACCTGACCGGCAGTAATCGCATCACCTTCGTCAACCGCCAGCGAGGCCAGCCTGCCGCCTACGCGAAAACTTAAATTGACGCTGCGGATATCGACGTTGCCGTACAGGGTCAGGCCGTTATCTTGTTGGCTTTGATACCACCACGTTCCACCAGCAATCACGGCAACGAGGGCCGCGATAACCAGCCCGAGAACGACAGGTTTTTTCATAACTCCAGACTCCTTTGCGTTAAACCTTGCAGAATAAGATCGATGTGACAGGTGATCGTATGTTCAATTAGCGCGGTTTTATCCGCATCAAATTGTGACCAACCCGTGCGCAACAGAATAGTTTCTTTACCCAAACGGAAGGCCAGCACTTCACCCAATATGGCGTGGGTATGCAGGATCATTTGGGTGTCATTGGCATCGCGACCCGTATAAGCGGCAATTAAGCGGGTCAGGTGGCTATGCAGCGGGTTGATCACCTGGTCATGCACCAACTGATAGGCTGCAGTGGGGGAGAGCTGTTCGCGCGAAATAAATTTGCTCAGGTTAACCGTGTCATCCTGGGTTAACAGCATGATCATGTTTTTGCAGGCACGCAGGATCAGTTCGCGCATGGCGGCCCGATCCGGCTCGGGTTGGGTAAACAGACGCTCGGCTTCTTCAGCATGAGGGCGAAACTGTGAACCGATAAAATCCGCGATCCACTGGGCGCAGGCGAGATATAAATCCTCTTTTGAACCAAAATAGTAGGTAATTGCGGCGATGTTTTGTCCAGCCTGAGCGGCAATATCGCGCGTAGTGGCATGCAGTCCGTACTCACCAAATTGTGCGAGCGCGGCGGCAATCAGCTGGTTCTTTGCCTGTTCACCTTTAATTGTCATGGTGGATGTATTCATGGCATGCCTAAATTATTAATCAATCGATTGATTAAGATTATGACTGATTTCTGCACTTGTCTAGTCTGGTGGTTTATTTTGTTTTTCGCGGCTGGCGGGATAATTTATGCGGTACATCACAAAAACTGCTACACTCCGCCCCTTCATGACATTGTGGTTTTTGTCATCTCTTTTGCGAGTATCGTCCTGAAAACGACACCGGTAACGGTCAGGGCGGTTCGGAGTAGTTATGTCTTTTGATTCCCTTGGTTTAGATCCTGAAATCTTGCGCGCCGTTGCCGAGCAGGGTTACCGTGAACCTACCCCTATTCAGCAGCAGGCAATCCCCGCCGTGCTGGAAGGCCGTGATCTGATGGCCAGCGCCCAGACCGGCACGGGGAAAACGGCAGGTTTTACCCTGCCGCTGTTACAACACCTCATTACCCATCAGCCGCATGGCAAAAGCCGTCGTCCGGTGCGTGCGCTGATCCTGACGCCAACCCGCGAGCTGGCAGCACAAATTGGTGAAAACGTCCGCGATTACAGCAAGTATCTGAACGTTCGCTCGCTGGTGGTTTTCGGCGGCGTGAGCATTAACCCGCAGATGATGAAACTGCGCAGTGGCGTAGATGTGCTGGTGGCAACGCCGGGCCGTTTGCTCGATCTGGAACATCAAAACGCGGTGAAACTGGATCAGGTTGAGATCCTGGTACTGGATGAAGCGGACCGTATGCTGGATATGGGCTTTATCCATGATATTCGTCGTGTACTGGCTAAACTGCCCGCTAAACGTCAAAACCTGCTGTTCTCCGCAACGTTTTCTGACGACATTAAGTCGCTGGCAGAAAAACTGCTGCATAACCCGCTGGAAATTGAAGTTGCGCGTCGTAATACCGCGTCTGAGCAGGTCAGCCAGCTCGTTCACTTTGTGGATAAAAAACGTAAACGTGAATTGCTGTCACAGATGATTGGCCAGGGTAACTGGCAGCAGGTGCTGGTCTTTACCCGTACCAAACATGGTGCCAACCACTTGGCAGAACAGCTGAATAAAGACGGTATTCGCAGCGCGGCGATCCACGGTAATAAATCGCAGGGTGCGCGTACGCGTGCGCTGGCCGATTTTAAATCCGGCGATATTCGCGTGCTGGTGGCGACCGACATCGCGGCTCGCGGGCTCGACATTGAAGAGCTGCCGCACGTGGTGAACTATGAGCTGCCAAACGTCCCGGAAGACTATGTTCACCGCATCGGACGTACCGGTCGTGCTGCGGCTACCGGTGAAGCGCTGTCTCTGGTGTGTGTTGATGAGCACAAGCTGCTGCATGACATCGAAAAACTGCTGAAAAAAGAGATCCCGCGTATTGCGGTTGATGGCTATGCGCCGGACCCGTCGATTAAAGCCGAGCCAATCCAGAACGGACGCCAGCAGCGTGGCGGCGGCGGTGGTCGTGGGCAAGGTGGAGCAGGCCGTGGTCAGCAGCCGCGTCGCCAGGACGGTGGTGCGCCAAAAGCGAAACCACGTAACAGTGAAGGCAAACCGGCAGGCGACAAACCGCGTCCACCGCGTCGTCCTCGCAGACCGTCTTCTGCACAGTAATTGCGAGCCCGGCCGAATAGCCGGGCTTTTTTTTTGCGACGCGTATCAGAAAGTGCCACAATAGTGGCTGTTTATACAGTATTTCAGGTTTTCTCATGGCATTAACCGCAGCGTTGAAAGCGCAAATTGCCGCCTGGTATAAGGCGCTTCAGGAACAGATCCCCGACTTTATCCCCCGTGCACCGCAGCGGCAGATGATTGCTGATGTCGCGAAAACGCTGGCTGGGGAAGACGGGCGACATCTGGCTATCGAAGCGCCGACCGGCGTCGGGAAAACGCTGTCCTATTTAATTCCGGGGATTGCCATTGCCCGTGAAGAACAAAAAACGCTGGTGGTCAGTACCGCCAACGTCGCGTTGCAGGATCAGATCTATAGTAAAGACCTGCCGCTGCTGCGCAAAATTATCCCTGATCTGCGATTTACCGCCGCGTTTGGGCGAGGGCGCTATGTCTGCCCGCGTAATTTAGCGGCCTTGGCCAGTACCGAACCCAATCAGCAGGATTTGCTGGCGTTTCTCGACGATGATCTGACGCCCAACAACCAGGAAGAACAAAAACGTTGCGCCAGGCTCAAAGGCGACCTCGACACTTACAAATGGGATGGGTTGCGCGATCACACCGATATCGCCATTGATGACGGGCTCTGGCAGCGTCTGAGCACTGATAAAGCCAGCTGTCTGAACCGTAACTGTCATTACTACCGTGAATGCCCATTTTTTGTTGCCCGCCGTGAGATCCAGGAAGCCGAAGTGGTGGTGGCAAACCACGCGTTAGTTATGGCGGCCATGGAGAGCGAAGCGGTGTTACCGGAACCGAAAAATTTGCTGCTGGTGCTTGATGAAGGCCACCATCTGCCGGACGTCGCGCGCGATGCGCTGGAAATGAGCGCCGAGATTACCGCGCCCTGGTATCGGCTGCAGCTGGATTTATTCAGCAAACTCGTGGCGACCTGCCTGGAGCAGTTTCGCCCGAAAACCACGCCGCCGCTGGCTAATCCAGAGCGCCTGAACGCCCACTGTGAAGAGCTGTATGAGCTGATCGCCTCACTAAACAACATCCTCAATCTGTACCTGCCCGCCACGCAGGAAGCCGAACACCGCTTTGCAATGGGCGAGCTGCCTGCGGAAGTGATGGAGATTTGTCAGCGTCTGGCGAAGCTCACCGAGATGCTACGCGGTCTGGCGGAACTGTTCCTCAACGATCTCAGCGAAAAAACCGGCAGCCACGATATCGTTCGTCTGCATCGGGTTATTTTGCAGATGAACCGGGCGCTGGGTATGTTTGAAGCGCAAAGTAAACTGTGGCGGCTGGCTTCACTGGCGCAGTCATCAGGCGCGCCGGTGACCAAATGGGTGACGCGTGACGTGCGTGACGGACAGATGCATGTCTGGTTTCACTGCGTGGGGATCCGCGTCAGCGATCAGCTTGAACGCCTGCTGTGGCGCAGCGTGCCGCATATTATCGTCACCTCTGCCACCTTACGCTCGCTCAACAGTTTCTCGCGCCTGCAGGAGATGAGCGGCCTGAAAGAAAAAGCAGGGGACCGTTTTGTTGCGCTGGACTCGCCGTTTAATCATGTCGAGCAAGGCAAAATTGTCATTCCGCAGATGCGTTACGAACCGTTGATGGAGAACGAAGAGCAGCATATTGCCGAAATGGCGGCTTATTTCCGCGAACAGGTGGAAAGTAAAAAACATCAGGGCATGCTGGTGCTCTTTGCCAGCGGTCGGGCAATGCAGCGTTTTCTTGAGCACGTAACCGATCTGCGTCTGCTGTTGCTGGTGCAGGGCGATCAGCCGCGCTACCGACTGGTGGAACTGCACCGCAAGCGGGTGCAAAACGGTGAGCGTAGCGTGCTGGTTGGGCTGCAGTCTTTTGCCGAAGGCCTCGATTTGAAAGGCGACCTGTTGACTCAGGTTCATATTCACAAAATTGCGTTTCCGCCCATCGACAGCCCGGTGGTGGTGACTGAGGGCGAATGGCTGAAAAGCCTGAATCGCTATCCCTTTGAGGTGCAGAGTTTACCTGCGGCATCGTTCAATTTGATTCAGCAGGTTGGGCGACTCATTCGTAGTCACGGTTGCTGGGGCGAAGTGGTGATTTACGATAAGCGTTTATTGACCAAAAACTATGGTCAGCGTTTACTGAATGCGTTACCCATATTTCCGATAGAGCAACCTGGTGTGCCAGACGTTATAGTAAAACCAAAAGAAAAAGCGAAACCCACACGCCGCCGTCGGCGTTAACGATGTGAGCAACAGGCAAGGAGTTATCGATGGATTACCGCAAAATCATCAAAGAGATTGGGCGAGGTAAAAATCACGCGCGTGACCTGGACCAGGATACCGCTCGTGGACTGTATACCCACATGTTAAACGGCGACGTGCCTGACCTTGAGATGGGCGGCGTACTGATTGCGCTGCGTATTAAAGGGGAAGGTGAGGCAGAAATGCTGGGCTTTTATGAGGCGATGCAAAACCATACCCTTCGCCTGACGCCGCCCGTTGCCAAACCGATGCCTATCGTCATTCCCAGCTACAACGGTGCGCGCAAGCAGGCTAACCTGACGCCGCTGCTGGCTATTTTGCTGCATAAGCTGGGTTTCCCGGTCGTGGTGCACGGGGTGAGCGAAGATCCAACCCGCGTGCTGACGGAAACCATTTTTGACCTGATGGGGATTGCACCTACCCTGCATGCCGGACAGGCACAGGCGAAACTTGAGGGACATGAGCCGGTGTTTATCCCAGTGAGCGCGCTGTGCCCGCCGCTGGAGAAACAGCTGGCGATGCGCTGGCGGATGGGCGTACGCAACAGTGCGCATACGCTCGCGAAATTAGCCACGCCGTTTGCTGAAGATGCCGCACTGCGTCTTGCCAGCGTTTCGCACCCGGAGTACGTGTCGCGGGTAGCGAAATTCTTTGGTGATATCGGCGGGCGCGGCCTGCTGATGCACGGCACGGAAGGGGAGGTGTACGCCAACCCACAGCGTTGCCCGCAGATCAGCCTGATAGACCATTCTGGTGTACGAGTGCTGCAGGACCGCCAGAGCGAGATGCCTGACGAGCCAGTGCCGCTGCCGGTGGCAAAAGATCCGGAAACCACCGCGCGCTGGATAGAGCGTTGTCTGGCCGGAAGTGAGCCGGTACCGGCCTCGTTGAGGATTCAGATGGCCTGCTGCCTGGTGGCAACCGGCGAAGTCGCTACGCTGGCTGAAGGATTTACCCGCGTCGACCAGTGCTTCTGATGTACTCATCTCCCCGGCGGGCCTGATTTACAGGTCTGCCCGTTCCCGCCTTTCTGCTATTCCTGCTATTTCTGCAATGTGAAATTTCTGCACGTTTATTGACCTCCTGAGCGTCGTGGCGCAGCATAGTTTGTTGAAAAATAAGAAACACAACAAACACGCAACATAACAGGAGATAACCATGAACAGTGGACACCGCTTTCATGCGCCTACGCTGCACGCCTTTATTCAGGCCGTTTTTCGTCAGATGGGCAGCGAAGAACAGGAAGCGCGCTTAGTTGCCGATCATCTGATCGCCGCGAACCTTGCCGGGCACGATTCTCACGGCATTGGCATGATCCCAAGCTATGTTCGTTCCTTTTCGCAGGGACATTTGCAGCTAAACCGCCACGCGAAAGTGGTGAAAGACGCAGGGGCGGTGGTAACGCTTGACGGTGACAGTGCGTTTGGTCAGGTTGCGGCACATGAAGCTATCACGCTGGGAATCGAGAAAGCCCGTCAGTTCGGTATTGCCGCGGTGGCGCTACACAATTCCCATCACATCGGACGCATTGGCTATTGGGCAGAGCAATGTGCAGCCGCAGGCTTTGTTTCCGTTCACTTTGTGAATGTGGTCGGCATCCCGATGGTTGCGCCTTTTCAGGGGCGTGACAGCCGGTTTGGCACTAACCCTTTCTGCGCCGTGTTTCCGCGTAAGAATGATTTCCCCCTGCTGCTGGACTATGCGACCAGCGCCATTGCTTTTGGCAAAACGCGCGTTGCGTGGCATAAGGGTGAGCCAGTGGCGCCAGGATGTCTGATTGATGCTGACGGCGTTCCGACTACCGATCCCGCCGTGATGCAGGTGTC
Source organism: Citrobacter sp. wls613 (assembly GCF_005281195.1). Lineage (NCBI taxonomy): Bacteria > Pseudomonadati > Pseudomonadota > Gammaproteobacteria > Enterobacterales > Enterobacteriaceae > Citrobacter > Citrobacter sp. wls613. The sequence goes on from NZ_SZXN01000080.1 coordinate 175,360, forward strand.
TCCGCTGGGCTCGCTGCTTACCTTCGCTCAGCATAAAGGCTATGCGCTGGCGGCAATGTGCGAAATTCTGGGCGGTGCGCTTTCCGGGGGGAAAACTACGCACGAAGACAGTTTGCAGGACAGCGCTGACGCCATCATTAACTGCATGACGACGATCATTCTAAACCCGGAATTATTTGGCGCGCCGGATTGTGACCATCAGGTTGCCGCATTTGCGAAATGGGTCAAAGCGTCGCCGCATGGCGAGGACGCCCCGGTTCTGCTACCGGGTGAGTGGGAAGTGAATACGCGTGAGGCGCGACTGGCGCAGGGCATCCCGCTGGATATAGGAAGCTGGCAGGCAATTTGTGAGGCGGCGCAGTTCGTGGGGATGCCGGAGACGGTGTTGCAAGAATTCCGTCATCGGTTGGAACAGTAAGCAAAAAAAAGCCCGTCCAGTGAACGGGCAAACAAAGGGTAACAAACAGGGTCAATGAGGGTTGGAGCATTGGGTCTTGCAGGTAATTCGTCGGTTATTTGTAGATAACCGCAGTGCCGCTCATTTTGTCTTTGCCGACAGCGGACGTAATGCTGTAGCCACTTGCACCTGCAGCGGCAGCTTTTTCAGCCAGTTTGGCTTCCAGTCCGTCCAGCGTGCTGGCGCCATCAGCAGATACCACGCCCACTTTATTCATGCTCTGTGCCTGAGTGGAAGTAACAGGCTCGGCAGCGAAAGCGCCAAATGACAGGGTAGACAGGGCGATGGCAGCAACAGCATATTTGATATTTTTCATGATTAATCTCTCGCAGGTTATTCTGTTAGTCAGTGTTTTGTTCGGTAGACGTTGTTTTGTCGATGTGAGAAGTATCACGTTTTTTTAGGTGAGAGAAAATCGAATAGAATTGACGACATCAATCAAAAAAATTGAATGACAAATAACTTATTGAATATTAATAAATTCGGAAGGCGGATTTACAGTTCTTGTCATTGCGATTTACAGAGCCAGCGACAACGGCACATTTTGCTACACTCATTGCAAAAAACCGTGCTCGTAAAGGAAATCGTATGCGCTGAAACTTTTGGTAAAGAAGGGTCAACGTAGCTGGCTGTCTTTCGATCCTCTACGATTATATCCTGAGTATGCGGTGTTATGTGAATCTTTATCCTGCTGGCAGGCGATGCATAAACGTACCCCAGGTACCGCTTCGCGCCGGGCCTGAGGGATAGGATTGCCACATTCTTCGCATTCATACAGACTTTCACCCGTGGGTAACTCACCACGGGCGCGGGCGACAGCATCTTCAATAGTATTGTTGATCTGTTCGTTCACCGCGTCGTCATTTGCCCATCCGGATGCCATAGCCCCTCCGTACATTCAGTTTGTATAATAATTATAGTGAATGATATGGATGAAAAACGAACGCACAAGCGCACCGTCAGATTTCAGACCATTCGCGCAGCAGATTATGGTAGAGATTGAGCAGCGATGGGATCTCGGCGTTTTCACCGTGGCGTGCCTTCAGGGACTGGATGTTCTTATCCAATTCAAAGAGCATGGCGCGTTTTTTATCGTCGCGGATCATCGACTGGATCCACATAAACGACGCTATACGAACGCCGCGCGTCACCGGTGTAACGCAATGCAGACTGCTGGAAGGGTAGAGCACCAGGTCGCCAGCCGGGAGTTTGACCGCATGCTGACCGTAAGTGTCATTGACCCGCAACTCTCCCCCCTCATAGCTGTCGGGGTCACTTAAGAATAATGTGGCGGAAAGGTCGGTACGCATCCAGCCGCTTTCCGGGTGGCTACGCACCGCGCCATCAACGTGAAAGCCGTAGGTCTCTGCGTTCTGATAACGATTGAACAACGGCGCGGAGATTGTTTTTGGCAATGCTGCAGCAAAGAACAGCGCGCTGCTGTTCACGGCGGCCAGCACCTCTTTATGTAACGCAACATAGCGCTCGCTCTGCGTATCAACCTGCTGGTTATTTTTGACCTGAGCGCCCTGAGCGCCAGTGGTAGCACGGCCATCTATCCACTCGGCTGAATCCAACTGTTCGCGAAACCAGGCAACGTCCTGCGGCGATAAGACGCCAGGAATGTGGTACATCATCAGTGTTTCTCCTGAAAGTGGGGCTTGCGCCCCACGTGATACATCAGAAATGCATATTGGCGGTGAGCAGGAAGGTTCTCGGCTCACCCGGATGGTAACGGTATCCGCTCTTGTTGATCGAGGAGACATAATCGGTGTCAAACAGGTTATAGACGTTAAGCTGGAAATCGAGGTTGCGGTTTACGCGATATCCCAGTTTGGCATCCGCGACCCAGTAGCTTTCAGTAAAGGATGGCGTGCCCACCGCGCCGTCCGCGCCGCGATGCATACTGCCCACGTAGCGTGCGCCTGCGCCAACGGAGATATCATCCGTTGCCTGATACTGACTCCACAGGGTGAATGCATGTTCCGGTGTATACGGCAGGGAGGATGAACCATCCTGAGCGACGTCTTTACCGTTATGGACCGTGGCGCGCTGCTGGGTGTATCCGCCAATCACCTGCCATGCCGGGGTAATGTTGCCGGCTACCGACAGTTCGTACCCTTCAACGCGTTTCTCCCCATACTGGGACCAGGTACCGTCATCGTTCTGCTCGACCTCGTTCTCAATGTCGGTGCGGAAAATCGCAGCGGTTAACAGCAGGCGCTTATCCAGTACTTCCCATTTGGTGCCAATTTCGCTGGTCTTTGCTTTTTGCGGTTTAAAATCAGTACGGTTGGCGCTGTTGCCGGTACCGCTCTGGGCGAGGGCAAAATTGCTGCCACCCGGCGGTTGCTGAGAGACCGCATAGTTAATGTAAATGTTGCCGTTATCTGTCAGATGATAAAGCGCACCCGCTTTCCAGTTCACCAGATTACCAGACTTAGCGGTATCGACGGTGGTGACCGGCGATCCTTTGGCTACGCCTGCCGGGCAGGCGACAGCACCGCGCCCGGATGCACCGCATGCAGTGGCGCTGTCATACTCGGTGCGATAGTTATCGAGACGAATGCCGCCGTTCAGCTCAAACTCACGGGTAATTTGCAAGGTGTCAAATGCATAAATGCCGAAGGTGTCGGTCTGGCCGTTGGCGTTGGCACCGTTACGGTTTAATCCACCCACGCTGACGTTGCTGTTGGGATGGTAAATATTCACCGGCGGTGGCGTGATCGGCACTACGCCGTAGTTGGTCTGCGTTTCACGCGTAAACTCTACGCCGGTGCTGATGTCATGGCCAATGGCGCCGGTATAAAATTTTGAGGTCAGGTTGGTCTGGTTGGTGAGGATTTTGTTGCTGACATCTTTGGTATTGGCCAGACGCGACCAGGTCCAGGTGTCTACGCTGCTGGTTGGCTGCGTGATATTTGACGCGCCGCCCATCACCGCCGTCATCAGGTAATCTTGTTTGACTCGTGACCAGCGCGTGGTATTGCGCACGGTGGTGCTGTCGCTCAGATCATGCTCAAAGCGCATCGTCGCGGTATCGGTCGTCGAGTCGTCGTAATCCGAATCGGTGCCATAGAAATTATGCGTATCCACTTTCCCTGAATGATTCAGGGCAGAAGTCCCCGCAGAAGGTGCAGAGTACCCCGGCAGGCCGATGGTGGGAACACCGCCGTCCGGCGTGTTGTGCTGGGTGACATGCAAGTAGTTCAGATACAGACGATTTTCAGTGCCTAAACCAAAGGCGATGGACGGGGCCACGCCGTAACGTTCATTTTTAACGCTATCGCGTCCGGCATCGTGCGTCTTTTCGCCCATCAGGTTTAATCGTGCGGCGGTGGTCTCGCCAATTACCTGATTGATGTCCAGCGTACCGCGGCGGAACCAGGCGCTGCCGACGCTGGCAGAGGCATCAATGCCGGAGTCAGTGCGCGGTTGCTTGCTGATCATGTTGATAGAGCCGGTCGGCGCGCTGCGGCCATAATCGGTACCGGAAGGACCTTTAATTACTTCAACTTGTTCTGTATTGAAGGTATCGCGCGTCACGCTGCCAATATCGCGAACGCCGTCGATGTAAATGCTGTTCGACGTATCGGCCCCACGCATATAAATCGCGTCACCGGTGGTGGAGTTGCCGTTTTCACCGGCGAAAAATGCGCCTACGCCCGGCACGTTCTTTAGGGCATCGGTCAGATTTGTTGCCCCTTGATCCTTAATGACCTGCTCAGAAATCACCGTCATGGTGCGCGTCGTATCAGCAACAGGACGGGAGAATTTCGGATCGGCAGAGTGGGTGGGGGCGTACAGCGACGGTTTGGCGGCTTCTACGACCAGCGTATCTTCTTGTTTCTTATCCTGATCGCCTGCAGCGACTGCCTGAGCGACCGGAGACAGGCCGATGCACAGACCGGCAAAAAAGGTGAGTGAATGGAAACTACTGGACGGCAGGTTGCGATTTTTATCCATGTTAATGAGTAGCTTATTATTTTTTGAGTAGAAGGTTTCACTCGTGCGAAGGGACATCTCTTTGGATGTTACGCCTGCAGGTCTCGCCGTAATGAAATGCGTAATTGATAATGATTTTGATAAGCATTATTAATCAGTGCGACTTTTTAGCATTCATTAATTCAAAAATAAATACATTTATTTACATTGGATTCAAAATTCCAACATGATGGTTACAAATTGTGCAGGGAGTACGGAGAGCAAAAAAGAAAACTGCATTCAGGACGAATGCAGTTAGGCTGAGGGAGATTACTTGTAGATAGTTGCGGTACCGTACATCTGATTTTTACCGCCAGCAGCATTAACCACAAAGCCTTTTGCGCCTTGCTCTTTCGCTTTTTCCGCCAGCTTGTCTTCAAGATCGGTCAGGCTTGACGCGCCGGTAGCCGACACGGTTCCGGAAGCCTGTAGCGGGCCGGTGGCAGGACTGGTGTTAGGCGGTGCAGCAAAAGACGCAAATGTCATGCCGGTGAGTACGGTAGCGGCAAGGAGTGTGAGGCATTTCTTCATAATGATATCCTCTGAGAAACAACGGGTAGTGCCTGATAAGTTTAGGACGTCATTGCCGGACGTTTACCGCAAAAAATTGATGGACAACCGAGTGTTTTTTGAACGATTTGTTTTGTGGAAATCCAGCACAAATTATCGATTTTCCGTGCCATGCGTGTTTACCGCGTGGCGTTATGCGGGTATCTTACGCCGCTGTTAATAGGAGAATGTTATGCCCCCCCAGAAACCGGGATTACACCCACGCAACCGCCACAATGGCCGTTACGATCTTGCCACGTTATGCCAGGTTACGCCCGAATTGACGCAATTCCTCACCATTACGCCAGGCGGCGAGCAGAGCGTTGATTTTGCTAACCCATTGGCTGTGAAGGCGCTGAATAAAGCCCTGCTGGCGCATTACTATGCGGTGGCTAATTGGGATATTCCGCAAGGTTACCTGTGCCCACCGGTACCGGGTCGGGCGGATTACATTCATCATCTGGCCGATCTGTTGGGCGAAACGACGGGAACTATCCCGGCGAATGCGAGCGTGCTGGACGTCGGCGTTGGGGCAAACTGTATTTATCCGCTGATTGGCGTGCACGAATATGGCTGGCGGTTTACCGGCAGTGAGACCAGCCAGGAAGCATTGAGCAGCGCACTGGCGATCGTTAACGGTAATCCTGGGTTAACCCGTGCTATTCGCCTGCGCCGTCAGAAAGATTTGTCGTCTATCTTCAACGGAATTATTCATAAGAATGAACAGTTCGAAGCGACACTGTGCAATCCGCCGTTCCATGATTCAGCGGCTTCTGCCCGCGCCGGAAGTGAGCGTAAACGTCGTAACCTGGGACAGGACAAAGACGATGCGCTGAACTTTGGTGGGAAACAGGAGGAGCTCTGGTGTGAAGGTGGCGAAGTGGCGTTTATCAAAAAAATGATCGCCGAAAGCCAGGCCTTTGGTCGCCAGGTGATGTGGTTCACCACGCTGGTTTCACGCGGTGAAAATCTGCCACCGCTGTACCACGCCCTGACGGATGTGGGGGCGGTGAAAGTGGTCAAAAAAGAGATGGCCCAGGGGCAAAAGCACAGCCGCTTTATTGCCTGGACCTTTATGGATAACGATCAGCGTCGCCGTTTTATGGCGCGTCAGCGCTAAATCGTCGGTTCTGTCGGCGGCAGCGGATCGGCTGCTGCCGTGGGGCCATTCACCGGTGCGGGCAAAACCTGGTAGGTCTGTACCGGCGCGCGCACGTTGGCCAAATCAAAGTATTTTTTCACCTGACTGTCGAGTGCAAAGCGTACCGCCCACTGCTTCAGCGGTAAGGTGGTGAACGACACCCGCAGCGTAAACGCCGTATTGGTTAACCCGACAATGCCCGCGAATGACGGCTCGCCAATAATGAATCCGCGAATATCTTCTCGTTCCATCACCGCCGTAACGGCATCCTTCAACGCCTGATTGGCTTTATCGGCATCCTCATGGCGGTCCACGTCGTAATTGGCGACGACCGATCCAATGCCCCGTACAAAGTTGGCGAAGGTGGTTATCGATGACCACGGGATAATATGGTACGCCCCGGTGTCCTGGCGCACACCGACTGAGCGAATCGACATGCGCTCAACCGTGCCGGTTAGCGGACCGATGGTAACCAAATCACCGGTGTTCATGCCATTTTCAAACTGGATAAAGATCCCGGTAATAATATCTTTTACCAGCGTCTGCGAGCCGAAGGAGATAGCCAGCCCCAGCGCGCCCGCGCCTGCCAGTAACGGGGCAATATTGACCCCAATTTCCGACAACACGATCATGATAGTGATGGTGCTGATAATCACCGCCAGCGCGTTGCGAAACAGTGTCAACAGTGTACGGGTACGTGCGCTGGGCAGGGGCCGGCCGTGGATATCCGAGGTCAGGCGGTTTTCAATCAGGCTGGCGAGCAGGGTCCAGCCGATAGCGGAGAAGAATAAAATCAGCGCGATACGGATCAGAATATCCACCGTTTTTTCTCCCGCGCCGTAATGCAGCCAGTTCCAGAAGTCGAACAGCCCCCAGGCGTTGAGCAGCAACATGATGGCGACACAGACCGTCAGGATCCGCGCGATGCTTAACGCCGTCGACAGCCAACCATTCAGGCGTTTTTGCAATTCCGGATAAATGCGCTGGGTGTGTGGTGAAAGCGTAATGGTTTTGGCGATCCAGCGGGAAAACATGCCAGAAATAAAGGCGGCGATGCCGATAATCACCAGGCTGCGCAGCGTTGCCCCCATCATAAACTTCAGGCTGTTGCCCGGATCAAACAGCGAGAAGAAAAACAGCACGATGAAATAGGCGCTGGCCAGCCAATGCCAAACCAGCGCAAAGGCGCGGATAAACAGGCTGAAAAAAGCCAGCGACCTTTCTGCCAGACTTTGCAAATGCTCGGTGATCTCTTTCTTGTTCCTGAAGATCAGATACAGCGCCCACAACGTAATGCACAGCATGATGATAACGTTAGCCATGGCGCCAACCTGTACATTGACCTGATTCGAGACGATGGGCACCACCACGATCAGCCCGTAGCCAATCAGGCTGCTGAGTGAGCTCAGGCGACGATTCCAGTAGCGTGCGCTTGCAGTCTGAATGTTGAACGGACGCAACTCGGCCACCGTCGGGCAAAATATCAGGCGTAAAATGGCCTTAAAGAACTCAATCAACGCGAAGGCATTAAGAAACAAACTTTGCTGGAAAGCGATGGTGCGGCTGCCGGCGTTCATGCGATCGCTTAAGATCTGCCCAACAAACAGCGTCAGGGCCAGCAGCAATAAATCGATGATGAATGCGCCAATAATCATGGCGGGAAGCTGTAACCAGTTGCTGCGGTCACGATTTTTTTGCCGCGCCCATTGCCCCATTTTGCGATACAGCGGCAGCGCATATAAGCGTACCAACCAGTAAAATCCGAACACGGATACCGCCAGCATAAAAAAGTGAGTCAGGGCATTGGTGAACGATTGCGGATTAAAGGTTTTGTGCGGAGCATCGGTGATATTACGATAAAGCTGGGCGAATCGGCTGGAGAGAGCTTCCCCGTAGTGGCGACTGACATCGGTCACGTTCTCGAGTACCGTTTTTTCTTCCGTCAGCGTGGGAGGGACGATAGTGGGGACCGGTGCAGGAGGCGGCGTTGCCGCTACTTTACGCAGTTGACCTATCAACTCCTGGCGTGAGGCATTATTCTCCAGCACGTCTGCCAGGGCACCGTAGGCGGCTTTTTTTTGCTCAACGTCAGGTTCAGCAGCGGGCTCCGCTGGTGGGCTGGCGGAGGCGGTGGACGTTACGCCGGGTATCGTGACCGCCTGAACGGGGACGCTCAGTAGAAAAAAACAGATGAATAAGATCCACCGCATGACTCCTCCCATGAGAAACAAACACAAAAGGATAAGTATAGATGCCCGGACGGGAGGGGCATGAAATCAGAACATTCTGGGGGAGAACCTCCCTTCGGGGAGAAGGGAGGTGTCAGCATCAGGAAACGTGCTGTAAAAATTCCTGCAGACGCTGGCTGGGCGGATTTTCAATCAAGGTTTGCGGATTACCGTCTTCGGCAATACGGCCCTTATCAATGAAGATCAGGCGTGAGGCCACTTTTTCGGCAAAGCCGATTTCGTGGGTCACAATCACCATCGTCATACCTTCTTCCGCCAGATCCTGCATGACTTTCAGCACTTCGTGACGCAGTTCCGGGTCAAGGGCTGAGGTCGGCTCATCAAACAGCATCATTTTTGGCTTCACCGCCAGCGCACGGGCGATCGCCACACGCTGTTGCTGGCCGCCTGAAAGCTCAGAAGGGTAGTGATGCGCACGCTCGGCGAGGCCCACTTTAGCCAGTAACTCTTTGGCCTGTTTCTCAGCCTGATCTTTCTTCGCCCCGCGCACGCGCAGCGGCCCAAACATGACATTCTCCAGCGCGGTCAGGTGTGGGAACAGATAGAACTGCTGGAATACCATCCCGGCTTCCTGGCGTATTAACCGCTCGTCGACCTTCGGATCGTTGACCTTCAGACCATCGACAATCAGTTCGCCGGAGGTTATCTCTTCCAGCTTGTTAATGCAGCGCAGCAGGGTCGACTTACCGGAGCCGGAAGGCCCGATAATCACCACGACTTCGCCCTGACCAATATTCAGATCGATGTTATGCAGCACCTGGGTAGGACCAAAATGCTTAGAGACGTTTTTAAATTCAATCACAGGATTTTCATCCTTCTTTCCAGACGACGCAGAACGAAGCTCAGCACCAGCGTAATAATCAGATAGAACACCGCAACGGCGCTCCAGATTTCCAGTGCGCGGAAGTTACCGGCAATGATTTCCTGACCCTGACGGGTCAGTTCAGCGACGCCAATGACAATAAACAGTGAGGTATCTTTAATGCTGATGATCCACTGGTTACCCAGCGGTGGCAGCATACGACGCAGCGCGAGCGGTAAAATGACGTGACGAATAGTCTCTGTGCGTGAGAGACCCAGCGCCAGCCCGGCTTCGCTGAAACCTTTATGAATTGAGAGCACTGCGCCACGGGTGATTTCCGCGATGTAGGCACCGGAGTTAATCATGATGGTGACGACGGCGGCGCTGAAAGGATCAATGCGTAAGTCGTTAAACGCCATCGGCAGGGCGAAGTAAATAAACATCACCTGCACAACAATGGGGGTGCCGCGGATGACTTCGATAAATACCAGCGCAACGTGGTTGGCTATCCAACCGCCGAAGGTACGTGCAAAACCTGCTGCCAGCCCGATTACCAGGCCGCCAGCCAGACCGAGGACCGAAATCCACAGGGTCATTTTGGCGCCTTCAATCAAGAGCGGAATGGCGGGCCAAATGGCACTCCAGTCAAACTGCATATGTCGTTCCTGTTACCGTGGTGTAAATATTCAAATGCCTGTTTTGCCGGATGCGCCAGGCTTATCCGGCCTACAGGTCTCAAATCTGCTGGTGTAGGCCCGGTAAGCTTCGCGCTACCGGGCAACATCGCGAGTTATTATTTAGGTTCAGTACCGAACCATTTTTTGTAGATTTCGTTGTATGTGCCGTTCTCTTTCAGCGTTTTCAGCGCGCCGTTCACTTTCTCACGCAGTTCGTCGCTGCCTTTCGGGAAGGCAATACCGTACTGTTGGGCTTCCAGAGAATCGCCTACGGCTTTGAACTGGCCGTTGCCCGCAGTTTTGATGAAGTAAAGAATGTTTGGTGTGTCGTGCAGGACGGCATCTGCGCGGTTAGTGCCCAGTTCCATATACGCGTTATCGATGTTCGGGAACTGACGCAGATCTTTGGTTTTGATGTTTGCTTTCGCGTAATCGACAGAACCGGTTCCGCCTTTAACCGCAACCACTTTGCCATCCAGATCTTTCACGCTTTTCACGTCGTTATTGTTGGCTTTAACCATCACTAACAGGCCGCTTTTGTAGTAGCCGTCAGAGAAGTCGATCGCTTTTTTACGTTCTTCGGTGATGGTGATACCTGCCAGCGCCAAATCGATATTTTTGGTTTGTAGCGCAGGGATGATGCCGCTGAAATCCATCGGTTTCAGTTCATAATCCAGCTTCAGCTCTTTGGCCACGGCAGCCCACAGATCCACATCAAAACCGACGTATTTGTCACCCTGCTTGAATTCAAACGGAACAAAAGCGGTGTCAGTTGCGACAACGAGTTTCTTATCCGCGGCATGAGAAGACACCGCAAAAGCCAGGGTAAGTGCAGCCAGTGAAACTTTTAATACAGACTTCATAGGATTTCCTTTTATATCCACGGGGCGATCCCCTGCGAGAACATATGTCTTAATGAAATAATCGTGCCAATTTTGCAACTTATTGTTTTAACAAGAAGGTGTTACGTTTTGCTGCACAATAAGTAGGGCAAAGTGGGCAGCCTGCACCGTTTCGGGGCACTCATTTGGTGCGTGAAGGGGGCGGCACAAACGATATGACTATTTAGCGTAAAAATTGTTGATAAAACAATCTTTCGTTAACGATTGTGTGAGGTGATTATTACAAATATTTTACTTTACAGTGATAATCGATCAATGTTATGCACTAAAAAAGTGCAAAACCCCCGCCGGAGCGAGGGTTATATAGGAATTTCTTATCATGACCGTTATTCGATGTTGGCTTCGATAAACCACAAGAATTTGTCGAGATCGCGTGACGCAGCGGTGAAAATATCGGCGGTATCTTCATCTTTGGCTTCACTAATAGCTTTACGCACGCTGTTAGCGACCACGGCATAGCGTTCAGCCAGCTCTTTTAAGTGATCCTGCACGCTGTGAATATCCAGCGGGTAACTTTTCAGCGACGTTTTGCTGTTAATAACCTGCGTTGTCCCCAGCGCTACGCCACCTAACTGCACGGCGCGCTCGGCCATGGTGTCGAGGTGGTCGGTTAACGCGGTACGAAAGCCATCCAGCATTTCATGTACGGCAATAAAATTAGCGCCGCGCATGTTCCAGTGCGCTTGTTTGGTGATGAGTGACAGGTCGATGAACTGGATCACCTGCTGATTCAACAGCTCCACGGTCGCTTTCTTATCACTGTCGGATACATCGTTACGGGTATAAAGAAGGGGGGATGCTTTTGCTTTTACCAGTTTTGCGGTACTCATAATCTCATATCCTCTTGATATCTATGTTCCAGGTCATTCAACGAGAGTAAGTATAGACCTAAAATTAGTTTTAATTTTCTGGCCTTACCTATCACTTTAATAGTGAACAGGATGCGAAATATAAATATTCAATTGGATCATATGCATAAGTGCAATTGTAATCTGTTGTCAGCTATTTTTTCTGGATGTTTATATTCGTAGGAAATAGGAATTGAGAAACAATGGCGCTATAAGAATAATAATCACTGAGATAAACAAAAGGCTATTCTGCATGATTATGCAAACCATGCAGAATAACGGCAGGTTAATTCACGTCAAGTTGCTTAATTTGCGGCTCTTTACGGATGGTGAGCGTAGAGCCCATTGACGCGGCAATAATGGCTCCCAGCGCCAGCATTTGTACCATCGTCAGCGTTTCTCCGAGGAAGATCATGCCCGAAACAGCCGCCAGCGCAGGCTCCATGCTCATCAGCGTGCCAAAAGTGCGCGTAGGCAGGCGCGTTAAGGCGATCATTTCCAGCGAATAGGGCAGCGCCGTAGAGAGGACGGCGACCGCTAAGCCCAATGGCAGAATCGACCAGTGCCACAGCGCATCTCCGGCCTGAATCGCGCCCAGCGGCACGAAAATGATCGCTGCAATCAGCGACCCTACCGCCACGGTTGCCGGGCCATGCTCTTCACCAGCACGCTGGCCGGTAAGAATATAGACTGCCCAGCAGGCACCTGCGCCCAGCGCCAATGCGGCTCCGGTTAAGTCGACGTGCGACACGTCCTGACCCAACGGCAGCAGGAACCAGAGCCCGAGTACGGCCAGTGCGACCCAAATGAAATCCACTGGGCGTCGGGAAGAGAACAGCGCGACTGCCAGCGGTCCGGTGAACTCCAGCGCCACGGCAATACCGAGCGGGACGGTCTGAATCGACAGGTAGAAGAGATAGTTCATCCCACCCAGCGACAGACCATAAAACAGCAGAGGAAGACGCTGCTCTTTGGCAAAGCGTAACCGCCAGGGTTTAAAGAATGCGATGAGGATTAGCGTTCCCAGTGCCAGACGTAGCGCGGTAACGCCTGGTGCGCCGACAACAGGGAATAGCGACTTCGCCAGTGATGCTCCGCTTTGTATAGAGGACATTGCAATCAGCAGAACCAAAATAGGTAACCAGACTGGCGTTTTACGTGACGACCCCAGCATCCTTTCTCCTGTCAATTTAAGTAAAAGAGCGAGTGTACTGGAAATACACGCAGGTGGTTGAGTATTCGTTGAAAAAAAAACTGCACAGATCCGTACAATGGCCTGAAAGTGATGGATTAATAATCTGCGTGATTAGGAATTTTCCGGATGAATGTGCCGTATTGTGCGCGCAATAATGGCATTATTCGTTATAAAAGTGATGTTAATTGAAAGAGATAGTGGGTGTTTGAAATGTTCTGTTACATGAAAACCCCCGTTAGACATCGCTAATCGCAAAGAGTTTCCCATCAATTTTTGGTATATTTAAAACTTAAGATTTACTTGAAGCACATTTGAGGTGGTTATGAAAAAAATTGCATGTCTTTCAGCACTGGCCGCTGTTCTGGCTTTCTCCGCAGGTTCCGCTGTTGCGTCTACTTCTACCGTGACCGGTGGTTATGCTCAGAGCGATGCTCAGGGCGCTGCGAACAAAATGAACGGTTTTAACCTGAAGTATCGCTACGAGCAGGACAACAACCCGCTGGGCGTAATCGGTTCTTTCACTTACACTGAAAAAGATCGTACCGATGCTTCTGGCGACTACAACAAAACCCAATACTACGGCATCACTGCAGGTCCTGCTTACCGTCTGAACGACTGGGCAAGCATCTACGGCGTTGTTGGTGTTGGCTACGGTAAATTCCAGAACGCAGCATCTCCTGCTGACAACCACAGCACCAGCGACTACGGTTTCTCTTACGGTGCGGGCCTGCAGTTCAACCCGATCGAAAACGTTGCTCTGGACTTCTCTTACGAGCAGAGCCGTATTCGTAGCGTTGACGTTGGCACCTGGATTGCTGGCGTGGGTTACCGCTTCTAATCACTTCGGTGATATGAAAAATCCGCCTCGAGGGGCGGATTTTTTTTGTCTGTGATTTGCACGGTTAGCGTGATTTGGTCTCGAAGATATCGGTACCAAGATGGTTGTAGTCCACCTTCTGTAATTTAAAGTTGGTGATATACACCGGTCCGGCTTTTTTCTCCGAGATAAAGCGGTAGCGGTTGGTAATTTCTTTCGCGCTGATCCCGGTCCACTGCGAGAAAAAGCTCAGGAAGTCATTCGCGGAACGACGGGCTTTAATCACTCGGTGTGCTTTATCGTCGCTGGATATCACCATAAACGGCACCTGGAAATTCTGCTGGAACTGATCGTCGTGTGCCAAATACTGCACTTCTTTACCGCGTTCTTTAAAGGCGAGCCCATGATCGGAGAAGTAAACCATCGAGAAGCTGTCGCCGCTGTTACGCAGCTGATCGTAGAGCTGGCGCAGCAGGTCGTCGGTCTGCTTCATGGTGTACAGATAACACGATGTCTCTCTCGACTGAACGAAGGTCTCGTATTTTCCCTGGGTACGATCGCAGGCCTGCGGATGCGAACCCATCAAGTGCAGCACGATGAGCTGGGGTTGAGTTCGCTCCGTTTCTAACACCTGAGCAGTCATCTTCAACAGCGCTTCATCGCGGGTGTTCTTATCGGCTTCGAAGTCACCGTTTTTCAGGAAATGAACTTCGTCAGCGCGTTTGGCGATACTGGCGATTGCCGTATCGTATTCACCGATCTGTCCCTGGTTAGAGAACCACCATGTCTGGAATCCGGCGCGGTTGGCGAGGGTGACAAAGTTATCCTGGAACTGCGGCTTATCATCGACCACCCGATTCAGCGTTAAGCCAAGTGATTTCTGCGTTGATCCGCTGGCCGCGATGTAATCTGCAAAAATATAGCCGTTAACGCTGCTGGCAAACGGTGTGTTGTCCCAGTGGCCGCCAAACGCGCCTAGCGCATCACGACGGGCGCTTTCACCAATCACCACGACATAGGTGTGGTACTTAGGTTTCACCGCCGTCACAGTCCAGGTGTCTTTAACGCTCGCCAGCTTCGCCATGCGGTCTTGTTCATCAAGAACCTCGTAATTATTGACGATAACGTCCTTGGCAAAGCGAAACACCGGATAGCCGGTATCTTTTAATTTGAAGACGCCGCCCCAGGCGAGGTTTTGCACCGGCGTCACAAAAAACGCCACGATGCTGACCAGCAAACACAGACTGTCGAATTTGTTCCAGCGGCGTTGCGTCGCGACTTTTTTACGCCGTACGGCGAGCACGCCGAGGGCAAAGATAAACACGCCAACCAGGTAGTTGTACCAGGGGAAGATGGTCAGGATTTCGGTGGACTCTTCCATGTTGGTCGAGTGCAGCGCCAGCAGGGTATTGAAGTTGGGCGAGCCGTAAGCCTGACCAAATGGAAAATACATTGCTGCAATCAGTGAACAAATGCCGATCAGCGTTTTTTGCGTGCGCGGTGCATATTGCCACAACAGCAGCAGTATGCAGGTAAAGGCGACGCTATAAAGCAGGCTAAGCGGGTAGCCCAGTGCGAGGTTGATCAGCAGAGACTGTAAGAAATAAAAGCCAGTCCACGGGCTTAGCACCCGGCTACGAGCAATAAGCGAATCTTTGAGGGTTAAATTCATATGCCACTGTTGCAAAAACGCCATGTGCTTACCCTGGCGCAAAGGGTCATTGCCTGCCTGAGAGAGCGAGAAGAGGGATGAGGTCCGCATCTGCGAGCCGCAATATACGCAGGGCTGCGAAAAGATAGAGTGTGTACGGGAGAAGGTCAACTACTACAAAGAAAATGTTTTGCGAAGGGGATGGCAAAACGGACAAAAAGAAGGGTTATTGGGAGAAAAACTGACCACCGTATCGACGAGACGGCAGGAAAAAGAAGCGGCGTACCGCGACGCCGCATTATTTTCCGGAAGGTTTATCCTGCTCCGGTTTGCCGTTGATCATGTCGCACAGCATCGCGATCAGCATTAACCGTACTTTAAAGGGAGAGTGACTAAACACGCGCATACACCTCTTGAATTCATTCATATGAACCTCCTGACTTCACATTCCCATCAGTCCTTGAGGGATGTCTTTATTATATACAGATATAGCACAGGCTATATTATATAGCTATTGCTAAAACGTTAAATTTTTGTGCCCAAGCAACTCTGGTTTACAATGGCCGCTCTCTAATCAGATGCTGTTAACGCGTCACAGGAACGAGGAAGCAGAATGAGTCGTCGCGCAGGTATGCCAACAACAAAAAAAGTGACGCAATTGGTGAATGTTGAGGAACATGTTGAAGGGTTTCGTCAGGTCAGGGAGGCACACCGACGTGAACTGATCGATGATTACGTGGAGCTGATTTCCGATCTCATTATTGAGGTGGGAGAAGCGCGTCAGGTGGATATGGCCGCCCGGCTTGGCGTTTCCCAGCCCACCGTTGCTAAGATGCTCAAGCGTCTTGCTTCTGTGGGGTTGATTGAAATGATCCCATGGCGTGGGGTGTTCTTAACCGCAGAAGGCGAGAAGCTGGCGCAGGAGAGTCGCGAGCGTCATCAGATCGTCGAAAATTTCTTGCTAATGTTAGGCATCAGCCCGGAAATCGCCCGCCGCGATGCGGAAGGGATGGAACACCACGTGAGCAAGGAAACGCTGGAGGCGTTTAGCCGGTTTACCCAACAGCAAGGCACCGACTCTGAATGAGTTTTCCTTTATTACGCGCATTGCAGCGCGATCGTTTTTTCCAGCTACTCATTATTACCGGGTGTGTACTGAGTCTGTTCGCGCCGTTTGCGCCCCGGAACTGGCCGGGGGCCATTGACTGGCACACGATTATTACGCTCGCAGGGCTGATGCTTCTGACCAAAGGTGTGGAGCTAAGCGGTTATTTTGATGTGCTAGGCCGCAAGATGACCCGCCGCTTTAAAACAGAACGTCAGCTGGCGATATTTATGGTGCTGGCGGCGGCGTTACTGTCGACGTTTCTGACCAACGATGTTGCCCTGTTTATTGTGGTTCCGCTCACCATCACCCTGAAAAAACTGTGCGTGATCCCGGTGAATCGTCTGATTATTTTTGAGGCACTGGCGGTCAACGCTGGATCGCTGCTGACGCCGATCGGTAATCCGCAGAACATCCTGATGTGGGGGCGATCCGGGCTGTCATTTACCGCGTTTACCTGGCAAATGGCGCCGCTCGCCGGTGCGATGATGCTAACGCTGGTGGCGCTGTGCTGGTTTAGTTTTCCGCGTAAAACGTTGCACTATCATACCGGCACGTCTGCACCTGACTGGCAACCCCGACTGGTGTGGAGTTGCCTGGCATTGTATCTGGTCTTTTTAACGGCGCTGGAACTCAAGCTTGAGCTTTGGGGGCTAGGGATTGTCGCTGCGGGCTTTATGGTGCTGGCTCGCCGTGTGATCTTAAGTGTGGACTGGACGCTGCTGCTGGTGTTTATGGCGATGTTTATCGATGTGCATCTGTTGACACAGTTACCTGTACTCGAGGGCATTTCGGGCCACGTTGGTACGCTTTCGCAACCCGGTCTATGGTTGACGGCAATCGGCCTGTCGCAATTTATCAGTAATGTGCCCAGCACTATTTTGCTGCTGAACTACGTCCCGCCAACGGTATTACTGGCTTGGGCGGTCAATATTGGTGGTTTTGGACTGTTACCGGGATCGCTGGCGAACCTTATTGCCTTACGCATGGCAAACGATCGACGGATCTGGTGGCGTTTTCATTGGTATTCGGTGCCGATGCTGAGCTGGGCGGCGCTGGTGGGATATGGTTTGCTGCAGATGATGTGAGGATTATGCCCGATGGCGCTAGCGCTTATCGGGCCTACTTAATCTGTAGGCCGGATAAGGCGACAGCCGCCATCCGGCATTTTTTGATGCTTAGTTCAGACGAACCGGCATACCAGAACGGTTCTGGACTGCCTGCTCAACGACGGCCTGGTCGACATCCGGCTGAGCGGTGATGCTCTTAATGCTCTTGGTCAGCGTAATCGGTACGATTTCCCCGCCTTCGAACTGTTCTTCGGTAGTAGACAGTGGGTTATGCACCTCAATGTAGCGACTGCCGTCTGGCTCGGTCGTCGCTTTTACCGGTTCATCGATAAACTGGACGCGCGTGCCGACTGGAACGTTTTCAAACAGGAACTTGATATCTTCATTACGCAGACGCACGCAGCCGTGGCTGACGCGTAAGCCAACACCGAAGTTCGCGTTGGTCCCGTGGATGGCATACAGGCGACCGATATACAGTGCGTACAGACCCATCGGGTTATCCGGACCGGCCGGAACAACGGCTGGCAGCGGTTCGCCCGCAGCGCGGTATTCTGCGTGCATCTTGGCGGTTGGCGTCCAGGTCGGACCGGCTTTCTTACGTTCAACTTTGGTGGTCCAGTTAACCGGCGTGTCTTTACCTAACTGGCCGATACCAATCGGTAAAACGATCACGGTGTTGGTGCCTTTCGGGTAGTAGTACAGACGCATTTCAGCGCTGTTGATAACAATACCTTCATGCACGGTATCCGGCAGGATCAGCTGCTGAGGAATGTTCAGCACGGTGCCGCCCTTCGGCAGGAAGGTATCCACGCCCGGGTTGGCTTCCAGCATGTTGGACAGACCCATCTGGTATTCAGCCGCATAGTACTCCAGCGGTTGGGTGTTGCCTTCAGGAATGGTGATGACCTGGTTCTGGCCAATCAAACGGCTACCATCGGTAGGCAGCGGGTACGTGACGGCTGAGGCAGTGTTACAAAAACCAACTACTGCGAGCGCCGCCGCGAAAAGCGTTGTCAATTTCATATTCATTTTTGCGAGATTCTGAAGCCAAGCAGGCTAGTGGGTTGAGATTTATGTAGTGTTGGGCACGCATTATATGTGCATTCGGAGCAACAAGGAATTCGGATGTGTACTAAATCACATTTTTTTCCCTTTGCTTTCATTTTAACCCTCACGCACGAGAGGCGCGATCTTATTCCAGACTTATGGCATAATAAGCGGTTCGTCACATATTTCTTCTTTCAGGATACGCCAGTGTTAGTTTCCAGCAACGTCACCATGCAGTTCGGCAGTAAGCCGCTGTTTGAAAATATTTCCGTCAAATTTGGCGGCGGCAACCGTTACGGCCTGATTGGCGCCAACGGTAGCGGTAAATCCACTTTTATGAAAATTCTCGGCGGCGACCTCGAACCGACGCTGGGTAACGTTTCCCTCGATCCGAACGAACGCATTGGTAAGCTGCGTCAGGATCAGTTCGCTTTTGAAGAGTTCACCGTTCTGGACACCGTTATTATGGGTCACGCTGAACTGTGGGAAGTGAAACAGGAACGTGACCGTATCTATGCGCTGCCGGAAATGAGCGAAGAAGACGGCTACAAAGTTGCCGATCTTGAAGTTAAATACGGCGAGATGGACGGCTATTCGGCGGAGTCCCGCGCCGGTGAACTGCTGCTGGGCGTCGGTATTCCGGTAGAACAACATTACGGTCCGATGAGCGAAGTGGCACCAGGCTGGAAGCTGCGTGTGCTGCTGGCGCAGGCGCTGTTCTCTAACCCGGACATCCTGCTGCTCGATGAACCGACCAACAACCTGGACATTGATACCATTCGTTGGCTGGAGCAGACGCTGAACGAGCGTGACAGCACCATGATCATCATTTCGCACGACCGTCACTTCCTGAACATGGTCTGTACGCATATGGCGGATCTGGACTACGGTGAGCTGCGTGTTTATCCGGGTAACTATGATGAATACATGACGGCAGCAACCCAGGCACGTGAGCGTCTGTTGGCCGATAACGCCAAGAAAAAAGCGCAAATTGCCGATCTGCAATCCTTCGTCAGCCGCTTTAGCGCCAACGCTTCGAAATCTCGTCAGGCGACTTCTCGTGCGCGTCAGATTGATAAAATCAAGCTCGACGAAGTGAAAGCATCCAGCCGTCAGAACCCGTTTATCCGTTTCGAACAGGATAAGAAACTGTTCCGTAACGCGCTGGAAGTCGAAGCACTGACCAAAGGTTTTGATAACGGCCCGCTGTTTAAAAACTTCAATCTGCTGTTGGAAGTGGGCGAAAAGGTTGCCATCATCGGGGCTAACGGCGTGGGTAAATCGACCATGCTGAAAGTGCTGGTCGGCGACATGGAGCCGGATAATGGCACCGTTAAGTGGTCTGAGAATGCGCAAATCGGCTACTACGCGCAGGATCACGAATATGAGTTCGAAAACGATATGACCGTTTTCGAATGGATGAGCCAGTGGAAACAAGAAGGCGATGACGAGCAGGTTGTTCGCAGCTTCCTTGGTCGTCTGCTGTTCAGCCAGGACGATATCAAAAAGCCTGCTAAAGTGCTGTCCGGTGGTGAAAAAGGGCGCATGCTGTTCGGTAAGCTGATGATGCAGAAACCGAATATTCTGGTGATGGATGAACCTACCAACCACCTGGATATGGAATCTATCGAATCGCTGAACATGGCGCTGGAAATGTATCAGGGCACGCTGATCTTTGTTTCTCACGACCGCGAATTCGTCAGCTCGCTGGCCACCCGCGTGATTGAGATTACGCCGGAACGCGTGATCGACTTCACCGGTAACTACGAAGACTATCTGCGTAGCAAAGGCGTCGAATAATTATTCCGTCGTCTTTCGTGTTACAGGTGTGTTGGCTGCACCTGTTCACCCCGGTCACTTACTTATAATTCCACCCCCGCACTTTTCTGAAAAAAAGTT
Organism: Citrobacter sp. wls613; assembly: GCF_005281195.1. NCBI lineage: Bacteria > Pseudomonadati > Pseudomonadota > Gammaproteobacteria > Enterobacterales > Enterobacteriaceae > Citrobacter > Citrobacter sp. wls613. The sequence goes on from NZ_SZXN01000080.1 coordinate 195,753, forward strand.
CTGCTGATTAATCTTAGCCACAATTGTGGCTAAGATACTTTCCATAACTACCTACACAAGGAAAGGAAATGAGTCAGATGGAACCGCTTTCTTTAGCCAATCTTAAATTAAAATTACTGAGTTTAAACAACAACAACGAGCATCCTTTCATTTTATGTGAAGATGGCGATGATATCGTTGCATCCTGGAATATCGTAGATGCTGAGTGGAAAGATTATTTCAGTCAATACGGATTGCAAAAACAATATGAGCTAAGACTGTTTTTCAATGAAAGTAAAAATCAGATTAGCTATCGGGAAAAAACTACCGATGTTGAGTGGGATGCAGATTTGGGTGGGTTCAGATTGAGCAAATCTGTCCAAATCGGGAAACGTCTTGAGTTTTCTGCTGGGGGATCCTGGGGTAAAAAAGAAGACGGTAGCTTCGGTAAAATTGACAGCTATAAATTTGCATCAACGGAAATTACGGACCCTATTTTTGATATGGCTCGTGATGCGGGATGGCAGGTTCGTGGTCTGTTAGCAGACAAGAAAAAAAGAAAATTTGTTATTGCGGGAGCGGTGATTGCCGCACTGATTATTTTTATTGGCTTGGGTACTTTCCTCTTTTCTTCGATGGGTGAATTGAAGGATGCTGCGCGATCAGAGATAGACTTGCTCCGTGATGGACAATATGTTCAGGCTTATCAGGCAAGCTCTTCTTCTCTGCAAAGACAAATGGACAGTGAGGATTTTAAGCTTGTAACCGAGTCTATTCATTTTGATGATATTAGTGAATACAGTTTTGATAGTTTCAACGTAGAAAATGATGTTGGTTCTTTGTCTGGAAGCGTTGTTTTTAAAAATGGAGAATCCGGCGAGATTAACGTTACTATGCTCAAAGAAAATGATAAATGGAAACTGGTTGCAGTATCAGTAGAATAAAAAAATATCCGGTTTTTATCACGTAATGAAGAAAACCGGACTGTTTTAAAGGCGTTGAAAGGGGAAGGATTATTCCATCCCCAGCGCGCGCTTACCGTGGATATTCAAATCCCCCAGGGTAAAGCGTCCTTCCCAGTTTGTTTCATAGTCTTCACGCGGGAAATCCCCCGGTGAGGCACCTTTCTCCAGCGCGGCCTTCACCTTGTGGGCATAGGCGAGATTTTTTTCGCACATTGGTGCGGCGGGAATATACATCACGTTGCCCCAGCCTTGTTGGTCCTCCACCGGCGCAACGGCGTGGATCACATCACAATGCCACCATACGGAATCGCCGGCTTCCAGTTGCGGAATGCTGGTTAACGCCTCGATGAGTAAGGGATGCCATTGCGCTGAAACCGGCAGTACTCTTCCTGGTGCGACGCCGCACAGCTCATCTTCCGGAACATCATCCAGCAGTGGGCGTAACAGCACATAAGCCATCGCTTCAGGAATGGGAACCACATGTAGCAACCCCTGGCCCGGTAACATATCGGAAAGCGCCGTCCAGCCCTGGAAGGTGCGAAACACCGAACATTTGGTGGTGTTATCGACCGTATACTCTTCGACGTCAGTGCGATGCGCCGCCTGCCACGGATCGTAATCGGCCAGATTGCCGTTAAAAACAGAAGCAAAAACGCGCTGATATGCCGGAAGCAACCAGCGCTCCAGTGCGCCGGAATCTGTATGTGCGCCGAGCCCTTTGGAGGTGGTTCCCGGCGGGCGGCGACGAATACGGTCAGGATAGATCACGCTGACGTCCGGGTTAAACCACTGCTTACCTTCGCTTTCAAAAGTCCACAGGCGATTAAGAAACGACTGTGCGTTAGCCATCTCTTCACTCTGGCGGGCCTGCATTTGTGCCTGTGACCAGTAGATCGGAAAGATTTCAGGACGCGATGCACTCAGGGTGCCGAAAAAATTGTCCCCCGGTCCTTTGTAGACCTCGTCAAAGCGGTTGCGGTCGAGATAATCGAGCATTGAGCGATCCCAACCCAGCGCCTGCTCGCGGGGGAAATGACCCTTAATGACCGCACATCCACGACGTTTAATCAGTTCTCGCTGCACAGCGGTGACGGTGCCCGCCTGAATATCGGCGTATGGCAGTACCGGCCAGACCGCGTCACTCTGTGCTTTAAGCGCGTTGATCTCCGCCACGCGGGTGGCGATGGTCTCGCTAAGCTGGCTGAAGATCTGCTGGACGTCGCCAAGCTGCGCCCGCAGTTCCCGCTTCATCTGACGGATTGCCGCTTTGTGATCGGCAGGCAACGTGTCGCTGGTAAAAGTAAGAGCCATAACCACCTCGCATGAACTTTCATTCGAAACTAATTTAACTTGCAAATGATAATATAAGTTAAAAGTAAGTTAATGCAAGTTTAAAAATCAGTAAGGCGCGCGGATGGGTAAGTGAGCGTTGGGCTGACCTATCGATAAAATGGGGGCTGGTGGATAAAAACGTTAACCGGCAACAAGTGGGACTATCTATACTTCTTTGCTCTGGGAGATTTTGCCCGCTAAAGGCCAGCACTAAGAGGGCGGTGCCGGTTGATAAAAGGATATTTTTCAATGGAAAGAAAAGGCACGCTTCATCTCTTCACTGTTCCAGTCTGCATTCTTAGTTATGCGCTATGGCAGTACTGGCGGGTAGCCGATGTTCTCGAAGGCGATGCTGAGGGGCTGCTCCGACAGACGCTAGCGATGTTGGCGATAGCGCTTGGCGGTGCGGCTTTGCTTGTTGTGGAGGCGGCAGTGGGGCTATGTACAACCAGCGCCCGCGCTTCGCGCCATTCCCAAAGCATCTTGATTCGCACATTTACGCGTTGCCGTCGCCTGTTGCCTTTTATGATGGCCGCTGAAATTATGACCTGCGGACTGGCGGCGATTTGTCTGGCGTTATCGGAAGTTACCTGGCTGATGTCGCATTTTGGCGGGGCGGGTGGGTTCAAACTGGCGGCGGTAATCCTGGTCGCCGTCGGTGCGATCCTCTGGATGCTATTAAAAAGTCTGACTTCCATCAGACGCTGTTTCGCTCTCTTTCAACCTGACGATACGGAGATTTACGGGGTGAATGTCACCGTCGCGAATAACCCGGCGCTCTGGCAATGGATACGTGACGTCACCCGGCGTGCAGAGTTGACGCTGCCTGACAATATCGTGGTCGGATTTTTTGACGGCTTCTTTGTCACCGCCAATACCGTACAAATTGAAGAGGGCAAACGACTCACGGGTAATACGCTCCACTTGCCGCTAACCTATATGGCATTGCTGGATGACGCGGAAGCGGCAGCGGTGATTGGCCATGAGCTGGGACATTTTACCGGCGAGGATACGCAATACAGCCTGCGCTTCGTTCCTCTGTATGCCGGGATGCAAAACAGTCTTGAACAGATGGCGAACAGCTCGCAGGGGTTTTCCTGGCTTGACCGCATCGTACTGCGCCCGTCGCTGGATATGGGGCTATGGTTTTTGCAGACCTTCCATGAAGCGGTCAGTGACTGGGCCAGGATCCGTGAATATGCGGCGGATAATATGGGTGCAAAAGTCTCATCTCCAGCGGCGTTCGCGTCGGCGTTACTGCGGATATCGGTGCTGGATGTTCCGGTTTCCCGATTTCTGGGGGAGCTTTTGCATGGGCGTGTGACCAGCACCAACTGGCTTGTCGATCTGCTTGTCGCGTTACAGAAAATCGGACCGTTTGCGCTGCAGAACAGTCTCGATAATGAAATAGCGCATCCAATGGATAGCCATCCGACGACGCGTGAACGTATTGCGGCACTGACAGTACCGCTCGATAGTGAACTTCTGGCGCGGGCTTTACGCCCGGTTGCCGCAGGTGATAACGCTTTTTTCGGTGGTCTATTCGCCGATGCGGATGCGTTGAGCCTATCGCTTTCACGCACCCTGTCGACAAAAATCACCGCGCAACGTAAGGTCTATCGCCAGACACTTGAAGCCGAAGCCGGGCTGGTAACAGGCTCGGTGGCGCTGTGGGTGAGTGCGAAAGTGGCATGGTATATGATAATTGCGGGCCTGGTAATGCTGTTGGGCGGTGGGGCTTTGCTGCTGTTCAAAACGGTCAGCCCTTGGTGCGGGTTGATTCCTTTCGGCGGAATTACCTTTGGGCTGTTGGGCATTATCACCTTACGACGAACGCGACAGCCGCTGCTGGTGCTGACGCAGGACGCGATCGCCAGCCCGTGGTTGCCTCAGCCGCTACCGCTAAAAAATATTGCCGACTATAACCTGACGATTATTTCCAGTTCGATGACGATTGAACTCTTCATGGACGATGATTATCAACCGACTCTCACCACCAAACGGTTTATGCAGGTTATTCGCTTTAACCCGCGAAAACATGCGGTTGCAATCGTGGTGGCCGGTGATGTGTTACGCCAGCAGGAAAATGGAAAGGTTAAGCTGGATGCGCAAGCGCTGCTGACGCTTATCGGGCAATACATTGTTTCTGCCCACGCTCGCGCTGAGCTGGAGGATTTCTGATGGGGATGTAAAACCCGGAGTACGGACTCCGGGTTTATGTCAGCCGTTAAACGGTGAGGTGTTGTCGAGTACGGCCTGAATCACGTTCAGTGCGCCCTGATGATTGTTGTCATCGGTCTGGTAGCGGGCAATTGCTTTAATGCTGTCGGCGGCATTAGCCATGGCAAAGGAATAGTGTGCCATTTTCAGCATTTCCGCATCGTTGCCGCTATCACCAATGGCAACTACATTCTGCGGTGACAGGTTCCAGCGTTTAAGCAGGCGGCTGATACCGTTGGCTTTATGTAAACCTGGGATTATCAGATCGATAAAGCCAAACCCGCTGGTCACCGGCTTCATGATACCGTCGAGGGCTGTATGCAAATGGTCAATAACCAACGGGATTTGCCCATCAGGTAAATTCAGTGAGAACTTGAACAGCACATCATCGATGTCCTGAAAGTCCTTAACCGGTTTCAGACGATGGTAGTGTTTTGACATCAGCGCCACAAACGCCTCCGGGGCATTTTCGCTGATGTAGGCGCTTTGCAGTCCGCAGGCGACAAAATTCAGCTGCTTATCCTTCAATAACTCGCCGATGATAATACGGGATTCGTGGCGGGTAAGCTCACCATGAAAAAGTTGTTTGCCGTGTTCATACACCAGCGCGCCGTTCTCTGCGACAAAAGAGATTTCGTCTTTGAGTTCAGGGAAAAAGGAGATCAACTGGTAATACTGGTTGCCGCTGGCCACGACAAATTCAATATCTCGTTTTTTCAATTGCTGATACTGCGCCATAAATCGCTGGCGATCGTACTGCTTGGCATCGTCGAGAAAAGTGCCGTCCATGTCGGTGACGATAACGTTGATGGTCATATATGCTCCTGGCTTTCACTGCAACCAGAAACATTCTAATAACAATGTGACCTGTAGCACAAATTTAATTTCGAATGAAAGTTTCCCCGTCGTCTATTACAGCACAGTTGTAGGCCGGATAAGCGTCAGCGCCATCCGGCATTGAGGCGGTATCGCTGCCGGATAGCGACGCGAAAACGTCTTATCCGGCCTACGGGAAATTACAGCATATGCTCTGTTCGGGCGATGATATCGTCCTGCGCATCCGGAGACAGGGCAGTGAAGAAGGCGGAGTAGCCAGCTACACGCACCACCAGGTCACGGTACTGATCTGGGTGTTTTTTCGCTTCCAGCAGCGTTTCACGAGAGACGATGTTGTACTGAATATGCCAGCCTTTGTGCTCTTCAAAGAAGGTACGCAGCAGGATCATTAACTTCTGCTTATCGGACTCATTTTCCAGTGTAGCCGGATTCAGCTTCTGGTTTAACAGCACCCCGCCGAGGATCGCGCCGGTCGGCAACTTGCCCACTGAGCCAATCACCGCCGTTGGACCGAGATGGTCGGTACCGGAGGCCGGGCTGGCGCCTTCTGCCAGTGGGGTATGCGCTTTACGGCCATCCGGCGTTGCCATTGTTGCCGCGCCAAACGGTACGTTTGCCGAGATGGAGGAAGTTCCGGCGTAATAGTTACCACCGATCGGACCGCGACCGTAACGCGGATTATGATATTGCTTCAGTTCGTCGATATAGGTCTGGTAAGCGCGGGCCAGCAGGGTGTCGACGCTGTCATCATCGTTACCGTACTTCGGTGCGCCGTTGATCAGACGCTGGCGTAATTGTTCATGCGTGAGGCCTGCAAAGTCATCTGCCAGGGCTGCCGCCAGCTGCTGCTGACCGATAACACCCTGATCGAAGACCAGCTTTTTCACGGCAGCCAGACTGTTGCCAAGGTTAGCAATCCCGACCTGCAAACCGGATACCCAGTCATATTTTGCGCCGCCCTGTTTAATGCTCTTCGCCCGCTCAATGCAATCATCCACCAGCGCAGAGCACAGGATGTCGTGGACGTTTTCTTCCAGCATGGTATCAACCACATACTCAATCTCGATGGATTTACGCGTGTAGTAGCGGATCTGCGTATCCCAGGCGGTCATCACCTCGTCGAAGTTGTGGAAGTTACCTGCAGAGAGCGCCTTTTCCTGCGGCAGGAACACCTTACCGCTGGTGGCATCGCGACCACCTTCCAGCGCGGCCAGCATCACACGGGCAAAGTTAATAAAGCTCATGCCGGTGCAGCGGTAACCCCATTTCCCGCCCACGGCGGTTTCGATGCAGCCAATGGCTGCGTAGTCGTAGGCATCTTGCGGCTCAATACCCAGCTTAATGAATTCCGGGATAACAATTTCATCGTTGTTAAACGCCGGCATGCCAAAGCCGCAGCGAATGACCTGCACGCAGGCATCAAGGAAATCGTTACTCATCCCGGCATGATAACGCACGCTGAGGTTCGGCTGGGTTGAACGCAGACGACCGCAGGACTCCAGAATGGCATAGGAGAGCGGATTGACCGCGTCCATTGGCTGGCCGTTAACCAGATTCTGACCACCGATAGTGACGTTTTGATACAGCGGGCTGCCCGCGGATGCCTTCGAGTGGGAGCCGGAGCGGATTTTGTTCACTTCCAGCAGCTTCAACCAGCAGCTGTGCAGCAGCTCAATGGCGTGCTCGCGGTCTAGCGTCTGGTTCAGCTCCACGTCGCGACGATAGAACGGGTAGAGATACTGGTCCATGCGGCCAAACGACACCGAGTGCCCGTTCGATTCGATTTGCAGGATAAGCTGGATGAAATAGCACAGTTGCAGTGCCTGCCAGAAGGTTTTTGGCGGTTCGTGGGCGATGACATCGCAGTTTTCTGCCATTGCCAGCAGCTCATCGCGACGGCTTTCACGGGTTTCAGTTGCTGCCATTTTACGTGCCAGGCTGGCGAAACGTTCGATATGCAGGCTGACGGCATCCAGTACGATATCAATGGCTTTCAGGAACTGATCGCCATGGAGATCGTCCAGGCAGGTCAGGTTAATGCGCGAACGACGCTCGTCGACTTTATGACGCAGACCATCAAGGCCTTTTTCCAGCAGTAGCGGGAAGTTCACCGCCAGGTGCGCATCGCCGGAAGTCATGTTGCCTTCGGCTTTGATGATGCCGGTTTCCAGCAGACCTTTTTGTTCGTCGGTAAACATGCCGTAGCAGCGATCCTGTACGGTCTGACCGCGCCACCACGGGCAGATTTCATGCAGTACGTGCTTGTTCTCTTCGCTGACCGCAAAGCCGGCTCCTGGTCGGTCGGCCAAATCGTCGATCTCTTTTTCAATCCACGATACGGTGTATTCCGGGAAGATTGGTGCGGCGCGGACTTCGCTTGCCTGATTACCGATAATCAACTCGTCATGTTTGATCCAGATAGTCCGTTCCGCCAGATGATGCGCCAGCGCCAGCGCGCGGCGTACCGGGATCGGTTTGTCCAGATGCTGCTGATACATCTCGGTATAGTGCTGGGCGCGCTCGGTACATACCGGCGGCTTCACAATGTGGATCAGGGCTGTTTTGTGTGCGTTGATGCGGTCGCTGAGTGTATCCAGTTTCAGTGTGGTCATGGCGGTTATCCTCGTAGGGTCGCGGTTAAACCTTTATGGCTGGCATACTGCTGGGCAAATTCGAGCAGTGCAGGCGCATCCAGCGGTTTGTCCGGGGCGTTGTAGGGTTGGCTGAGTAAGTGGTATTTGTTGATGCCCAAGGTGTGGTAGGGCAAAAAATGAATCTCACCGACGTGAAGTTTATCGGCGGCAAAATCGGTAATGGCTTTAATGGCTTCTTCGTTGGCATTGAAGCCCTGAATCAGCGGCACGCGAATAATCATTTTTTTTCCGGCAGCGGCCAGTTTTTTCAGATTCTCCAGCACGCGAGCGGCGTTGCCGTCAGTCCACTGCTTAAACGGCACATCGGCGATGTGTTTTAAATCGGCAAGAAATAGATCGATGTACGCTAATGAAGGTTCAATGTACTTCCACGGTACGTGCAGGCAGGTTTCGACCGCAGTATGAATACCCGCTTCATGGCTGGCTTTGAACAACGCCGCAGCCAGCTCCGGCTGCATAAATGGCTCACCGCCGGATAGCGTTACCCCACCACCGCTGCGATCGTAGAAGGGTTTATCGCGCAGCACGGTGGACATTATCTCCTCTATGCTTTTTACTTCACCACAGACGGTAAGCGCCTGGGTCGGGCAGCAGTGGGTCAGTGCGGTGAGCGACTTATCGGTCAATTTTTCACGATGAATAAGCAGGCCGTTGAGGGCGCGCTGAATGACGTCAGGCGCAGCCTGAACACACAGGTCACAGCCCTCCAGACACAGACGCGCGTCATACAGCAGATCCTGCGTACGGGCACGACTCTCTGGGTTCTGGCACCAGCGACAACCCAGAGAGCATCCCTTAAGGAAGACTACCGTGCGGATACCGGGACCATCGTGGGTGGAATAGCGCTGGATATTGAAAATCATAAGCGGCCTCTCTTCTTTCGTATAAAGATTAAATTACTTTCGAATGAAAGTTATATTGACGTGAGTCAACTAACCGCGCGGTTTCGTCGTGCTACCGTTGATTCATGCTAACGATCAGTTTTGAGGAACGGTTATGGAACTCTATTTAGATACGTCTGATGTGGATGCGGTGAAAACCCTGGCGCGTATTTTTCCGCTGGCAGGTGTCACCACAAACCCGAGTATTGTGGCGGCAGGTAGAAAGGCGCTGGAGGTGTTACTCCCGGAACTGCATGACGCGATTGGCGGGCAGGGGCGTTTGTTTGCTCAGGTGATGGCAACGACCGCTGAGGGCATGGTCAGCGACGCGCATAAACTGCGGGCAATGATTCCCGATATCGTGGTGAAGGTACCGGTGACCGCAGAAGGGCTGGCGGCGATTAAGCTGCTGAAGAAAGAGGGGATCCCAACGCTGGGCACCGCGGTTTACAGTGCAGCACAGGGGCTGTTAGCTGCGCTGGCAGGGGCCGAATACATTGCGCCGTATGTTAACCGCGTGGATGCGCAGGGCGGGGATGGTATTCAGACGGTGGTTGATTTACAGAACTTACTGAAAATGCACGCGCCGCACGCCAAAGTACTGGCTGCCAGTTTTAAAACCCCGCGTCAGGCGCTGGACTGCCTGTTAGCTGGCTGTGAAGCCATTACGCTGCCGCTGGATGTGGCGCAGCAGCTAATTAGCTCCCCGGCCGTGGATGCCGCCATGGCGAAATTTGCGCACGACTGGCAGAGCGCATTTGGACGTACGTCGATCTGATGCTGTTGCCGGGTGGCGCTAACGCTTACCCGGCCTACGTTCGAGCCGTTGTAGGTCGGGTAAGGCGAAGCTGCCACCCGACTTTTTTACCGACTACAAACCTCACACCCCGGGTTGCGCATCAGCTTCATCTCCCGGAACTGGCAGGTCATCGCATCGTACATCACGATTTTACCGCTTGCCGGTTTACCGAAGTTTGCCAGTAACTTGATGGCTTCCATCGCTTGCAGCGACCCGATCACGCCAATCAGCGGTGACATCACGCCGGCCTCCACGCAGGTTAAGGCGTTTTCACCGAACAGGCGGCTCAAACAGCGGTAGCAGGCTTCACCTTCCTGATACGTAAAGACGGTGATTTGTCCTTCCATACGAATGGCCGCACCGGACACTAGTGGCACTTTTGCCGTAAAGCAGGCGGCGTTCAGCTGATTGCGCACGGCGACGTTATCGGTGCAATCCAGCACCAGGTCATGCTCTACAACCAACGCATGCATCGCAGCATCGTCAAGCAGCGCATTCACCGGTGTGAGGGTGATATGTGGATTAATCCGCGCCAGCGCATCGCGTGCCGATTCCACTTTTGGCTGCCCGACGGTCGCGTCGCTATGCAACGTCTGTCGCTGAAGATTGGAAACCGACACGGTATCAAAGTCGAGCAGGGTTAAATGCCCGATGCCTGCGCCCGCCAGATACTGAGTTGCGGCGCAGCCAAGTCCTCCGAGTCCTACGACCAGCACCCGCGCTTCTTTTAACGCTTCCTGACCGTCAAAGTCGAAGCCGCGCAGGATGATTTGCCGGTTATAACGCAGCATCTCCTGGTCGCTGAGTTCTGCCATTACAGGCCTCCAAACAGCGCGTTAAATGGCTCGACGTCTACCCATTCTCCGGCTTCAACGTTGCCGCGATCGCGTTCCAGAACGATAAAGCAGTTGCCAAGGCTAAAAGAGCTGAAAATATGCGAGCCCTGATGACCCGTGGTGGTGACCTCCAGTTCGCCGTCAGCCGTACGCTGCAATACGCCGCGCTGGAAATCCAGACGGCCAGGCGTTTTCTTCAGGCGTGATGCGGTCCGTACGCGCTGGCGTGGGGGTAATCCGCTGGCGGTATTTCCGCTCAGTTTTGCCAGCAGCGGTTGCACCAGTTGATAGAAGGTGAGGGCTGCAGAGACTGGGTTACCTGGCAGGCCACAAAACCAGCTGTTGCTCAGTTTACCGAACGCGAACGGTTTACCCGGCTTAATCGCCAGTTTCCAGAAGGCAATTTCGCCGAGTTCTTCGAGAATGGTTTTGGTGTAGTCCGCTTCCCCGACCGATACACCGCCGGAGCTTATCACCACATCGGCCTGACTGTCGGCTTCGATAAACGCCGCGCGCAGGGCGTGAGGATCGTCGCGGATAATACCTAAGTTGATGACCTCACAGCCCAGCTGTTGCAGCATCAGGTGTACGGCCAGGCGGTTGGTGTCATAAATCTGGCCGTCACCCAGCGGTTGGCCTGGCAGCTGTAGCTCATCACCGGTAGAAAATAGCGCCACGCGCACTTTACGCACAACCTGCACATCGGCAATACCGAGCGAGGCCAGCACCGGGAGCTCAGCGGTTGTCAGACGCGTCCCTGCGGCAAACACCACCGCGCCGTGAGCAATATCTTCACCGCGCAGACGAATATTTTGTCCGGCGCGAACTTCTGCGGTAAAACGAATACCGTCATCAGTTTGTTCTGTTTGTTCCTGCATCACCACGGCTTCGCAGCCGGCGGGCACCGGTGCGCCGGTCATAATGCGGATGCAGGTTCCCGCAGGCCATTCCCCATGAAAAGGCTGACCGGCAAAGGCTTTACCTGCGACAGCAAGCGGCAGACCGGATTGCAAATCCGCTAAACGCACCGCGTAACCGTCCATTGCCGAGTTATCGAATCCTGGCACATCAATCGGTGAGACGACGTCGGTTGCCAGCACGCGACCAAAGCATTCCACCAGCGGCAGTGTTTCAACGGCGGTGAGTGGGGTAATCGACGACAGCATTTGTGAAAGTGCCGTTTCGAGCGGCATCAGTCCGGCGGTAAATTCCATGAGAAGACTCCTGCGAGGCAAAATCGAATCCGATCATTATGTCAGAAAACAGACGCAGACAGTATGCCACCTCAGTCTTAGGTGCAGGCCTTTATCTTTACATGACGTCTGCATCTTTCTATATTCGAAAATCGAATCAATAACTCACCGAAATTCTGCTATTTATAACCACGTTTCCTGCCACCTAAATGGACGATAAAAATGGGCAAAGCAGTCATTGCAATTCACGGCGGCGCTGGCGCAATCACCCGCGCGCAGCTGAGTCAGGAACAGGAATTGCGTTATATACAGTCATTGTCAGATATCGTTGAAGTAGGGCAACGAATGCTGGAGGCGGGCCAAACCGCGCTGGATGTGGTGACTGAAGCCGTACGCTTACTGGAAGAGTGTCCTCTGTTTAATGCCGGAATCGGCGCCGTATTTACCCGTGATGAAACCCATGAGCTGGATGCCTGCGTGATGGACGGAAATACGCTGCAGGCGGGCGCCGTCGCTGGCGTCAGCCACCTGCGTAACCCGATCCTCGCGGCCCGTTTGGTGCTGGAAAAAAGCCCGCACGTTATGATGATAGGCGAAGGGGCGGAGAATTTTGCCCATGCACAGGGCATGGATCGCGTGAGTGCGGATATTTTCTCGACGCCAGAGCGGTATGCTCAGCTACTGGCCGCACGTACAGCGGGGGAAACGGTGCTCGATCACGGCGGTACGCCGCTGGATGAGGGCAGCAAAATGGGCACCGTTGGCGCGGTGGCGCTGGATAAGTACGGTAATTTGGCGGCGGCGACCTCGACCGGTGGCATGACCAACAAACTGCCGGGGCGCGTCGGGGATAGCCCGTTAGTAGGTGCCGGTTGTTATGCCAATAATGCCAGCGTGGCGGTCTCGTGTACCGGAACCGGGGAAGTGTTTATACGCGCGCTGGCAGCATATGACATTGCCGCGCTGATGGATTATGGCGGGCTGAGCTTGTCAGAGGCCTGCGAACGCGTAGTCATGGAAAAATTACCGGCGCTCGGCGGTAGCGGCGGGCTTATTGCCGTCGATCATGAAGGTAACGTGGCCTTACCGTTTAACAGTGAAGGCATGTACCGTGCCTGGGGATACGCTGGCGATACGCCAACCACCGGTATTTACCGGGAGAAAGGAGATACCGTTGCCACACAGTGATGAGCTTGACGCCAACGATGTACTGGCGGTTAGCAATCTGAACATTGCGTTTGCGCAGGAGCAGAAGCGGGTCAGTGCGGTACGCAATTTGTCATTTCGCCTCAAGCGAGGGGAAACGCTGGCGATTGTTGGCGAGTCCGGTTCAGGAAAGTCGGTCACCGCGCTGTCACTGATGCGCCTGATTGAACAGGCGGGCGGAGAGGTGAGCTGCGATGAGATGTTGCTTCGGCGACGCAACCGGCAGGTGATTGAACTGGGCGAACAGAGCGCGTCGCAGATGCGCCATGTGCGTGGGGCGGATATCGCGATGATCTTCCAGGAGCCGATGACGTCGCTCAATCCGGTGTTCACCGTCGGCGAGCAAATAGCCGAGTCGATTCGTTTGCATCAGGGGGCTAGCCGTGAGGCGGCGATGGAAGAGGCCAAACGGATGCTCGACCAGGTGCGGATACCGGAGTCGAGGGCCATTTTATCGCGCTTTCCGCATCAGCTTTCTGGCGGTATGCGCCAGCGGGTCATGATTGCGATGGCGCTGTCGTGCCGTCCGGCGGTATTGATTGCCGATGAGCCGACCACCGCGCTGGATGTCACCATTCAGGCGCAGATCCTGCAGCTGATTAAAGTATTACAGCAGGACATGGCCATGGGGGTGATTTTTATCACCCACGATATGGGCGTGGTTGCCGATATTGCCGACCGCGTCCTGGTGATGTATCAGGGTGAAGCTGTAGAAACGGGCAGCGTGGAACAGATTTTTCACGCCCCGCAACATCCCTATACCAAAGCGCTGCTGGCTGCCGTGCCGCAGCTCGGGGCCATGAGCGGACATGAACTGCCGCGCCGTTTCCCGTTGATTTCGCTGCAGGACCCCGACCACCGTGAACCGCAGACTGAACAGGACACGGTGGTGGCGGGCGAGCCGATCCTGCAGGTGCGTAATCTGGTGACGCGTTTCCCGCTGCGCAGCGGCATTCTCAATCGCGTGACCCGCGAGGTGCACGCGGTGGAAAACGTCAGTTTTGATCTGTGGCCAGGCGAAACGCTCTCGCTGGTCGGGGAGTCCGGCTGTGGTAAATCTACTACCGGACGGGCGTTGTTGCGACTCGTGGAGTCTCAGCACGGGGAGATTACCTTTAACGGTCAGCGGATAGACACGCTGGCCAGCAGCAAGCTTCAGCCGCTCCGTCGGGATATTCAGTTTATTTTCCAGGATCCCTATGCGTCGCTCGACCCGCGTCAGACGGTAGGTTATTCCATTCTCGAGCCGCTGCGGGTGCACGGGCTACTGCAAGGGGACGCCGCGGCAAAACGGGTCGCCTGGCTGCTGGAGCGGGTGGGGCTACTCCCTGAACACGCCTGGCGCTATCCGCACGAGTTTTCCGGTGGCCAACGTCAGCGTATCTGTATTGCCCGGGCGCTGGCGCTCAATCCAAAAGTGATCATTGCCGATGAATCAGTTTCGGCGCTGGATGTCTCGATTCGTGGGCAGATTATTAATTTGTTGCTCGATCTCCAGCGGGAAATGGGCATCGCCTACCTGTTTATTTCTCACGATATGGCGGTGGTCGAACGTATCAGCCACCGTGTGGCGGTGATGTACCTGGGGCAGATTGTCGAGATTGGTCCCCGTCGGGCGGTGTTTGAAAATCCGCAGCATCCGTATACCCGCAAATTAATGGCGGCGGTTCCGGTTGCCGATCCCTCTCATCAGCGGCCGCAGCGGGTGCTGCTGTCGGATGATATCCCCAGCAATATCCGCAAACGCGGAGAAGAGATTTCCCCGGTGTCACTCCAGTTAGTGGGGCCAGGGCATTATGTTGCGCGTCCGCAGGTGGAAAATGCGCTTTCGCGTCTATAACAGGCAGGGTTCAGGAGAATAACATGAGACAAATTGTTGCTCGTAAATGGCTGGTTGCGCTGGGGGTTGCCTCTGCACTGGCTGCGTCCCCTGCCTGGTCGGCTAAAGACGTGGTGGTGGCGGTAGGGTCTAATTTTACTACGCTCGATCCCTATGACGCGAATGACACGCTGTCGCAGGCGGTGGCGAAGTCGTTTTATCAGGGGCTTTTCGGTCTTGATAAAGAGATGAAGCTGAAAAATGTGCTGGCAGAAAGCTATACCGTTTCCGATGACGGCTTAACCTATACCGTCAAACTGCGGCAGGGGGTGAAGTTTCAGGATGGCACCGATTTCAATGCAGAGGCGGTGAAAGCTAACCTTGAGCGAGCCAGCAATCCGGAAAATCATCTTAAACGCTATAACCTGTATAAAAATATCGCTAACACCGAGGCCGTTGATGCGACGACGGTGAAGATCACGCTGAAACAGCCGTTCTCGGCGTTTATTAATATCCTGGCGCACCCGGCAACGGCAATGATATCGCCGGCGGCGCTGAAGAAATACGGTAAAGATATCGGCTTCCATCCGGTGGGTACCGGGCCTTATCAGCTTGAAACCTGGAATCAGACCGATTTTGTGAAGGTGAAAAAGTTCGCTGGTTACTGGCAGCAGGGCCTGCCGAAGCTTGATACGATTACCTGGCGTCCGGTGACCGACAATAACACCCGTGCGGCGATGTTGCAGACCGGCGAGGCACAATTTGCCTTCCCGATCCCTTACGAGCAGGCCGCATTACTGGCGAAGAACAAAAACCTGGAACTGGTTGCCAGTCCGTCGATCATGCAGCGTTATATCAGCATGAACGTGACGCAAAAACCGTTTGATAATCCGAAGGTGCGTGAGGCGCTGAACTATGCCATTAACCGCCAGGCGTTGGTAAAAGTGGCATTTGCCGGTTACGCCACACCGGCGACCGGCGTGCTGCCGCCCGCGATAGCCTACGCGCAAAGCTATACGCCGTGGCCTTACGATCCGGCGAAAGCCCGTGAGTTGCTGAAAGAGGCGGGTTATCCCAACGGCTTTACCACCACGCTGTGGTCATCGCATAATCACAGCACCGCGCAGAAAGTGCTGCAATTTACCCAGCAGCAGTTAGCGCAGGTCGGCGTGAAGGCGCAGGTGACGGCGATGGATGCCGGACAGCGGGCGGCAGAAGTTGAAGGTAAGGCGCAGAAAGAGAGCGGGGTACGGATGTTCTACACCGGCTGGTCGGCGTCGACGGGCGAAGCTGACTGGGCATTATCACCGCTGTTTGCTTCGCAAAACTGGCCGCCAACGTTGTTTAATACGGCGTTTTACAGTAACAAGCAGGTGGACAGCGATTTAGCCGCGGCACTGCAAACGAACGATCCGAGCGAAAAAGCGCGATTGTACAAAGATGCACAGGATATCATCTGGAAAGAGTCGCCGTGGATCCCGCTGGTGGTGGAGAAACTGATCTCTGCGCACAGTACCAAGTTGACCGGATTCTGGATTATGCCGGACACCGGATTTAGTTTTGATGATGCGGATTTGCAATAAGCTATTCATTCGGCCCCTGAACAGCGGGGGCCGCCGAAGGGAGTCTGATGCTTAATTATGTTTTCAAGCGCCTGCTGGGGTTGATTCCAACGCTACTTATCGTCGCGGTGCTGGTGTTTTTATTTGTTCATTTGCTGCCTGGCGATCCGGCCCGGTTGATTGCCGGACCGGAGGCCGACGCTGAGGTGATTGAGCTGGTGCGCCAGCAGTTGGGTCTGGACCAGCCTCTGCATGTTCAGTTCTGGCATTACATGACGAACGTGTTGCAAGGTGACTTTGGCACCTCGATGGTGTCGCGTCGTCCGGTTGCTGAAGAGATTGCCAGCCGCTTTATGCCTTCATTCTGGTTGACGATTGCCAGCATGACGTGGGCGGTCTTGTTTGGCATGACGGCAGGGATCATCGCCGCCGTATGGCGAAATCGCTGGCCGGACAGGTTGAGTATGACCCTTGCGGTCACCGGGATCTCCTTCCCGGCGTTTGCCCTCGGCATGCTGTTAATGCAGATTTTTTCCGTGGAGCTCGGCTGGTTACCCACCGTGGGCGCGGATTCCTGGCAGCATTATATCCTGCCCTCTATCACGCTGGGCGCTGCGGTGGCAGCGGTATTGGCGCGTTTTACCCGCGCCTCGTTTGTCGATGTGCTCAGCGAAGATTACATGCGCACCGCGCGGGCAAAAGGGGTGAGTGAAACCTGGGTGGTGTTAAAACACGGTTTGCGTAACGCGATGATCCCGGTCGTCACGATGATGGGGCTGCAGTTTGGCTTTTTGCTTGGTGGCTCCATTGTGGTTGAGAAAGTCTTTAACTGGCCAGGGCTCGGACGATTGTTGGTGGACTCGGTTGAAATGCGAGACTACCCGGTGATTCAGGCCGAGGTGCTGTTATTTTCTCTGGAGTTTATTCTTATTAACTTAGTGGTGGATGTGCTCTATGCCGCCATTAATCCGGCTATCAGGTACAAGTAAGGATGCGATTTTTTAACTGGCGCCGACAGGCGATTTTAAATGCAATGCCGCTCGTTAAGCCTGAACAGATCCGCACGCCGTGGCACGAGTTCTGGCGGCGTTTTCGTCGCCAGCGTGTGGCGATGATCGCCGGGTTATTCGTGCTGGCCTTGATCCTGGTGGCGATATTTGCCCGTTGGTTGACGCCGTTTGATGCCGAGAATTACTTCGACTATGACCGCCTCAATGATGGGCCGTCGATGTTGCACTGGTTTGGCGTCGATTCGCTGGGGCGGGATATTTTTAGCCGCGTGCTGGTTGGCGCGCAAATTTCGCTGGCGGCAGGGGTGTTTGCCGTATTTATTGGCGCGGCCATAGGTACGGTGTTGGGTCTGCTGGCAGGTTATTACGAAGGCTGGTGGGATCGGTTGATTATGCGTATCTGCGATGTGCTATTCGCTTTTCCGGGTATTCTGCTGGCGATAGCGGTGGTGGCGGTGCTCGGCAGCGGCATTGCTAACGTGATAATTGCCGTCGCTATCTTCTCCATTCCAGCCTTTGCGCGACTGGTGCGTGGGAATACGTTGGTGCTCAAACAGCAGACGTTTATTGAGTCGGCGCGCAGCATTGGCGCCAGCGATACGACCATTATCTTCAACCATATTTTGCCGGGGACGGTCTCGTCGATCGTGGTCTTTTTTACCATGCGCATCGGGACGTCGATCATCTCCGCCGCGAGTTTGTCGTTCCTGGGATTGGGTGCTCAGCCACCGACGCCGGAGTGGGGCGCGATGCTCAACGAAGCGCGGGCGGATATGGTGATTGCTCCACACGTGGCGATATTCCCGGCGGTGGCAATATTCCTGACGGTGCTGGCGTTTAACTTATTGGGTGATGGCCTGCGCGACGCGCTGGACCCGAAGATTAAAGGATAAACAGTAGGCCGGAGGACGGCATAAATGCCTTATCCGGCCTACTGTTAGGTGACGATGAGTTAAACGCGGCTGCCCCACAGATCGTATTCGTCTGCGTTTTCGACTTTCACGCGGATGATATCGCCAGGCTTCACGTTGGTTTCGCCATTCATATACACCGCGCCGTCGATTTCCGGGGCGTCTGCCATGCTGCGACCAATCGCGCCTTCTTCGTCAACTTCATCGACGATGACCAGAATTTCGCGGCCGACTTTCTCCTGCAAGCGTTCAGCAGAGATCTGCTGCTGCAATTGCATAAAGCGGTTCCAGCGTTCTTCTTTCACCTCTTCCGGGATTTGATCCGGCAGCTCATTGGCCCCCGCACCTTCTACCGGGCTGTATTTAAAGCAGCCGACGCGATCCAGACGCGCTTCTTTCAGGAAATCGAGCAGCATCTGGAAGTCTTCTTCGGTTTCACCCGGGAAGCCGACGATAAACGTTGAACGCAGGGTCAGTTCAGGGCAGATTTCACGCCACTGCTTAATACGCGCTAACTGGCGGTCTACCGAACCTGGGCGCTTCATCAGCTTAAGAATACGCGGGCTGGCGTGCTGCAGCGGGATGTCCAGATACGGCAGGATTTTGCCTTCCGCCATCAGCGGGATGACATCATCGACGTGCGGGTACGGATAGACGTAATGCAGACGAGTCCAGATACCCAGTTTCGACAGCTGCTCGCACAGATCAACCATGCTGGTTTTCACTGGCTCACCGTTATGGAAGCCGGTGCGGTGCTTCACATCCACGCCGTAAGCGGAGGTATCCTGGGAGATAACCAGAATCTCTTTGACGCCCGCATCAACCAGGCGCTTGGCCTCGCTGAGTACCTCGCCGATGGGACGGCTGACCAAATCGCCGCGCATGGACGGAATGATGCAGAACGTGCAGCGGTGATTGCACCCTTCAGAGATCTTCAGATAGGCGTAATGACGCGGCGTCAGCTTGACGCCCTGCTCAGGAACCAGGCTCTGGAACGGGTTATGTTTTGGTTTTGGCACGTAATGGTGAACGTGTTCCAGAACCTGCTCGTAACTGTGCGGTCCGGTGATTTCCAGCACCTTCGGGTGAACTTCACGGATCTGATCGACTTTCGCGCCCAGACAGCCGGTGACAATCACCTTGCCGTTCTCGTTCAGCGCTTCGCCAATCACTTCCAGTGATTCTTGTACCGCGCTGTCGATAAAGCCGCAGGTGTTAACGATAACCATATCCGCGTCGTCGTAATTCGGCACCACGTCATAACCTTCGGTACGAAGTTCAGTCAGGATGCGCTCAGAATCAACGAGGTTTTTCGGACAACCTAGTGAAATAAAACCAATTTTTGCCATTTTCTTATACTGTACATTGCTCGTAATCGGGGGATTATACAGATGCCATCGCGTGACATCTATCTCTGATGTTCATAAGTCGGACGCTCTAAATGGGGAGTGCCGGTAATTGGCTTATCGGCAGGAGCAAGGTATTTAGAGAGTCTAATTCCGGCTTTAAGTGTCACTTCTTGGCTATAGAGAAGAAGTCTTCTAAATTTAATATGTCGAGCGTTATTCATGAGGTTAAATTTGAAAGATATTGCTTTGCAGTCAAAACTTAAAATGGCGAGAACCCTTTATGCTAATGGCGTGAGCTTGTATTATATTTCGCTCGCCACTGGTTTAAGCTGGCGCTTATTAATGAATGAATTTCATTCTATTACTCGTCATGAAGTGAGTCCGCAAAAGAATCAACGCTCATAAATTTATTTGTGTTTTATTTTTATTTTATTTTTCTGCCCCTGTCCGATTCTGCGAGGTCACGCTGATATGTATATTTCCCCACTTCCTACAGCCGCCGAAATTGATGTTGATAAACTCAGGGATGATATTGCCAATAAACTCTTATTTACCATTGGTAAAGATCCGGCCATTGCCACTAAACGTGAATGGTTAAACGCTACGCTATATGCCGTGCGCGATCGCATGGTCGAACGCTGGCATCGTTCAAACCGGGCGCAATTCTCTCAGGATGCCCGCCAGGTTTATTACCTGTCGATGGAGTTTCTGATTGGGCGTACATTGTCGAATGCGCTGCTGTCTCTGGGGATTTATGACGAAGTGAACAGCGCGCTCGAGGCCATGGGGCTGGATCTGGAAGAGCTGATTGACGAAGAAAACGATCCAGGGCTTGGCAATGGTGGTCTCGGACGTCTGGCGGCCTGTTTCCTTGACTCGCTGGCCACGTTGGGTTTACCGGGATGCGGTTACGGTATCCGTTACAACTACGGTATGTTCAAACAAAATATCGTTAATGGGGTGCAGAAGGAGTCGCTGGACTATTGGCTAGAATACGGAAATCCGTGGGAATTTAAGCGTCATAATACCCACTATAAAGTGCGCTTTGGCGGTCGTGTTCAGCAGGAAGGCAGCAAAGTCCGCTGGATTGAGACCGAGGATATTCTGGCCGTAGCGCATGACCAGATTGTCCCAGGTTATAACACCGACAGCACCAATACATTGCGCTTGTGGAATGTGCAGGTTAATAGTGAAGTTAATTCAGGCAAAGTAAATCTGAATGATGATTTTACCGTTGAAGTGGAAAACAAATACCATTTTGAAAAGATCTCGCGGGTGCTGTACCCGGATGACTCCACCGACGCCGGGCGCGAGCTGCGCCTACGCCAGGCTTATTTTTTGGCCTCAGCGACCATTCAGGACATATTGAGCCGGCATTATCAACTGCACAAGACCTATCATAACCTGGCTGATAAAATCGCGATTCACCTTAATGATACCCACCCGGTTCTGGCGATCCCGGAATTGATGCGTCTGTTAATCGACAATCATCAATTTGCATGGGATGATGCGTTTGACGTGACTTGTCAGATTTTCTCCTATACCAACCACACCTTGATGAGTGAAGCGCTGGAAACATGGCCGGTAGAGATGCTGAGCCGGATCCTGCCGCGCCATTTGCAAATTATTTTTGAAATTAACGATCGCTTCCTGAAATCCGTGGCGGATAAATATCATGATGACAGTGAGCTGCTTAAACGGGTCTCGTTAATTGATGAATCGCATGGCCGGGTGGTGCGGATGGCCTGGCTGGCCGTCGTGGTCAGTCATAAAGTGAACGGCGTGTCGGCATTACATTCAAAATTGATGACGGAATCACTGTTTGCTGATTTTGCGCGTATCTTCCCGATGCGGTTTACTAATGTCACGAATGGCGTGACGGCCCGTCGCTGGCTGGCATTGGCGAACCCGCCGCTGGCAAACGTACTGGATGAGAATATCGGTCAGAACTGGCGCACTAACCTGATGCAGCTTGCTGATCTGAAACAGTATATTGATTATCCAAGCGTGAACGATGCGGTGCATCGCGCGAAACACAAAAATAAACAGCGGCTGGCGCACCATATTGCCACCCAGTACGGGGTGGTGGTGGATCCTGCGGCCCTGTTTGATGTACAGGTGAAGCGTATTCACGAGTACAAGCGTCAATTATTGAACGTGCTCCACGTGATTACACGCTACAACCGTATTAAAGCTGCACCGGAGGAAAACTGGGTTCCTCGTGTGAATATCTTTGCCGGTAAGGCTGCTTCGTCGTACCACATGGCGAAACAGATTATTCGCTTAATAAATGACGTGGCACAGCGGGTGAATAACGATCCACAAATCGGCGGCAAGCTGAAGGTGGTGTTTATCCCGGATTACAGCGTCAGCCTGGCGCAGCTAATTATTCCGGCGGCTGACCTTTCCGAGCAAATTTCACTGGCAGGGACCGAGGCTTCCGGTACCAGCAATATGAAGTTTGGCTTAAATGGTGCGTTGACCATTGGCACGCTGGACGGGGCGAATATTGAAATGCAGGAATATGTCGGCGAAGATAACATCTTTATCTTTGGTAATACGGCGCAGGAAGTCGACGCCTTACGACGTGACGGCTATAACCCAAGAACGATTTTTGAGAATGATGCCGAACTGCATCAGACACTGACGCAAATTGGCACCGGCCTGTTTAGTCCACAGGAGCCTGGGCGGTATCGCAACATCCTCGATTCATTGATCAACTTTGGTGACCATTATCAGGTGTTAGCGGATTATCGCCGCTATGTTGATTGCCAGGACTCTGTGGATGAGTTGTATCGTACTCCCCGTGAGTGGACGACGAAAACGCTGCATAATATTGCCAATATGGGGTACTTCTCGTCGGACAGAACGGTACAGGAATACGCCAATAATATTTGGCGTATTACCCGGATCCATGTCTAACCCTTAATCACAACGGGTGTTCTCCCTGGTTTTCAGAACAGGGAGGATGCTTGTAAATCGGCGAGAATTGGTGCCAGGAGCTTATGGGTATTGGTTTCTTTGCGCGATGAGGCAAAAATACTGAATTGCGGTAACGGGAACGGCGTATTGATTTTTTTCAGGCCATAAAGTGGCGCATGCGTGGCGAAGACTTTTTCCGGGATCACCCCTAAACATTGGGTATTCGCGACAATCGTGAGGATCGCGGTAAAAGAAGAGGTTAGCAGGCAGCGATCCCCGGTTCTGAATTTTTTATCCACGATGCTGCGGTGATAAATTATTTTCTCGTTTTTAGTGTTGTAGCCCACCAGATTGGCACTTCTGAACATTTCCTCACTGATCGAATGACCATACAACGTATTATTTTGTGACGCTGCCAGTACCAGCCGCATATCACATATTTTGTGACAGGAAATACTGCCTGATTCCACGGAAAAGGTAGAAAAAACAACATCAGCCTGCCGCATCGTGAGCAGCTCAATAATACTCTGCTCATTTAAATCAGCGGTAAGATGCAGGAGACTGATATCCGCGTTATTGTTGATTATTTTTTCCGTAACGTCGGGAATAACGATCGGTGAAATAAACGATTCCGTATACAGCGTGAGCCTTTTTCTGGATGCCGGGGAAGTATGTGGCATTAGCAGCGACAGTTTATCAATAATCGGGATTGCATTGTCGTAAAGCTCGTCGGAATAGACGGTTGGTAATAACGCATTGCCGCTGCGGACAAAAAGATTATCTCCCATCAGTTCGCGCAGTTTTTTTAACGACTGACTGACAGCCGAGGGAGAAATATTCAGCATATCGGCGACGCGGGTAATGCTCCCTACGCTATAAATTAAACAGAAAATGGTGAGCAGATTCAGGTCTATCTTTGATAGCGTGCGTATCTTCTCGGCATCATTTGCTTTTGACATAGACCCCTCATCATCCGTGTCGCGACAGTAACCCCATCAGGTATAGCAAAAAATTATCGCTACGTCAGAAACAGACGGTTTCTCTGTGCGTTGTAACATTGTAAATAATGTTAATCAATTAGGGTTTATTGACGTGGAGCATCAATTTGTTCAAAAAACGACCATACTATTAAGTTGCACCATGGTTGGAAAGAGGAGGAACAAAGTATGGTCGTTGACAGACTGAGAACCGATCTTCTCAACAAGTTGATAAACGCCCGTATCGATCTCGCCGCTTATCTGTTGTTGAGGAAAGCGAAAGGCTATATGTCAGTGAGTGAGAGCGATCGTCTGCGTGATAATTTTTTTGCACTGAATCGCGAACTGCATGATGACCAATCACAGCTCCACGGTATGCATCTTGACCAGGAAGAGTGGAATGCCCTGCGCCGTGCTGAAGGCGCGTTAGCCGCCGCGGCTGTTTGTCTGATGAGCGGACATCACGATTGTCCGACCTTTATCGCCGTTAACGCAGAGAAACTGGAAAACTGCCTGACAACGCTGACGCTGAGTATCCAGTGTTTGCAAATGTACTCAACGCTGGAGCATGTCTGAATCCGGGGGGGAGGGCGCTCCCCCTTTTCGTTAAGATTGTGTAAAAGTTGCGGGAAATTGCCCCTTGCTGGCTACGCTTTATGCAGAGCCATTAAGGAGGTGTTATGCGGCGACTCTTTCTCTGTGCGGCCCCACTGTTACTGTTTGCCCCTCACGCCAGTGCTGAACCGTCTGCGCTGAAGGTTGAGGTGCTGCAAACCAAACTTGATCACCCCTGGTCCTTGGCCTTTTTACCTGACAACCGCGGCATATTACTCACGCTGCGGGGTGGACAGTTGCGACTATGGCAGGCGGGGGAAGGACTTTCCGATCCGCTAACCGGGGTACCAAAGGTTTGGGCGCACGGTCAGGGGGGGTTACTCGATGTGGTGCTCGCCCCGGATTTTGAACGCTCCCGGCGGGTTTGGCTCAGCTTTGCTGAAGCCGACCATGAGGGTAAGGCCGGTACGGCAGTCGGTTATGGACGACTGAGCGACGATCTCAAACATCTGCAGGCGTTCCAGACGGTTTTTCGCCAGATGCCAAAACTTTCAACCGGTAACCATTTTGGTGGCCGCATGGTGTTTGACGGTAAAGGCCACCTGTTTATTGGTCTGGGTGAAAATAACCAGCGCGCTACCGCTCAGGATCTGGACAAGCTGCAGGGTAAGGTGGTGCGACTGACCGATGAGGGCAGCATTCCGCCGGATAATCCATTTGTGAACCAGGCCGGTGCTCGACCTGAGATTTGGTCCTATGGCATCCGTAATCCACAGGGGATGGCGATGAATCCCTGGAGTGACACGCTGTGGCTCAACGAACATGGCCCGCGCGGTGGCGACGAAATTAATATCCCCGAGAAAGGCAAAAACTACGGCTGGCCGTTAGCGACCTGGGGGATGAACTACAGCGGTTTAAAAATACCTGAGGCTAAAGGTGGAATTGTTGAGGGTACGGAACAGCCTGTTTTCTACTGGGAAAAGTCGCCGGCGGTCAGCGGGATGGCTTTTTACAATAGCGATACCTTTGCGCAGTGGCGGCAGAAGGTGTTTATTGGCGCGTTAAAAGACCAGGATGTGATCGTTTTAAGCGTTAACGGGAATCAGGTTACTGAGGACGGGCGTATTTTACGCGAAAGAGGACAGCGGATCCGCGATGTGCGTGTCGGACCAGACGGTTATTTGTATGTGTTAACCGACGAGTCCGACGGGCAACTACTGAAGGTGAGCCCCCGGTAGCCGCAGCGCTACAGCATCAGCTGACCGGGATCATCACCGCTTTTTGGAACGCTGGACGTTCGGTAAGCTGCTGGTACCAACGCTCAAGGTGAGGACGTTCGGTCCAGCTCAGGCCAACGTTAAACAGGTTGTAGATAAACGGGGCGATGGCGATATCGCCGGTACCAAACTCGTCCCCGGAGAACCACGGTTGGTCGGCCAGCGCGTTGTCGAGCATGGCAAACAGGTTGTCGCAAACCTTCGCGCCTGCGTCAATGGCCGCCTGGTCGCGTTGTTCTGCCGGTGTTCTGACCAGACCAAATAAGATGACCCGATGAGCAGGGCTTAGCGTCTGGTTAGCCCAGTCCATCCATTTTTCGCCTTCTGCACGTTTTGCCGGGGCATCGATCCACAGCCGTTTTTGCCCGTATTGGGCGGCCAGATAGCGGACGATGGTATTGGATTCCCACAGTAAAACGTCGGTTTCATCATCGCGTAGCAGGGGGACCAGACCGTTTGGATTCATCGCCAGGTAGTCAGCATCTCGGTTGATACCGTGCTGCCCACCCGCCAGTATTTGGTTATACGGCAGTTCCAGTTCTTCGAGCGTCCACAACACTTTTTTCACGTTGGTCGAGTTATTGCGACCCCACAGTGTAATCATAGTAACCCCGCGTAATCATTGAGCAGCTTGATGGCTGCATTCGGTATTAAACCCGTTACATGGTGGGGTAAACCTAATATTTACGCAACAACACGTAAAAAAATCGTGATGAAAGCGGCGCAGCGCAGTGTTATTGCATAAACTTTAAAAACTTTACCAACTTACGGTTTCTTTAAGCTCGTTAGTGCGTTATTACTCACCGCACTTATTTTACACGTCATCCATCAGGCCGCTTCTGCGCGGGTTTGGCCGATGCAGTTTGTGTAAACATGGTGTGTTATGACGTGGTTTTTTGGAATGGATACTCGGGTGGCATTTATGACGCAATACTTCTCTTCCCTTCGCAGTTTCGCCGCAGGTTCAGCGCTGTTATTCCTTTTGGCACCGACCGCACAGGCGGTAGAGCAACCCACCGCGCCGCCGAGCGTGGATGCGCGCGCGTGGATCTTAATGGATTACGCCAGCGGCAAGGTGCTGGCGGAGGGCAATGCTGATGAGAAATTGGATCCAGCCAGTCTGACCAAGATCATGACCAGCTATGTGGTTGGCCAGGCGCTGAAGGCCGGGAAAATTAACCTGAACGACATGGTTACCGTAGGAAAAGATGCCTGGGCGACGGGCAACCCGGCTCTGCGTGGGTCTTCAGTGATGTTCCTGAAACCCGGCGATCAGGTAGCGGTCTCCGATCTGAACAAAGGCATTATTATTCAGTCGGGTAATGATGCATGTATCGCGCTGGCAGATTACGTGGCTGGCAGCCAGGAATCCTTTATTGGTTTGATGAACGGCTATGCGCAAAAGCTGGGACTGACGAATACCACCTTCCAGACGGTGCATGGTTTGGATGCGCCGGGGCAGTTCAGTACCGCGCGCGATATGGCCTTGCTCGGTAAAGCACTCATCCACGATGTGCCGGAAGAGTACGCCATTCATAAAGAAAAAGAGTTTACCTTTAATAAAATTCGCCAACCGAACCGCAACCGCCTGCTGTGGAGCACCAACCTGAACGTGGACGGGATGAAAACGGGCACCACGACGGGCGCGGGTTATAACCTGGTGGCTTCCGCCACCCAGGGCGATATGCGCCTGATCTCGGTAGTGCTGGGAGCGAAAACCGACCGTATTCGATTCAATGAGTCAGAGAAGCTGCTGACGTGGGGCTTCCGCTTCTTTGAAACGGTCACGCCGATTAAACCGGATGCCACCTTTGTGACCCAGCGCGTCTGGTTCGGCGATAAGAGTGAAGTTAACCTGGGCGCAGGCGAAGCCGGTTCGGTGACTATTCCGCGCGGTCAGCTTAAAAATCTGAAAGCCAGCTTTACACTGACCGAACCGCAATTAACCGCGCCACTGAAGAAAGGCCAGGTTGTCGGGACGATCGACTTCCAGCTGAATGGGAAATCCATTGAACAGCGTCCGCTGATGGTGATGGAGGCCGTTGAAGAGGGCGGTTTCTTTAGCCGGATGTGGGACTTTGTGATGATGAAATTCCACCAGTGGTTTGGTGGCTGGTTCTCTTAATCACCGTTATTGCCGGACAGCGTTTGTGCGTCCGGCAATGTCATTTCAGTACACCAGTTTAATGTGCTGCGCTTTTGCGTAATCAACAAACTCATCGTCAGGACGGGTATCGCTAATGATGCTATCAAAGCGTTTCAGATTACCCATCCGAGCGGGACGCACCTTACCAAACTTGCTGTGATCCACCACCAGTACATGATACTGCGCCATCGACATCGCCCAATGCTTCACCGGTAGTTCTTCCAGGTTAAAACAGGTTGCACCTTTGTCAATGTGTACGCCAGCCGCAGAATAAAACGCGATATCCGGGCACAGGTTATTCAGCGTTTCCTGGAAATCGAGTGGTTTGAAAATAGCGTTGCTGGCGTGGAATTCACCGCCACATAGGATGACGCGACACAGCGGTTTTTCCTGGAGTACCAGAAAGGTATTCAGCGAGTAGCAAATCGCGGTGAAAGGCAGATCGTTATCAATAGCTTCAATGATCCACGGCGTGGTGGTGCCGCAGTCAAAAAAGATCGTCTGATGCGCTTGAACGAGGCTCGCAGCTTGTTGGGCCGCGCGACGTTTCTCATCCACCAGCCGGGACTTTTGGTCGCTGATTAAGTAATGGCTGGCGCTACGGGGTTCCAGAACAATATATCCCCCCAGCAACACGACCGGGGCATCGTTATTATTCAGGTCGCGACGGATGGTCATCTCAGATACGCCAAGTAGCGTCGCGGCTTCTTTAAGGTGTAATTTATCGCTGCGTTTCAGCGCCTGCAGCAATTGACCAATACGCTCGTCGCGTCGTGTTTCCATAGTTCCCCTGGTGAGTAGAATAAGCGTTTCATATCGCGCGCTTAATACTACTCTTTTTACCGTGGATTAGTCACGCACCCAGCCTTTACGGATCGGCAGGGCGAAGCAGGTGCGATAGCAGGCGCGCAACGCGGAATACAGCGAGGTGCCGAACCGTTGCCAGATCATCTGGGCGCTCAGGCAGCCGATTAACGCTGCCAGGAACCCACCCAGCATATCCACCGGCCAGTGTACGCCGAGGTACACCCGTGACCAGGCGATCGCCACGGCAATCGCCATAAACAGGGCGCCAGACCACAGGCGATGCCAGAATATAAAGGCCAGTGCAAAGGTGAAAATAACGGTGCCGTGATCGCTTGGGAAAGAGTCATCAGGTGCATGGTGCAAGAAGTTGTAGCCGATGTGGTTAACAAACGGGCGATCGTGCGGGAACAGATGTCCTATCAGCCATGAAATGACCAGGCTTACAATTATTGCCAGCGCCATTTTGATCACCAGTTTGCGCTGAGTCGTCACGTGGTCGCGCGGGCCCCAAAGCCACAGGATTACAGCTAACAGCGGCACGATGCTGATCAGATCTTTAGCAATAAAGACGGCAAACGCGATCGCCCATTGCGCAGAGTCCGGCGTGGCGTTGATCAGGTAAAATAGCGAGTTGTTCAGATTTTCCAGCATAACATCCAGATTCACGACAGTAGTTAAAAGAGTCCCATCAGGCAGAGCATAAGTTCGCTTTAGCGGGATAAAAAGCGGTGTTGTCTTATTTGTCAGCTAAATGACTATTTTTAAGATAATTAATGACGTCTATAGAGCATGATAACGGGTTCAACTTAAATTAACCTTAAAGCAAAAGAGCATTGTGAAACTGAGTGTAAAAATGTGCGCATTTTGCGGCCAAATCACATAATTCACTATCACCAGTCCGGCGCATTTATTACACTTTGCGCGTTTTTTCATTGGTTAAGAGACTGCATGCACAACCGTTTATCTTCAGGCGCCCGACTGGGGCGTCAGGCATTACTTTTCCCTCTCTGTCTGGTGCTTTACGAATTCTCTACGTATATCGGCAACGATATGATCCAGCCCGGTATGCTGGCGGTGGTGGAGCAATATCAGGCCGGATTAGACTGGGTTCCCACCTCCATGACCGCGTACCTGGCAGGCGGCATGTTTTTGCAGTGGTTATTAGGACCGCTGTCGGATCGTATTGGTCGTCGGCCGGTGATGTTAACCGGTGTGGTGTGGTTCATTGTTACCTGCCTTGCGACGCTGTTTGCGCAGAACATTGAACAATTCACTTTCCTGCGCTTTTTGCAGGGCATTAGCCTGTGCTTTATTGGCGCGGTGGGCTATGCCGCGATTCAGGAATCCTTTGAAGAGGCGGTATGCATTAAAATTACCGCCCTGATGGCGAACGTGGCGCTGATTGCCCCGTTGCTGGGCCCGCTGGTCGGCGCAGCCTGGGTGCACGTGCTGCCGTGGGAAGGGATGTTTGTGCTGTTTGCGGTACTGGCCGCCATCGCCTTTGTTGGCCTGCAGCGCGCGATGCCTGAAACCGCGACCCGACTGGGTGAAACGCTGTCGATTAAAGAGCTGGGCAAAGACTACAAGCTGGTGCTGAAGAACGTGCGTTTTGTCGCCGGTGCCCTGGCGTTGGGCTTTGTCAGTCTGCCGTTGCTGGCGTGGATCGCTCAATCCCCGATTATCATTATTAGCGGTGAACAGCTGAGCAGCTATGAATATGGTCTGCTACAGGTGCCGATTTTTGGTGCGCTGATCGCCGGTAACCTCGTGCTGGCGCGCCTGACCGCACGACGCACGGTACGGTCGCTGATTATTATGGGCGGCTGGCCAATCGCCGTGGGGCTGATTATTGCCGCGGCGGCCACGGTGGTTTCTTCCCATGCCTATTTGTGGATGACGGCAGGGCTGAGTGTTTATGCGTTTGGGATTGGCGTGGCGAATGCCGGGCTGGTACGCCTGACGCTGTTTGCCAGCGACATGAGTAAAGGGACGGTTTCCGCCGCGATGGGCATGCTGCAGATGCTGATTTTTACCGTTGGTATTGAGCTGAGCAAACATGCTTATTTACTCGGCGGTAACGGCCTGTTTAGCCTGTTTAATCTGGCCAGCGGGATACTGTGGCTGGCGCTGATGTTTATTTTCCTGAAAGATAAGCGGGTAGGGGATTCACGGGAAGGATAAAGCCCGGCTATCCGTAATACCGTTCAGTTAACGTCTCGGTATCAGAAAGCATCAACATATGTTGGCGGCGGGGGGAGGGATGAATATGCTCTCTCTGAGAAAGGGTTCCGTTCACCTCATGTTCATCGTTTCTCTGAAGCACTGATTCCTGTGAACGTGTAAAGGGCGTTCTTCGCCACGCCCTTTACAATCCCGGCTCCCGGCAGGAAAATTGTTGCTTCGCAATTCCCTCCGCTTATTCCTCCAGGCTATCGGGCCGGGCGCGAGGTAGCGTCCCTGCAAAACGCGCCCTGAACCCGCATCCCTGCTGGTTCTCCCGGCCTTACGGAAACACGTCGGCAATTTTCAGCCGGACCAGCCCACACCTGACTACCTGCGCTTTTACTTGAATATCTCTGAACAGCAAAACGGATATAGCTGAAAGCCAGAGCGCTGAAGCGACACCCTGGTCCGGCTGAAAATCGATGAGGCGTTGACGGCTGCCCGGGCTTTACGCGAACTTAGTGGTGATCGTCAATCTGATGCTCAATAACCATCCCTTCGCCTACGCTGGCGACATGCCGTGCATAAGGATGTACACGATAAACGGGTGCCGGCGCAGGAGCCGGAGCAACATAAACCGTTTGTGGCGCGGTGGTCATGCTGACCGCCTGCGGCACGCTCACGGAAGAAGGAACCACGACAACTTTATAACCGCTTGGTACATCAACGGTGACGCTTTGCGCCAGTGCAGTTCCCGCAAACCCCAGCAATATTGCCACTATTAGTACACTTTTCTTCATCATCAGATCACCTGAAAATATTCACTGGAGATATTTATCCAGCGGATTAATGTGACGCGGATTATGAAGAGATCATGCCATTCTTTTGTTGCCGTCTGTGCTGAGGTGTTATTGCGTAAACGGTGCGTCGTTTTTTAGCACCCGGTCGATAATATCCAGTACGCCTTCTTCGTTATTCGACCCCGCACGATATTTTGCCGCACGGGCCACGGTATCGTTGGCATTGGCCATCGCAAAACTGAACCCCGCCTGACGCAGCATCTCAATATCATTACCGCCATCACCAAACGCCACGACTTCCTCATCGCGAATATTCCAGCGCTGTTGCAGCAGACGCAGACCGTTTGCTTTATGTACGCCAGGGATAATTAAATCGATGCTGCCGTAGCCGGTATGCACTGGAACCATAATGTCGCCAATCGCGTCATGCAGTGCAGACTGAACCTGCGGGATCTGTTTTTCAGAGATATTCAGCCCGAATTTGAAAAATACATCGTTGATGTTGTTGAAATTATCAACAAATTCGAGGCGGTGGTAGTACATGGCGGCGACGGATTTTAGCTCGTCGCTGTAGTGCTTCAGGGTGTAGGCGCTGTTTTTTCCGCAGGCAATAATGTCAATGTCGGTGCGCGTTAGCAGATGATCCACGATGGTCTGAAAATCGTCTTTAGCCAGCTCGCCGTTAAACACATCTTCCCCTTCGCTAACGACCCAGCCGCCGTTTTCCGCCACAAAAGAGATTTCCTCGGCCAGCTCGGGGAAAAAAGAGATCAGTTGGTAGTACTGGTTACCGCTGGCGACCACAAAGCGGATCCCCTGAGCTTGCATCTGACGGTACTGCGCCATAAACCGTTCACGGTTGTAGGTCTTTTGGTCACTTAAAAAGGTGCCGTCCATGTCGACTGCAATTAACTTAATAGCCATTAGCTGTTCTCCGTCACAGGGGTATTTTTAACGTCTGGTTTGGCGACAGCCTTCGCGACGATGGCCGCAACCAGCACCAGCGCCAGCACCACCAACATGGCGCTGCGCAGGCCATAGTGTTCACCCAGATAGCCCAGCAGCGGCGGCCCGACCAGGAAGGCCAGATAGCCGGTGGTTGCCACAACGCTCACGCGGGTTGGTGCATCGGGGCCGGTATCGCTGGCGGCTGAAATGGTCAACGGGAAGCCCAGCGACGCGCCGAGTCCCCACAGGATAACGGACACACCTGCGACCCACGAACTGTCGACAAAGATAATCAGGCTAATACCCAGCGCGCCCATTAACGCACTGGCGCGTACGACCGCGACGCGACTGTAGCGATCGATAAACCAGCCGCCGGTAAACCGTCCGACGGTCATGCCCAGCGTAAACCCGGCATAAATCAGGGAGCCTGAGGTCGGGCTAAATCCGTGTCCGTCTACCATCAGGAGCGGAAGCCAGTCATTGGCGGAACCCTCGGCAAATGCCATCGCCAGTACCACGACGCCGATGAGCAGCAGCTGGATATCGCGGTAAAAGGGCAGCCCTTTTTCGGCTGAGTGAGAACCGTCAGCGGCATTTTTACCGGTGCCGTCAGGAATCGCTTTGATGGCGATAAATATTGGCGCAATAGCCACCAGTGCCGCCAGCAGAATGTGCGCATTGGCGGGGACGCTAAAGGCGGTGAGCACCATCCCGACGCCTGCGCCTGCCAGGGTGCCGAGGCTATAAAAACCATGCATCATCGGCAGCACGGTTTTGTTCATCTCACGCTCAACCGCTGCACCTTCGACGTTAATGGCAACCTCTGCGGCACCAAAGCTGGCACCAAAAACCCCCAGCCCAAACGCAAATAGCCAGGCGGAATGTAGCCATAGCGCCACGCTAAGGATCGCCATACCAACAACCGCACATGACATGGTGGTGCGGATCACTTTCCGCGTGCCAAATCGTTTCACTAGCCAGGCCGAACAAAGAATGCCACTCATCGAACCAATAGAGAGTCCAAATAATACTGCCCCCATTTCAGCGGTAGAAACGGAGAGGATATCTCTGATGGCTGGGGTACGCGTTGCCCAGGAAGCCATTAATAATCCTGGTAAAAAGAAAAACATAAACAGCGCCCAGGTTCGGCGTCTTAAGGCTTTGCGTGATGAGATGCCAGTCATGAATTCGAGCCAAAGAAATGAGGAAAGGAGACAACATTAGCAAGGTTGTGTACATTTGTACACAAATGCAAGAAGAGGAAATGCGGTGCGACGCGCGAACGATCCACAACGGCGGGAAAAAATAGTTCAGGCTACGCTGGACGCAGTAATAACTTATGGTATTCATGCAGTTACGCATCGTAAGATTGCAACGATTGCGCAGGTGCCGTTGGGTTCAATGACCTATTATTTTTCGGGAATCGATGAGCTTCTGATGGAGGCATTCGGTCATTTTACCGAAACTATGTCGCGGCAATATCAGGCATTTTTTATGGACGTGATGGATGCGCCACAGGCCTGTCATGCCATTACCGAGATGATTTACAGTTCGCAGGTCACCACACCGGATAACATGGAGATTATGTACCAGTTGTACGCTTTCGCCAGCCGTAAACCGGCGTTGAAAACGGTGATGCAAAACTGGATGCAACGCAGTCAACAAACCTTAGAGCAGTGGTTTGACCCCGCCACGGCCCGTGCGCTGGATGCCTTTATTGAAGGCATGACGCTGCATTTTGTGACCGATAAAAAACCGCTGCAGCGAGACGATATCCTGGTGATGGTTGAGCGCATCGCCGGGCTGTCGTAGTACTGACACAGCTTATCAGCTGACGGTTGCGCCCCCGGTGACATTTACCACCGTCGCGGTCATCGCACTGGCGTGGTTTGATGCCAGAAACGTTGTGACCTCAGCGATTTGTGCCAGCGTTGGCAGACGCTTAAGCATCGTACTTTGTGCGGCTCCACCAAGCCATAGCTCGACGGTTAACCCCATTGACTGCGCTTTTGCGGCGAATATTTCCCCGGTATAAGACCCTGCTTGCATTGCATAACCTGCTCAGCTGTCGACTGCTCGTCGAGCACATCGATGATAAAGGTGTCGGCCGAGCCACCTGACGCGCGAATGCGGCTCGCTGCCTGATTGAGATTTTGCTGGCTACGTGCACCCAGGAACACATGTGCCCCTTCGCGTGCCATCACCTGCGCAACCGCACACCCTATTGCACCGCTGCCCCCGAAAATCACCGCGACTTTGCCTGCAAGTAACATTGCGCACCCCATCACCAAAAGCACCGTGTAAAAGTATGTGCCATAACCGGCATGATGCAAATGGTTGAAGGGCCAGGAAGGGCGGCAAATTTCAGGCAACAAAAAACCCATCAACCTTGAACCAAAACGGCGGGGTTGATGGGCTCCACAAATTGGGGACATCAAAGAAAAGCAGTGGCAATAGTTATGACTGACACCTTGAAGAAAAGTTCTGCTTATCTGCAAAAAAATTTCATAAAAGGGTAAATTTTAACCGAGGCCAGGCCAGACGATGACGATCAGTGTCCCCGCCAGCGTCAGTAAGACGTTGGCAATAGCATAGGTGCCTGCATAACCTAAAGCAGGGATGTTGCTGCGCGCGGTGTCGCTGATGATTTCCATCGCCGGTGCACAGGTTCGTGCGCCCATCATGGCGCCAAACAGCAGGGCGCGGTTCATGCGCAATACGTAAGCGCCGAACAGGAAACAGATAACCACCGGCACCAGGCTGACAATCAGGCCCGCAACCAGCATTTGTCCGCCGACTGCACCGAGGCCGTTGCCAATACCGCTGCCCGCGCTCAAGCCGACGCCCGCCATAAAGACCATCAGGCCAAACTCTTTCACCATGTTCAGCGCACCCTGTGGGATGTAGCCAAACGTCGGGTGGTTGGCGCGCAGGAAGCCAAGCATAATTCCGGCAAACAGCAGGCCAGCTGCGTTTCCGATGCCAAAGCTGAAATTACTGAACTGGAAGGTGATCATCCCAATCATCAGGCCGATGATAAAGAAAGCGCAGAAGGCCAGCAGGTCGGTGACCTGGCTGTGAATTGAAATAAAGCCGATACGGTCTGCAATGGTCTTTACGCGGCGGGCATCGCCGCTGACCTGCAACACATCCCCTTTATTGAGCACGACGTTGTCATCAATCGGCATTTCAATCTGGCTACGGATCACGCGGTTAAGGAAGCAGCCGTGATCGGTCAGTTTTAACTGCGCCAGACGACGACCGACGGCATTGTGGTTTTTCACCACAATCTCTTCGGTGACGATGCGCATATCGAGCAGGTCGCGATCGAACACCTCTTTGCCGTTACGGAAGCTAGGGTCGAGGCGGGCATGTGCATCCGGGTAGCCCACTAAGGCAATTTCATCGCCCATCTGCAATACAGCGTCGCCGTCCGGGTTAGCCAGAATGCCGTTGCGACGGATACGCTCGATATAACAACCGGTCTGGCGATAGATACCCAGCTCACGCAGATTTTTACCATCAGCCCAGGCAACCAATTCCGGACCGACACGATAGGCGCGGATCACAGGCAGATAGACCTTACGGTTGGCGTCGGTGTCGAGGCCACGTTCACGGGCGATTTGTTGGGCGCTGGTTTGCAAATCCTGATGCTGCAGTTTTGGCAGGTAGCGTGCGCCGACAATCAAGCTGACCAGTCCGATCAGATAAGTCAGTGCGTAACCGAGGCTCAGGTTATCAAGAGCCGTTGACAGCTGTGTTCCTGTCATCCCTGAATGGCGCAATGTGTCACCCGCGCCGACCAGCACCGGCGTGGAGGTCATTGAACCTGCCAGCATGCCAGCTGTCAGGCCGATGTCCCAGCCAAATAGCCTACCCAGTCCCAGGGCGATCAGCATTGCGCTGCCGACCATGACCAGAGCAAGCATTAGGTAATTTTTCCCATCGCGAAAAAAAATCGAAAAAAAGTTGGGACCAGCTTCGACGCCGACGCAAAAAATAAACAGCATAAAGCCGAGATTTAAAGCATCAGTGTTAATACTAAAGTGCTGCTGGCCTAATAATAGGGAGACTACTAAAACGCCAATGGAATTACCGAGTTGGACTGTACCCAGGCGTAATTTCCCCAGACACAGCCCCAGCGCCAGGACCACAAATAATAACAGGATGTAATTCCCATTTAACAAATCTGCGACGTTTATATTCACGGAGACTAACTTCTTGTTTACTAGTAAGCTATTGAAAGAAATGGCAATTTACGCTAATGTTTTTGCCAGAAATTAAGGGGCGACAGCATCGTACACAGCCCCAAATAAAGCAGCATGACGATATATGCGGCTAGTTTAATCTCATTACGTTTCAACGGCTATAAGAATCGTGTGAGTGCGTTTTTGGCATGGAATGCCGAACGACTTTATCTGACTGGACGCCTTTGGGCGAAAAGAGTGTTCGATAGAGAGTGTCAGGAGGAACGATTGAAACATAGGCAAGGTTGGGCGGGTGCGATCTGCTGCTTTGTGCTTTTTATTGTGGTGTGTCTTTCATTGACGCTGAACGTGAAAGGAGCATTTAAGGCGGCTGGGCATCCTGAGGTTGGGTTGTTGTTTTTTATATTGCCAGGAGCAGCGGCCAGCTTTTTTTCCCATCGTCGTGAGGTGCTTAGACCTCTTCTCGGTGCAATGCTGGCGGCACCGTGTTGTTTGTTATTGATGCGATTTGTGTTTATGCCTACGCGTTCGCTGTGGCAAGAGCTTGCATGGTTGTTTAGTGCGGTGTTTTGGTGCGCGCTTGGCGCATTGTGTTTTCTGTTTATCAGTAGCCTATTTAATCAGCATCAGCAGCGGAAAAAACACTGATTACGCCCTCCAGTGGAGGGCGTAGAGACGGCAATCAGGCGAACAGATTCACATTCTCTTTTGCCCATGCTTCGAAATCCGTGCAGCCGCCGATGTGTTTCTGATCGACAAAAATCTGCGGTACGGTCTCTACCGGCTTACCAACCGTCTTTTCCAGATCGGCTTTTGAGATCCCTTCAGCATGAATATCAATGTAGCGGAAGTTAAAATCTTCATGCTCATTGCTTAATTTTTCTGCCAATTCTTTTGCGCGCACGCAATACGGGCACCCTGGGCGACCAAAAATAACAACAAACATCTCACTCTCCTCGAACTTATCAGGCCAGATGGCGAATGACTGTATGATGCCGCGATTTATGTCGGATGGAAAGTAGGTTCGGCCTGTTGCTTTGATACATCTACGCTATATCTGTTAAACATGAGAACTCGGAACGTTTTATACTACGAGCCACTTCGCCGGGAGGCCACGTATGCGCACTGTGGGTGTGTTACCTAAAAGCATATTGATTCTGGAAACGATCGGTATGGTGTCGTTAGCGCTGGCGCTATTGTCGCTTAACGATTATCTCACCTTACCCGCGCCGCTTAACAGTCCATTGGCCTGTGTGGTGATGATTTTTCTGGGGGTTTTGTTGATGCTTCCCGCCGCTGTGTTTTTAATGTGGCGCATTGCGCAACTGTTGGCGCCGCAGCTGATGTCGCGAACATCCAGCGTATCTTCCCGTTCAGCCAGAGAAAAAAGAGATGACTCCAACCATTGATTTACTTCGCAGCCACCGTTCTATTCGCCATTTCACCGAGGCGTCGATTTCGGATGCGCAGCGCGAGGCGATTATAGCTGCCGCGCAAGGCACCTCGAGCTCCAGTTTTTTACAGTGCAGCACGATTATTCGGGTGACGGATAAGGCCCTGCGAGAGTCGCTGGTGACGCTGTCGGGTGGGCAGCCGCACGTGGCGAAGGCTGCCGAATTCTGGGTGTTCTGCGCTGATTTTAACCGTCATTTACAGATTTGCCCTGACGCACAGCTGGGACTGGCAGAACAACTGCTGCTGGGCGTGGTTGATACGGCGATGATGGCGCAAAATGCGCTGACGGCTGCAGAGTCGCTGGGGCTTGGCGGTGTATATATTGGCGGACTGCGCAACAATATTGCGTCTGTAACTGAGTTACTGAAACTGCCGCAGCATGTTCTGCCGCTGTTTGGTCTGTGTCTCGGTTGGCCTGCAGATAATCCCGATATCAAGCCACGGCTGCCTGCGGCCATTGTGGTGCATGAAAATCAATACCAGCCGCTCGATAAGGACGCCCTGGCTCACTATGATGAACAGCTTGCGCAGTATTATCTGACCCGTGGCAGCAACACGCGTCGTGATACCTGGAGCGATCATATTCGCCGCACCATCATCAAAGAAAATCGCCCCTTTATTCTGGAATATTTGCACAAACAGGGATGGGCTACGCGCTAAAGATTTTAACCCGGTGTATGATACGCCGGCTTTCAGCAGGTCTTTCAGAGAGGTGCAGGGTGAAAATTGCCATTTTGTCCCGGGACGGAACGCTCTATTCTTGTAAGCGCCTGCGTGAAGCGGCGATGCAGCGCGGTCACCTGGTTGAAATTATCGATCCCCTTTCCTGTTATATGAACATTAGTCCGGCGGCGTCTTCGATTCATTACAAGGGCCGCCAGCTCCCTCATTTTGATGCGGTCATCCCACGAATCGGCTCGGCGATTACCTTTTACGGTACGGCGGCGTTGCGCCAGTTCGAGATGTTAGGGAGTTATCCGTTGAATGAGTCAGTGGCGATCACCCGTGCGCGCGATAAGCTGCGCTCATTGCAACTGCTGGCACGTCAGGGAATCGATCTCCCGATTACCGGAATCGCGCACTCACCGGACGATACCAGCGACATGATTGATATGGTCGGCGGCGCACCGTTGGTGGTGAAACTGGTAGAAGGCACGCAGGGTATCGGTGTGGTGCTGGCCGAAACGCGTCAGGCCGCGGAGAGCGTCGTGGATGCATTTCGAGGACTGAACGCACATATCCTTGTGCAGGAATATATTAAAGAGGCCAAAGGGCGGGATATTCGCTGTTTTGTCGTAGGGGACGAGGTGGTGGCCGCTATTGAGCGTCGGGCTAAAGAGGGCGATTTTCGTTCTAATCTCCATCGCGGTGGCGTGGCCAGTATTGCCAATATTACGACGCGTGAAAGGGACATCGCGATAAAAGCTGCCCGAACCATGGGCCTGGATGTGGCTGGCGTTGATATTTTGCGCGCAGACCGCGGGCCGCTGGTCATGGAAGTTAACGCTTCTCCGGGGCTTGAAGGCGTGGAGAAAACCACGGGGGTTGATATTGCCGGACGGATGATCAAGTGGATCGAACGTCATGCAACTCCGGAATTTTGTCTTAAAATCGGCGGCTGAACGCAATATCGATGGCGATCGTGGTATGACGCGGTCTTTTTGCGTAAGCTGTGCCGGTAATTTTTTCATCGAAAGAGGTCGCACATTATTATGACATCACTGGTCGTTCCCACTCTGGATACGTTGCGTCAATGGCTCGACGACCTGGGCATGAGTTTTTTTGAATGCGATACCTGTCAGGCGCTGCATTTACCTCATATGCAAAACTTTGACGGCATCTTTGATGCGAAAATTGATTTGGTGGATAACGTCATTCTGTTCTCTGCGATGGCGGAAGTCAGGCCATCGGCGTTGCTGCCGTTGGCCGCCGATCTGTCATCCATTAATGCCAGTTCGCTGACGGTGAAAGCCTTTCTGGACATGCAGGATGATAATCTGCCAAAGCTGGTGGTTTGCCAGTCTTTATACGTTGTGCCGGGCGTCACGTTTGAGCAGTTCGAATGTTTTGTTCGCCAGAGCGAAGAGCAGATATCCATGGTGATCCTTGAAGCCGGGGCGCATCAACTGTTATTTAACGCTGAAGAAGATGTGCAAAACAGCGGTACTGAGACCCATTTCCTCCATTAATATTTCCTGAGCAATGATGCCAAAAGCGCAGCCGCTGCCAGAGCGGTTGCGTATTACCCTATTTTTATTCTTCATTTAACCTTTTATTAAAGAATTATTCACCTAACTTCCACGCCTTCTGCCTTATGTCATAGATAAATCCTGCATAAAAAATTGATAAAAGACGTTTTTTTAACTGGGCTATATCCTCGAATCCTGGCTAAAGTTATTCTGGCGAGGCTTATAAACGTCATCCTTCAATGAACCCTTTATGGGCTGCATGCGACCGCAATGCATGTTGAATGATTCCGCGATTATTAGCGAGCCATAGCGGCACAGGGGAAGCCTCTTTTCTTATTTGTGCTGAATGAAAGAATATGCACGTTTCTTGCATATCATAGAGTGTGAATTTTTTGTTCGTTTGTTAACGAACTTTCAGAAGGAAAGAGATTATGACCGCCTTAAATAAAAAATGGTTATCAGGCCTGGTTGCGGGTGCTCTGATATCCCTCTCTGCCGGCACGCTCGCTGCTGAACAAAAAACGCTGCATATTTATAACTGGTCTGATTATATCGCCCCCGACACGGTGGCTAATTTTGAAAAAGAGACCGGCATTAAAGTGGTTTATGATGTGTTCGACTCCAATGAAGTACTGGAAGGTAAGCTCATGGCGGGTAGCACTGGCTTTGACCTTGTCGTTCCTTCCGCCAGCTTCCTTGAGCGTCAGCTTACTGCGGGTGTTTTCCAACCGCTGGACAAAAGTAAACTGCCAGACTGGAAAAACCTCGATCCCGAATTGCTGAAGCTGGTGGCGAAACACGATCCAGACAACAAGTTTGCGATGCCGTATATGTGGGCAACCACCGGTATTGGCTACAACGTGGATAAAGTGAAGGCGGTGCTGGGCGCGGATGCGCCGGTCGACAGTTGGGATCTGATCCTGAAGCCGGAAAATTTGGAAAAACTCAAAAGCTGCGGCGTCTCGTTCCTTGATGCCCCCGAAGAAGTGTTTGCCACCGTGCTGAATTACTTGGGTAAAGACCCCAACAGTACCAAAGCGGACGATTACACCGGACCGGCAACCGATCTGCTGTTGAAGCTGCGTCCGAATATTCGTTATTTCCACTCTTCTCAATACATTAACGATCTGGCAAACGGTGATAGCTGCGTGGCAATTGGTTGGGCAGGGGACGTATGGCAGGCCGCTAATCGCGCGAAAGAAGCGAAAAATGGCGTCAATATTTCCTTCTCAATTCCAAAAGAAGGGGCGATGGCGTTCTTCGATGTTTTCGCCATGCCTGCGGATGCTAAAAATAAAGACGAAGCGTATCAGTTCCTCAACTATCTGCTGCGTCCGGATGTGATTGCCCATATTTCCGACCACGTGTTCTACGCCAACGCGAACAAAGAGGCGACGGCGTTGGTCAGCCCTGAAGTTCGTGACAATCCGGGGATTTACCCGCCGGCCGATGTGCGAGCTAAGTTGTTCACTCTGAAAGTACAGGATCCGAAGATCGATCGTGTCCGTACTCGTGCCTGGACCAAGGTGAAAAGCGGGAAATAACCCGCGTCAGGGAGATGACCCGGCGGCGCGTAAGTCCGCCGGGACACCCGAACCCTGAACACTCATAACCCGGCAATACGCACCATGCTGGTGCGTTATTTGCACTGTTTCTTTGTTTTATGCCGGAGAGCACTCACGTGAATGATGCGACCCCCCGCCCACAGGCGAAGACCCGTAAAGCGCTAACCCCGCTGCTTGAAATTCGTAATCTGACCAAGTCTTTCGATGGCCAGCACGCCGTCGATGACGTCAGCCTGACTATCTACAAAGGCGAAATATTTGCCCTGCTAGGGGCCTCCGGCTGCGGCAAATCAACCCTGCTGCGCATGCTGGCGGGCTTTGAACTGCCGACCACCGGGCAAATTATGCTCGATGGTGTCGATTTAGCACAC
This sequence comes from Citrobacter sp. wls613, assembly GCF_005281195.1. Classification (NCBI taxonomy): domain Bacteria; kingdom Pseudomonadati; phylum Pseudomonadota; class Gammaproteobacteria; order Enterobacterales; family Enterobacteriaceae; genus Citrobacter; species Citrobacter sp. wls613. The sequence continues at coordinate 237,689 of NZ_SZXN01000080.1, forward strand.
GTCCCGCCGTATCTGCGCCCGATTAATATGATGTTTCAGTCCTACGCGCTGTTCCCACATATGACGGTGGAGCAGAACATTGCCTTTGGCCTGAAGCAGGACAAGTTGCCGAAAGCTGAAATTACCAGCCGGGTCAACGAGATGCTGGGCCTGGTGCATATGCAGGAATTTGCCAAACGCAAACCGCATCAGCTTTCCGGCGGTCAGCGACAGCGTGTGGCGCTGGCGCGCAGCCTGGCAAAACGTCCTAAACTGCTGCTGCTGGACGAACCGATGGGGGCGCTGGATAAAAAGCTACGTGACCGCATGCAACTGGAAGTGGTCGATATCCTCGAACGTGTGGGTGCGACCTGTGTGATGGTAACGCACGATCAGGAAGAAGCCATGACGATGGCGGGGCGTATTGCGATCATGAATCGCGGCAAGTTCGTGCAAATCGGCGAACCTGAAGAGATTTACGAGCACCCGACCACCCGCTATAGCGCGGAATTTATTGGCTCGGTAAACGTGTTCGAGGGGCTACTGAAAGCGCGTCAGGAAGACGGCCTGATCATTGACTCTCCGGGGCTGGTCCATCCGCTGAAAGTCGATGCTGATGCCTCCATCGTTGATAACGTCCCGGTGTACGTCGCGCTGCGTCCGGAAAAAATTATGCTCTGTGAGACTCCACCGGCGGATGGCTATAACTTTGCGGTGGGGGAAGTGGTTCACATTGCCTATCTCGGTGATTTGTCGGTGTACCACGTACGTTTAAAAAGCGGCCAGATGTTGAGTGCTCAGCTACAAAACGAACATCGCTACCGTAAGGGGCTACCGACCTGGGGCGATGAGGTGCGTTTGTGTTGGGATGCGGACAGTTGCGTAGTGTTGACGGTTTAAGGAGTGAAAATGCGTACACTTGAACCTCCGGCGCGCGTGGACAACGCGAGCCGTTTCACGCTGTTTATGTCGCGGATGCAGATGAAGCATGGGCGCAAGGTGGTGATTGCGCTGCCGTATATCTGGCTGATTCTGCTGTTTTTGCTGCCATTTTTAATCGTTTTTAAGATCTCTTTTTCTGAGATGGCGCGGGCGATACCCCCGTATTCTGACCTCATCTCATGGGCCGACGACCAGCTCTCCATCACGCTTAATGTTGGCAACTTCCTGCAACTGACGGCTGACCCGCTGTATGTTGATGCTTACCTGCAGTCGTTGCAGGTGGCGGGGATTTCGACGATCTGCTGTTTGCTACTGGGATATCCACTGGCATGGGCTGTGGCACACAGCAAACCGTCAACGCGGAATATTCTGCTGTTGCTGGTGATCCTGCCTTCCTGGACCTCGTTTTTGATTCGCGTGTATGCCTGGATGGGGATCCTGAAAAATAACGGGATCCTGAATAATTTTCTGATGTGGCTGGGAGTTATCGATCAGCCGCTGACGATCCTGCACACCAATCTGGCGGTCTATATCGGGATTGTTTATGCATATTTGCCGTTTATGGTACTGCCGATCTACACCGCGTTGACACGTATCGACTATTCGCTGGTGGAAGCGGCGCTGGATCTTGGGGCCCGACCGCTGAAAACGTTCTTTAGCGTGATCGTGCCGTTGACCAAAGGCGGGATCATCGCAGGCTCAATGCTGGTGTTTATCCCGGCGGTCGGGGAGTTTGTGATCCCTGAACTGCTGGGCGGGCCGGACAGCATTATGATTGGCCGTGTGTTGTGGCAGGAGTTTTTCAATAACCGTGACTGGCCGGTGGCGTCGGCTGTGGCCATTATTATGCTGCTGTTATTGATTGTGCCGATCATGTGGTTCCATAAATATCAGCAAAAAAGTGTGGGGGAACACGGATGAATAATTTACCCGTCATTCGCTCACCGTGGCGTATTTTTATCCTGGTCATAGGGTTCACTTTCCTGTACGCGCCGATGCTGATGCTGGTTATCTATTCGTTTAACAGCTCCAAACTGGTGACGGTCTGGGCAGGGTGGTCGACGCGCTGGTACGGTGAATTGCTCCACGATACTGCCATGATAAGCGCTGTTGGGATGAGTTTGACCATCGCTGCCTGTGCGGCGACGATGGCATCGATCCTCGGCACGATTGCTGCGGTGGTGCTGGTGCGCTTTGGTCGTTTCCGGGGTTCTAATGGCTTTGCCTTTATGATAACAGCGCCGCTGGTTATGCCGGATGTCATCACCGGCCTGTCGCTGTTGTTGCTGTTTGTCGCCATGGCGCATGCTATTGGCTGGCCGGCAGATCGCGGGATGTTAACCATCTGGCTGGCGCACGTCACTTTCTGTACGGCGTATGTGGCGGTTGTTATCTCCTCGCGTTTGCGCGAACTGGATCACTCCATCGAAGAAGCGGCGATGGATCTTGGTGCCACGCCGCTGAAGGTCTTCTTTGTCATCACGCTGCCGATGATTATGCCGGCGGTGATTTCCGGCTGGCTGTTGGCTTTCACCCTGTCGCTTGACGATCTGGTGATCGCCAGCTTTGTTTCCGGTCCTGGGGCGACGACGTTGCCGATGCTGGTGTTCTCCAGCGTACGTATGGGGGTTAATCCAGAAATTAACGCGCTGGCGACGCTGATTCTTGGCGTGGTAGGAATTATCGGATTTATCGCGTGGTACCTGATGGCCCGGACAGAAAAGCAGCGGTTGCGCGATATCCAGCGTGCAAGACGCGGCTGAAAAAACTAAAATCTGCCAACCTCTACTCGGTGCAGCATGTGGCGCTGCACCGTTTTCACGGAAGACGACGCGTTGGGATTTTTTAAAAAATCATCCACATCACATGCTCGCTTAAACGTTCCTGCTTTAGTGCAGGTGGCGGCGCTCGCTATTATTATGATCCGCGGCCTCGATCTGTTGATGATTTTCAATACGTTGGGTGTGAGCGGGACAATGGCATTTATCCAGCGTAGCGTGCAGACCTGGAATTTAACGCTGGTGTTTTTAAGCAGTCTGATACTGGTGTTTATCGAAATTTACTGTGCCTTTTCATTGGTCAAAGGACGTAACTGGGCGCGCTGGATTTATCTGTTTACCCAGGTGGTGGCCTCCGGTTATTTGTGGGCGGCATCGTTAGGTTATGGTTATCCCGAGCTGTTCAGTATTGCGGGTGAATCGAAGCGTGAAATTTTTCGCACGCTGGTGATGCAGAAATTACCGGATATGCTGGTGCTGTTGTTGCTGTTTGTTCCGGCATCCAGTCGACGGTTCTTCCGTCTGCAATAATGTGTATAATCTTCGCCCCGGTTAATTTGAAGGTTTTCTTATGCAGTGCGCTCTTTATGACGCCGATCGCTGTCGTTCCTGTCAGTGGATAACACAGCCCGTTGGCGATCAACTCCGTGCAAAAATGGCCGATCTCCAGACTCTTCTTGCCGACTATTCGGTCGGGGAGTGGTGCGCGCCCGTCGTTGGCCCGGAGAGCGCTTTTCGTAATAAAGCCAAAATGGTGGTGAGCGGTAGCGTGGAAAAACCGCTGTTGGGCATGCTGCATCGTGACGGTACACCTGAAGATTTGTGCGACTGTCCGCTTTATCCTGCCTCATTTGCGCCGGTATTTGCCGCACTAAAACCCTTTATCGCCCGTGCCGGGTTGACGCCTTACAACGTAGCGCGTAAGCGGGGCGAACTGAAATATGTGCTGTTAACGGAAAGCCAGTTTGACGGCGGTATGATGCTGCGTTTTGTCTTACGCTCAGAGGCCAAGCTGAGCCAACTGCGCGCGGCGTTGCCGTGGCTGCAGGCGCAGTTACCGCAGTTAAAGGTGATAACGGTCAATATACAGCCGGTGCATATGGCGATTATGGAAGGCGAGACAGAAATCTTCCTGACGGAGCAGCAGGCGCTGGCTGAACGTTTTAATGATGTACCGCTGTGGATCCGCCCGCAGAGTTTCTTTCAAACCAACCCGGTAGTGGCTGAGCGTTTGTATGCCACGGCTCGCGATTGGGTGCGTCAGCTTTCGGTCAACCATATGTGGGATCTGTTTTGTGGTGTTGGCGGTTTTGGTCTGCATTGCGCTACGCCGCAGATGAAACTGACGGGTATCGAGATCGCACCAGAGGCGATCGCCTGTGCGAAACAATCTGCGCAGACGTTGGGGTTACAGAATCTGCACTTTCAAGCGCTCGATTCGACCCAATTCGCGACGGCACAGGAAGACGTTCCGGATCTGGTGCTGGTGAATCCGCCGCGTCGGGGCATTGGTAAACCCCTGTGTGATTATCTTTCCAGCATGGCACCGCCGTTTATCATCTACTCCAGCTGTAATGCGCAAAGCATGGCGAAGGATATTGGCGAGCTGCCAGGCTATCGCATAGAACGGGTTCAACTTTTCGATATGTTCCCGCACACCGCGCACTATGAAGTATTGACGCTGCTCAGCCGACAATAGTTTCTTTTCTTCGCAGGGAATACCTGATGACGCTTCGCTTGTCAGGTCTAAGGATGGATGCGGGTTGTTGGCCGCATTCGGTAAATGCAATAGACGAAAAAAAAGCCCGTACTTGCGTACGAGCTCTTTCTCAAATGTGGCGGTGAGAGAGGGGTTCGAACCCTCGATACGTTGCCGTATACACACTTTCCAGGCGTGCTCCTTCAGCCACTCGGACACCTCACCGTATTGTTGTTCCTGCGTTAGCGGAACGGGCGCTAATGTAGGGGAAACACCGCCCCGACGTCAATCTACTTTTTAAAAAAAACGTGCATTTACACAAACTTCAAGCAACATGGGGCGTAAATAAGCAAGAATTGCTTTTTTTGCCAGCATCCTAAAATTTGCTATTCTGATATTCCTTGGAAAATGATGATAAGTGCGAGAAAGTTCCGCATAACACTGCTCAGGAGTTAATATGGAAATACTTTTCTATCACCCGACATTCGATACGGCCTGGTGGCTGAAGGCACTGGCTAAGGCAATCCCAGGCGCAAATGTCCGTGAATGGAAGCGGGGTGATAATGCGCATGCTGACTATGCCCTCGTCTGGCATCCACCGGTTGATATGCTGGCAGGTCGCAAGTTAAAAGCTGTTTTCGCGTTGGGCGCCGGCGTGGACTCTATCCTCAGCAAGCTAAAAGCCCACCCTGAAATGCTGGATGCGTCAATCCCGCTTTTCCGTCTGGAAGATACCGGTATGGGTCTGCAAATGCAGGAATATGCGGTGAGTCAGGTGCTGCACTGGTTTCGACGCTTTGATGACTATCAGGCGCTAAAAAGTCAGGCGAAATGGCAACCGCTGCAAGAGTATACCCGCGAAGAGTTTACTGTCGGGATTATGGGGGCAGGGGTATTAGGGGCTAAAGTGGCTGAGAGCCTGCAAGCATGGGGCTTCCCGCTGCGTTGCTGGAGTCGGACGCGTAAATCCTGGCCCGGTGTGGAAAGCTTTGCCGGTACCGCAGAGCTGGCGGCGTTCCTGAGCCAAACGCGGGTGCTGATTAATCTTCTGCCAAATACGGCAGAAACGGTAGGTATTATTAACACCGGGCTGCTGAATCAATTGCAGGATGGGGCGTACGTGCTTAACCTGGCACGCGGGGTTCATCTGAAGGAAGACGATCTGCTGGCTGCGCTGAATACCGGAAAGTTGAAGGGCGCGATGCTGGACGTCTACAGCAGCGAGCCGCTACCGGAAAATAACCCTCTATGGAAACATCCGCGCGTGGCGATGACGCCGCATATTGCCGCCGTGACGCGTCCTGCAGAGGCCGTAGACTATATCTCACGCACCATTTTAAACCTTGAGAGTGGGAAAGCCGTAACGGGTCAAGTCGATCGCGTTAGGGGATATTGATAACAACCCGGCCAGCCGCCGGGTTTCGTCTAAACACCGTCCTACAGCTCTAATTATTTAGGGTATTAATGGTGGAGATACCTGCTATCCTTGACGAAAAATGACTACAGGAGAGAATTATGTATCCCGTTGACCTGCATATGCATACCGTCGCCAGCACCCACGCCTACAGTACCCTGAGTGATTACATCGCCGAAGCCAAACGCAAAGGTATCAAGCTGTTTGCGATCACCGATCACGGGCCGGACATGGCAGATGCCCCGCATCACTGGCATTTTATTAATATGCGCATTTGGCCAAGGTTGGTGGACGGGGTGGGAATTCTCCGCGGTATTGAAGCGAATATTAAAAATATTGACGGCGAGATCGACTGCTCCGGTCCGATGTTTACTTCCCTGGATTTAATCATTGCAGGCTTCCATGAGCCGGTTTTCGCACCTGTTGATAAAGACACGCATACCCAGGCGATGATTGCCACAATGGCGAGTGGTAATGTGCACATTATCAGTCATCCAGGAAATCCAAAGTATGAGTTAGACTTTACCGCCGTCGCACAGGCGGCAGCGAAATACCAGGTAGCACTGGAAATCAATAACTCCTCATTCCTGCATTCACGTAAGGGCAGTGAAGACAACTGTCGCGCAGTCGCCGCAGCGGTACGCGATGCCGGTGGATGGGTGGCGTTAGGATCGGATTCCCATACCGCCTTCACGCTGGGGGAATTTGGTGAATGCCGTAAAATCCTGGATGATGTGAACTTCCCGGAGGACAGAATTTTAAACGTATCGCCAAAACGCCTGCTGGCGTTTCTGGAATCGCGCGGCATGGAGCCTATCGCGGAATTTGCTGAACTTTAATTGTGAACTAACTGGAATACAACAATGAACGAGTTTTCTATCCTGTGTCGCGTCCTGGGATCGCTGTTTTACCGCCAACCGCAGGACCCGTTACTGGTTCCTCTTTTTACCGTGATCGGTGAGGGTAAACTGTCAGCAAGTTGGCCACTGGAGCAAGATGAACTGCTGGCTCGCTTACAGAAAAGCTGTGATATGCCGCAGGTGGCTGCAGATTATAACGCGCTGTTTGTCGGTGAAGAGTGTGCGGTGCCACCTTATCGCAGCGCTTGGGTCGAAGGTGCTAAGGAATCCGAAGTTCGCGCATTCCTTTCTGCGCGCGGTATGCCGCTGGCGGATACTCCTGCTGATCATATCGGCACATTGCTGCTGGCTGCGTCATGGCTTGAAGATCAGTCTGCTGAAGATGAAAGTGAAGCGCTGGAAACGTTATTCGTTGACTATCTGCTCCCGTGGTGTGGCGCGTTCCTTGGCAAAGTGGAAGCGCATGCCAGTTCCCCATTCTGGCGTACCATGGCGCCGCTGACGCGCGATGCGATTGGCGCGATGTGGGACGAGTTGCAGGAAGATACAGAAGAGTAAATGTGATTTAAGTCACTTTATTCTGCAACGCAATTTATCAGCTTGCATAAATTGTGTGCACGATCTCATTATCATGCCGTTTTTCTGCTAAGATGCGCGGCATGAACATACTTCTTTCTATTGCAATCACAACGGGCATTCTCTCCGGTATCTGGGGATGGGTGGCCGTTTCTCTTGGTTTACTCAGTTGGGCAGGTTTTTTGGGTTGTACAGCCTATTTTGCCTGTCCGCAGAGTGGGCTGAAAGGGCTGTGGATCTCAGCGTGTACGCTGTTAAGCGGTGTGGTGTGGGCGTTGGTGATTATTAACGGTAGTGCGCTTGCCCCGCATATGGACATCATCGGCTATGTCATTACGGGGATTGTTGCCTTCTTGATGTGCATTCAGGCTAAGCAATGGTTGCTTTCATTTGTGCCGGGTACGTTTATTGGTGCATGTGCAACATTTGCAGGGCAGGGGGACTGGCGTCTGGTTCTGCCTTCGTTAGCAGTGGGACTGGTGTTTGGCTATGCAATGAAGAACAGCGGATTGTGGCTGGGG
>NZ_SZXN01000080.1:245467-256611 GCF_005281195.1 Citrobacter sp. wls613
ATTGCTGCCTGACCGCTTGGGGGGCAACGGGGCGCTACTATAGGGAGTTGCGCTAAAACGGTCAAGCAGAATTTACGTCTTCACTCTCGTTTGGTTACGCAATAGACATATTCTGCGCCCGGACAGGCGCAGAGAACATGATTAGCGCTGAGAGTCCAGTTTTTCACCGTTGGTGACGACTTCCTGAGCCTTGCTGTAGCTTTCGATCAGCAGCTGATAGGCCGGGAAAATTTTGGTATACACTTCCGCCCATTCAGCGGCATCTTCCCGGTTCCAGGTCCGCTGTATTTCAGACGCAACGGCTGCGGTATCCATTGGCACCACGCCTGCCTGTACCACTCGCGCCAACGTGATTTCCTGCGCCATCTTGCTGTAAGTGCCGGAAGCGTCAATGACGGCAAACACTTTATACCCTTCCGCTACCGCGCTGATGGCCGGGAAAGCCATGCAAACGCTGGTAATGGTACCGGCGATAATCAGCGTTTTACGACCTGTTGCTTTGACGGCTTTAACAAAGTCTTCGTTATCCCAGGCGTTGATCTCGCCTTTGCGCGCCACGTACTGAGCATGGGGCGCATTGGCGTGGATTTCCGGAATCAACGGGCCGTTGGGTCCCTGTGGAACGGAGGCGGTGGTGATCACCGGCATCTTCGCCAGGGTGGCTATTTTTGCCAGCGCAGCGGCACGGGCACGCAGTTCGGGCATTGGCATATCACCGACGGTCTGAAAAAGGCCGCTCTGGTGATCGATAAGCAGCATCACGGCATCATCTACGTCGATAACCGGGCGTGAACCATTAAAATTTGCAGGACTGGACATCGTATTCTCCTTCGCTTTAGATTTGGCCAAAACGGCCGGAGTTGAAATCGCGTACGGCTTCGGCGATCTCTTGTTTTGTGTTCATCACAAACGGACCGTAACCGACAATGGGTTCATTTAACGGTTCGCCTGACAGCAGCAGCACGCTGGCGTCGCTACTGGCCTCGATATGTAGGGTTTTACCCTGCTGGCTTAATACCACCAGCTGCGCCTCACCCGCGGAGGTGGCACCGTTGATGGTGATCGTGCCTTTCAGCACCACCAGCGCAGTGCTCCATCCTTCCGGTTGGGACAGCGTGACCGGGCGATTACTTTGCAGGCGCATGTCCCACACATTTAACGGTGAGAAGGTATGCGCGGGGCCTTTCGTGTCCTGATAGCTGCCCGCAATCACGCGCACGGTACCTGCGTCATCTGGCAGGTCGACGGTGGGAATAACGTCGCTGCTGATGCCCTGATAACCCGGCACGGTCATTTTGTCTTTGGCTGGCAGGTTGACCCACAGCTGGACCATTTCCAGCTCGCCGCCCTTACGGGTAAATTCCGGCGAATGAAATTCTTCGTGTAAAATCCCGGCCCCTGCTGTCATCCACTGCACATCGCCTGGACCGATAATGCCGCCGCGCCCGGTCGAGTCGCGATGTTCAACTTCACCGCTGTAAACAATGGTCACCGTTTCAAAACCACGGTGCGGGTGCTCACCGACGCCGCGCTTTTCATTACCCGGTGTAAAGGTATGCGGACCCGCGTAATCCAGCAGCAGGAACGGACTGAGCTGCTCAGCATGAGACTGGTAAGAGAACATCGAGCGAACTGGAAATCCATCGCCAACCCAGTGTGGGCGAGGTGCGGTATAGACGCCTGTTACGTGTTTCATATGTATCTCCTCAGTGGCGTTATCTTGATGTGAATAAGCTTATATCCATGACAGCGAGCTGAGTAGTGGCTAAAATAGTCCTCACCGTCTCATTAATAGGACAATAAGATGACGAAGCTGGATCTCAATGATTTCGCATGGTTTGTGCATGTTGTCGAAGAGGGAGGATTCGCAGCGGCAGGCCGTGCGCTTGATGAGCCCAAATCCAAACTCAGTCGGCGCATTGCGCAACTGGAGGAGAGACTGGGGGTGCGTTTGATTCAGCGAACAACCCGGCAGTTTAATGTCACGGAGGTCGGACAGACCTTTTACGAACACTGTAAGGCGATGTTGGTGGAGGCGCAGGCGGCACAGGATGCCATTGCGGCGTTGCAGGTTGAGCCACGTGGCATTGTTAAACTGACGTGCCCGGTGACGCTGTTGCATGTCCATATCGGTCCGATGCTGGCCCGATTCATGGCGCGTTATCCGGATGTCGCAGTACAGCTTGAAGCCACGAATCGCCGCGTTGACGTCGTCGGGGAAGGTCTGGATGTGGCGATTCGCGTCCGACCTCGTCCTTTTGAAGACAGTGATTTGGTCATGCGGGTGCTTGCTGACAGGGGGCACCGGCTGTATGCCAGCCCGCGATTGGTTGAGCAGATGGGGACATTACACGCCCCTGCAGAGCTGAACCGTTGGCCCGGGCTGAGTCTGGCGGCGGGGAAACATGTTCATCGTTGGGAGTTGTTTGGCCCACAGGGTGCCCGCGCGGAAGTGCATTTTATGCCGCGTATGATCACCACAGATATGCTGGCGCTGCGCGAGGCCGCGGTTGCCGGGGTAGGCGTGGTGCAACTCCCGCAGTTAATGGTCAAGGATCAATTAGCCGCAGGGGAGCTGGTGGCATTGCTGGATGGCTGGGAACCGAGGCGGGAGATTATTCACGCGGTCTTTCCATCGCGTAGGGGGTTATTGCCCTCGGTGCGCGCATTAGTGGATTTCCTGACGGAAGAATATGCACGCATGATTGAGGACTAAAGCCTCAAATTTGGCCCACAAAAAAGGCCGGATATACCGACCTTTTATTATCTGGACGCCAGTCTGGCGTGAAAAAAATCAGCGACTACGGAAGACAATGCGGCCTTTGCTCAGGTCGTACGGGGTCAGTTCAACAGTCACTTTGTCTCCCGTCAGGATGCGGATATAGTTTTTACGCATTTTACCGGAGATGTGTGCAGTAACCACGTGACCGTTTTCTAACTCTACGCGGAACATGGTATTAGGTAACGTATCGAGAACGGTACCCTGCATTTCAATATTGTCTTCTTTGGCCATCTAATCCTCTGGGGTATCACTACCGTAATTTGAACCGGCAAGATAATGCCGAAGTTCTTTTAATAAGTAAAGATTTGCGCGATTAAAATACAGCAAATCAAGTTTGGCGCATTACTCTATCCACACACGGCAAAGCCGCACTTAAAGCGCAACGTGTAAGGGAACGATGAGATAAACGATAGGCGTTGCCTGACGCGAACTGTTCCTTAACGGCGGCGGGGTAATGGGCTAAACCAACTCTGCGACGCAATTATAACACCCCGACAAAAAATGTGCCGAAAACATTCACTCCTGAGGTAAAAATAACGTCCGCGGTACCCAAAAATGGCTGGGTAACCGCTGCTGGCGCAGTCTGCTCAAGTGTTCAAGGTACTCCCGACGCGGCGTTTCGACGGCGCCCAGCGACGCTGTATGTCCATTTAACACCTGACAGTCAATTAACTTCCCACCCTGCTGGCTAAATTCAGCGCAAAAAACAAGCAACGCGGTTTTTGAGGCATTTTCCTGACGACTGAACATTGATTCACCGCAGAAGAGCGTGCCTTGCGAAACGCCGTACATACCGCCGACTAATTCATTGTGCCGCCACACTTCAATGGAGTGCGCGTGCCCCAATTCATGCAGGCGGTGGTAAGCGTCAACAATATCACGCGTTATCCAGGTCCCTTCTTCGCGGTCATTGGCACAACCTTCAATCACCTGACCAAAGGCGTAATTTAACGTGACACGATAAGGTGAGTGTTTATGAAAACGCTTCATGCTACGGCTAAGATGAAATGTCTCAGGCCACAAAATGGCGCGCGGATCGGGCGACCACCAAAGAATTGGGTCGCCAGGAGAAAACCACGGAAAAATACCGCGCTGGTACGCCATAAGCAGACGGGCAGGGCTCAGATCGCCACCCAGTGCTAACAAACCGTTAGGTTCGCGTAACGCGCCTTCCGGTGACGGGAAGGCGATAGAATTGCGGGACAGTTGCACCAGGCGCATGACAGCGAAACTCCACTACGCGAGTCGATCGTTCAATAATAGCTTACAGACGTTGCTTAAACTGGTAATAACGCCCCTGCCTGGCTAACAGATCTGCGTGATTACCTTGCTCAATAATGTGTCCGTTGTCCATCACTATTATTTGATTAAAACGCGATAGCCCGCGCAGGCGATGCGTCACCATCAATACCGTTTTATCTCGCATGACATCACTAATCAATTCAAGCATTTGACTTTCGGTGGTAGCGTCCAGTCCTTCGGTAGGTTCATCCAGCAGCATCAGCGGGGCATCGTGGAGTACCGCGCGAGCGATTGCCAGACGGCGGAGTTCGCCGCCGGAAAGCTGACGACCCCCTTCACCTAACCAGGCGTTGAGACCATCATCTTCCAGCAGTTTTTCCAGACCAACGCGGCACAGTATTTCGGATAATGCATCATCACTGGCCTGCGGCGCGGCCAGCAGCAGGTTGTCGCGTAATGTGGCGCTAAAAAGGTGCACACGTTGCGGCACGACGCTGATGCTTTGACGCAGCGTTGACTCACTCAGAGTTGAAATCGGGCGGTCGTTAAACAAAATTTCACCGTGTTGCGGGTTCCAGGCGCGGGTCAGCAGTTGTAGCAGGGTGGACTTTCCACAGCCGGTGCGGCCGAGAATCGCAACATGCTCGCCGGGTTTTGCTTGCAGGGAGAGGGTATCCAGCGCATTTTGCGCCTGGCCCGGGTAGCTGAAACAAACGTCGCGCAGCGTGAGGGTAATCGGCTCAGAAACTGTCGATCCTGCGTCGGGGAAAGTGACTTCCGGTTTTTGTTCCGTCAGTTCTGTAATGCGCAGGGCAGAGGCGATCACCTGACCGAGGTGCTGAAATGCACCCGTTACCGGGGCCAGGGCTTCAAATGCGGCCAGTGCGCAGAACACAAACAGCGCAATCAGCGCACCTGGCTGGGTATTGCCTCCCACGCCGCCCGAGGCCATCCAGAGCATCACGATGACGGCCAGTGCGCCAATCAGCAGCATTAGGGCCTGAGACAGCGCCGTTAATTCGGACTGGCGACGCTGAGCTTCGTGCCACTGTAACTCTGTGGCTTCCATTTGTGCTCGATAGCGAACACTTGCGCCAAAAATGGTCAGCTCGGCCTGGCCCTGCAGCCAGGATGTCAGCTGTTGGCGATATTGCCCGCGCAGGTGCGTCAGGTTTTGCCCGGTGCGTTTTCCGGCCTGATAAAACAGCGGAGGCAAAATAAACAAGGTCAGCAGCATGATGCCACCGAGGGTGATGGCCAGCGTGAGATCGAGCACGCTCAGACCCAGCGTCACCACCATAATCACGACAAATGCCCCAACCAGCGGAGAGATGACGCGCAGATAAAGATGATCAAGCGTATCGACATCCGCAACGATGCGGTTAAGCAGTTCACCCTGGCCATAACGGGCCAGACCCGCCGGAGAGAGTGGCAGCAGCTTACTAAATGTATAAATACGCAGGTGCTGCAACACGCGGAATGTCGCGTCGTGACTGACCAGTCGCTCGAAATAACGACCTGCGGTACGGGTGATCGCCGCACCGCGCACGCCGGCAGCGGGGAGCATATAGTTAAAACTGTAAATCCCGGTGACGCCAACCACCGCGGAAGCGGAGAGGAACCAACCGGAAAGTGTCAGCAAGCCGATACTGGCTAATAGCGTGATGATCGCCAGAATAATTCCCAGCGTTAACATCCATTTATGACGTTTATACAGCGTCAGATAAGGTAGCAAAGCGCGCATTTAGATGTCCTCCTGACGGTGAGCCAGCAGTGTTGCAAAAGCCCCGTTGGCTGCGCTCAGTTGAGCATAAGTGCCTTGCTCGACGATCTGTCCGTCCTGCATGACCCAAATGGCATCCCACTCGGTAAGGTCTTCAAGCTGGTGCGTGACCATCAGCGTGGTCTGGCGGCGTGATGCTGCATTCAGCGCCTGCATGACGCGCTGCTCGCTGTGCGCATCGAGGCTAGCGGCGGGTTCGTCCAGTAGCATTAGCTGACACGGATTGAGCAAGGCGCGGGCGACGGCAACGCGCTGCGCTTGCCCGACGGAAAGTCGGGCGGCCTGATCGCCGACCGGGGTATCCACGCCCTGAGGCAGTAGAGGTAAAAACTCACTTACCCAGGCGCTGTCGAGCGCGGCCTGAAGCTGTTGCTCGCTGGCATCTGGACGTGCCAGCAGCACATTATCGCGCAACGTTGGGGCAGGAAGCTGTGGGTTCTGTCCTACCCACGACAGCTGTTTTCGCCAGGAGTCAGGGGCCAGGGAGCGAAGCTCAAAACCATTAATTCTCAGCGAACCCTGATACGAGAGAAAACCAGAAAGGGCATTCAGCAGCGAGCTCTTACCGGAGCCGCTACGTCCCACCAGTACCGCGCGCTGACCGGCTGGCAGCGAGAAGTTAAGTGGACCAGCAAGCACTTTACCTTCCGGGGAGGTGATAACCAGATCTTCTGCGGTAATCGAAACCGGCTCTTTTACGGCCAGCTCAATGTCGCCACGTTCAGGATGCGCCAGCGGCGTTTCCATGAACGTTTTCAGGCTGTCTGCGGCACCGACGGCCTGGGCTTTGGCATGATAAAACGTGCCCAGATCGCGCAAGGGCTGGAAAAACTCAGGCGCAAGAATCAGTGCCAGGAATCCAGAGGCTAAGGTAACACCAACGCCATAGTGGCCGAAGTTGAGTTCACCGAGGTACGAGAAGCCAAAGTAAACCGCCACCAGCGCGATGGACAGCGAGGTGAAAAATTCCAGTACGCCGGAGGAGAGGAACGCGAGGCGCAGAACTTCCATGGTGCGCTGGCGAAAATCTTGTGATGCCGCACGAATGCTTTCTGTTTCCGCTTCGCCGCGACCAAATATTCTTAACGTTTCCATACCACGCAAGCGGTCGAGGAAATGACCGCTGAGTCGGGCTAGCGCCTGAAAGTTACGTCGGTTAGCATCAGCAGCGCCCATACCGACCATTGCCATAAACATGGGGATTAGCGGTGCAGTGCCAAGCAGGATAAGGGCAGCTATCCAGTTAGACGGGAAAATGGCCGCGACAATCAAAATGGGGACGCAGACGGCAAGCGCCATTTGCGGCAGATAACGCGCGTAGTAATCATGCATATCGTCAATCTGCTCGAGCACCAACGTGGCCCAACTTCCGGCTGGTTTACCCTGGATCCACGCGGGGCCTGCCTGTTGCAGACGGTCCAGAACCTGACGGCGAATTTCAAAACGAATGTGCTGTCCCGCGTGAAAACCGACCCGCTCACGTAGCCAGACCACCCATGCACGCAGGATGAAAATCAGCACTAATACGATGAAAGGGAGCAGAAGGGCTTCGCGGGGAATATTATCCATGATCATGTGATCAAGAATGCGCGCCAGGAGCCAGGCCTGAGCGACAATTAACAGGCCGCTGACGAAGCCTAACAGGCGTGAAATATTCAGCCAACGCTGGGAAATGACACTTTGCTGTTTTAACCAGCGTGTTAGCTCTTTTTGACGGGTTTTATTCATTGCTCGCTTAGCAGGTGAGTTATAGGAATTTTTAGGCAGGACAATGTTACAACGGGGCAAAAATAAAGGCGACTGATAGTCGCCTTTTTTACTTTTGTTACTGATTTGTAAAACTTATTTGCAGGCGTCAGCCAGACCGTCGAGATAACGCTCTGCATCAAGGGCTGCCATACAACCCGTACCTGCAGAGGTAATCGCCTGGCGATAAATATGGTCCATCACGTCGCCGGCCGCGAACACGCCTGGAATGCTGGTTTGCGTCGCATTACCGTGAATGCCGGACTGAACCTTGATGTAGCCGTTTTCCAGCTCAAGCTGGCCTTCAAAAATCGCAGTGTTCGGGCTGTGACCAATGGCGACAAACAGTCCTGCAACGTCCAGAGACTCGACGTTATCGGTGTTTTGGGTATCACGCAGACGCAGTCCAGTGACGCCCATCTGATCGCCGGTCACTTCTTCCAGCGTACGGTGCGTGTGCAGCACGATGTTGCCGTTTTCGACTTTATCCATCAGGCGCTTGATAAGGATTTTTTCTGCACGGAAGCTGTCGCGACGGTGAATCAAATGCACTTCAGAGGCGATATTCGCCAGATACAACGCTTCTTCTACAGCCGTGTTGCCACCGCCGATAACCGCTACCTTCTGGTTGCGATAGAAGAAACCGTCACAGGTCGCACAGGCAGAAACACCGCGACCTTTAAACGCTTCTTCAGACGGTAAGCCAAGGTAGCGAGCGGAAGCGCCGGTGGCGATAATCAACGCATCGCAGGTGTACTCGCCGCTGTCGCCGGTCAGACGCAACGGACGGTTCTGCAGATCAACCTTGCTGATGTGATCAAAAATGATTTCCGTCTCAAATTTTGTCGCATGCTCATGCATACGTTCCATCAGCAGTGGGCCCGTAAGATCGTGCGGGTCGCCAGGCCAGTTTTCGACTTCCGTCGTCGTGGTCAACTGACCCCCTTTTTCCATACCGGTAATCAGTACCGGTTGCAGGTTTGCGCGTGCAGCATAGACCGCAGCGGTATACCCGGCAGGGCCTGAACCCAGAATAAGAAGTTTACTGTGTTTGGTCGTGCCCATGAGATCCCCATAGTTGTTGGCAGGCAATGACTGGATTGTAGGGAATTTGCAGGCGTAAAAAAAGAGTATGGCAATTTTGTTAACAATTTGTGCAATAGCGGGAGCCGATGATCGGCCAGACAGGCGGCAAGGACGTCAACCAACGCACAGGTAACATGAAGTATGACGGGACATAACGATTTCTACTTAAAATCGGCCAGTTATAAGGCGATAAAATGACGATTTTCCATCACTCCCAATGAATAACTGGCATGTTGTACTAAAAATCGATGTTTTGCTTTGACAATCCCCTGCTGTTTTGCGAAAACATTCAAGGAAGAAAAAAACTGTGTCGTGTGTGTGCTGCATAATCATGCATCCAGATACCATGTTTACCGAGTTAGCGAAATCTACGCATGGTGTGGACAGATGCCATTCGTGATGTCGATAGCCGCCGACAGGCAACGGTCTTCTCACCATAAACCCAGACATTTCACACCGTAAATCCCTCTGGGTTTCGGGTATTGTGATGGGTAGCGACTCTGAACAGTGATGTTAGAAGGGTCAGGCAGGAGTAGGGAAGGAATACAGAGAGACAATAATAATGGTAGATAGTAAGAAGCGCCCTGGCAAAGATCTCGACCGTATCGATCGTAACATTCTTAATGAGCTGCAAAAGGATGGGCGTATTTCTAACGTCGAGCTTTCTAAACGAGTGGGACTTTCACCAACGCCCTGCCTTGAGCGTGTGCGTCGGTTAGAAAGACAGGGATTTATTCAGGGCTATACGGCGCTGTTAAACCCGCATTATCTGGATGCATCACTTCTGGTTTTTGTTGAGATTACTCTGAATCGTGGCGCACCGGATGTCTTTGAGCAGTTCAACACTGCAGTGCAAAAACTTGAAGAAATTCAAGAGTGTCATTTGGTTTCCGGTGATTTCGACTACCTGCTGAAAACACGCGTACCGGATATGTCAGCATACCGCAAGCTATTGGGGGAAACCCTGCTGCGTCTGCCTGGCGTGAATGACACACGTACTTACGTGGTAATGGAAGAAGTTAAACAGAGCAATCGTCTGGTAATTAAGACGCGCTAACACGGAACAGGTGCAAAATCGACGTAGTTTGATTACACTCCTGTTAATCCATACAGCAACAGTGCCGGGGCAACCCGGTGCTGTTGTCCGTTTTAGCATCGGGCAGGAAAAGCCTGAAACCTGGAGAGCCGTTTTTGAGCCAGGAATACACTGAAGACAAAGACGTCACATTGACGAAGTTAAGCAGCGGGCGCCGACTTCTGGAAGCGCTACTGATCCTTATTGCCCTTTTTGCCGTCTGGTTGATGGCTGCCTTACTCAGCTTTAACCCTTCGGATCCCAGCTGGTCGCAAACCGCGTGGCACGAGCCTATCCACAATCTTGGGGGAATACCCGGAGCATGGTTGGCGGACACGCTGTTCTTTATTTTTGGCATCATGGCCTACACCCTACCTGTGATCATTGTTGGGGGCTGTTGGTTTACCTGGCGACATCAGGCCAGTGACGAGTACGTTGACTATTTCGCCGTATCGCTGCGCATCATTGGCGTTCTGGCGCTCATTCTCACCTCTTGCGGACTGGCGGCAATCAATGCCGATGATATCTGGTATTTCGCGTCTGGCGGCGTGATTGGCAGTCTGCTCAGTACCACGCTACAACCTCTGCTGCATAGCAGCGGGGGAACACTCACACTATTGTGCATCTGGGCGGCAGGTCTGACGTTGTTTACCGGTTGGTCATGGGTGAGCATTGCGGAAAAACTGGGCGGCTGGTTACTCAATATCCTGACCTTTGCCAGTAACCGCACTCGTCGTGACGATACCTGGGTCGATGACGAAGAATATGAAGACGATGAAGAGTCCGTCGACATCGCCGAAGGAAAACCGCATGAATCACGCCGGGCGCGTATTCTTCGTGGGGCATTAGCACGTCGTAAGCGGCTGGCCGAGAAGTTTACCAATCCGCTTGGTCGTCATACCGATGCTGCGCTGTTCTCCGGTAAACGGATGGACGACGAAGATGAAATTGAATACAGCGCCCGTGGTGTTGCCGCCGATCCGAATGATGTTCTGTTCTCGGGTAATCGCGCGACGCTGCCTGAATATGATGAGTTCGACCCGCTGCTAAGTGGTCACTCGGTGACTGAGCCTGTGACAGCCGCCGCAGCAGCCACGGCGACCGCGCAGGCCTGGAGTGCGCCAGCCGATCCTTTAATGCAAGCTCCGCTGGTTTCCGGTGGCGTTCCTGTTCAGCCTGCACCGACTGCTGCATGGCAACCTGCGCCAGCGCCACAGGTGGCTGAGCCGGTTGTGACTCCTGCCTACGAAGGTTATCCGCAGCCTGCACAATATACTCAACCGACGGCACAGCCTTATGAGCCGTGGCAGCAGCCCGCACCGGTTGAGCCTCAGCCGCAATATGCTGTGCCGCCCGTTGTCGAACCTCAATACCAACAGCCGGTAGCTCCGCAGCCGCAAATGCAGCCGCAGTGGCAGCCGCCTGTTCCA
>NZ_SZXN01000080.1:256621-331134 GCF_005281195.1 Citrobacter sp. wls613
CTTCGTTGACCAGTAAATAATAAAAAGCGTGAGGTTACCCTCACGCTTGTCGTTGTCTTTTCATATTCAGTATCAGGATTCCGGCGGTACCGACAAATGACGGTATTTAACCAGAATATCGTTATCGACCTGTTTCTTATCCTGCAAGTCCCATAATCCGCGATCAATCCCGTCGTTAATCAGGAAAATAACCCCAGTTTCAATGGCTGACATCAGGCACAGCATAACGGGTTCGTTAGAGGTATAACCGATTTCACCTTCCAGCAGACGTTGGTAATCAATGAAGCGGAATACCCCAGCCTGGACTTCATAGGAGAGAATGGTTTTGCTGGTGTTCACCGAAGAAAGGATTTCACCCGTGCTGACGTTGACCACACGCAGGTTGACCGCAATCTGATCAAGTTGGTATTGCGTGTCTGCGCCAATACCGAAATAACGCGCGCCAACCCCACCAGACTTAACGTTGCTTTCATAACCGATGATAGACCCTTCCACCATTACGTTTGCGGCGGTCAGTGACTGAAGCGGAATACGGTTATTTACAGCAACGGTACCGTTTTCTTGCGCAGCACGAATAATTTTTCGTTCGTTAAGCAAGTTCTGTAATCCCTGACGCTCCAGCGGTACAAACCAGCGAGAATCCTTCAATGCGGTGACCAGCATCGCCGTGGCACTTTGCGGGACAGCCGTTGAGAAGTTACTTGCCGGGTAAGGCTTAAATTGACCCGTTTCATCTTGAATGTTGTAAACCGAGACAAAAATCTTGCCCGTAGGCATTGGCAGGTGCGTCAAGTCTTTATAGCTTTGGGCACGCGGCATTAATGTCGGTTTAGCGGCTTCTTGTGGCGGGGCTGTTAAGCATCCGCTGAGTAAGAATATTGCAACCAAAATAAGTAAGCGCTGCATGATTTTTTCCTTTCGTAGCTATAGCTTAGAAATCGGCTGACTGTGTTTGTAAACCCGACACTTCTATCGTCGATGTTTTGCCCGTTTTCCTGTCTGTGACATTGAGTTGCAGCTGTCCATCTCGGTTGGCGATATCAATGATAAAATCATTGGTTACCATCCTGCCCGGCTTACCGGTATTAATATTGGTAAGCAGACCGCCGAGAATTTGTGACTGGATGGCCTGGGTAAAGTTGTCCAGGGCCGATGGGGTTTCAAAACCGAAATCGTCACCACTTGGATCTTTATACGAGTTTTGCGCCTGCGCACTGTTCAGCAAAAAAGCGCCGTTATTTGGGTTGCCACCAAAGTTTGGATTGCGGAACTGGAACGTCATGTTTCCGGCCCAACTTAATGGTGAAATTAGCATGAGCAAAACCACTGCATGTTTGACACGCATGAAAGCCTCCGGACAAAATCATGTTTTAGAATTCATCACGCGCTAAATCGCTTGTGCTTAATAGTGTTTGATCTATTTGCCGACGATTTAATGCATCTTCTGTTTCAGCCAGAGCGAAGACGACTATTTTGTCGAAGTCTCTTTTCGTCGGGAATAAAAAAGTCTGGAAGATAACGTCCTGATTGATCGTTATGGTGATCCAACTTCCCCAACGTGCACTGGGCCTTTCATTGATGGTTAAGTTTCCTGTGTACTCACTTTCCCACTTGTCGCTAAACGCACGATAAAAATCATGGCCGATTGAAGAGACAGTGTGGTCGGTTAACAGTCCGGGAACCTCCACTTCTACAGCGGCGTGTAGATTCCCGGCAGCAAGGAATAAATTTGCTGCCACAATCCAGTTCAAATAGCGTTTCATGGCATTATCGCCTGAGGTTATCATTGGCCCACGAGACCGCCTGCGTACGGTTCTTCACAGCTATCTTTTTGAAAAGATTATAAAGATGCGTTTTTACCGTATTTTCACTGATAAACAGTGAGCGTGCGATTTCAATATTTGAGGCGCCGATACGCAGTTTATTAAGGATCTCTTTTTCACGATGTGTGAGTAGTGCTGACTCTGTACTGTTATAACGATAGTTTCCAGAATGTGTGATCAGGTAGCTGGCGAGCTTTTGCGAGAAGTAGCATTCACCGCGTAAAACGCCTTGTAACCCGGCCACCACACGCTGTTCATCTTCTGCTACGTAAAATACACCATTGATATGCGGCCAGTTTTCAATATCCCGGTACGGATAATCATCGGGTGTATTCAACAATAACGTCTTTATACTGTTGTTTTTTCTACTTAAGTTATCTTGCCAGTAATGGATCAGCTTTTTATCTGCCTCCATCATATCCAGTAAAACAATGCAGCTGGAGGAAATATCGTCCAGAGAACGTTGAATATTATGCAGTTTTCCGGTGAGCGCCAGCGATTGCTTTAAATGTTGTAATAATGCAGTTGCCTGCAGGGACGGTTTAGTGATCAACAATAATGTATGACCATGAATACTATGGACTTCATTAAACATGATGAAACTCCACTTTTATAGTCGCACACCTGACAGCTGCCTCTACTAAAATAGAGACACCAGAAGTACTGACAGATGCTGCACTGCTGTGTAGAAATAAAATATCGACCCAAAGGGGTGAAAATATTAAAACAAATGGACTTCAACTGATTTCAATCTAGCTATTACAAATCTTAAAGCAAGTGTTAAACTTGTTACAGGATGTAAATTTATATATTAAAATGTGATTTTAAGGTTTTTATTGAGTTTAGATTTGATAGGAAAGTTGTACACTTTACTGTTATTGTATAGATTTAAAAAATCATACAAATTATATTAATTGCATGATAAATAAGAAGTTTATTAATAGTTCTTTCGTTTTAGCTTTCTAATGAATTCTGAAGTTTTTGTCTCACTTTACGTTGAGTAATTTTCGACAGAAAAAAATGATGTTTGTCACGACTTACGCCAAGGCCTATCAACACCTCGCGCTGCGAGGGCCTGAAGTCGCTGAAGATTGGTTTTTTATGCTTCTGCATAGAAATGCACATCTCACGCTAAAGCCAAAATAAAATGTATACAGATAACAGCGTTATTGGCTGTTAATTAGTACTTTGGGGTGAATCTGAATATAAAAATACCACTCGCGGGTGAGTTATTTAAAATGTTTCAACGGACATACTCTTCATCGTAACGTGGCATTAACAAGTTTAAGTCATGTTAACAACAAAACTTGAGTGGTAAATAATTCAACTTCATGTACGACCAGGTCCAGGGTGACAACATGAAAAACAAGTTGTTATTTATGATGTTTACAATGCTGGGTGTGCCTGGAATTGTGTCCGCAACAAGTTATGACATGGCTAATGCAGAATATAACTTTGCGGTAAATGAATTAAGTAAGTCTTCATTTAATCAGGCAGCCATTATTGGTCAAGTAGGCGCTGGGAACAGTGCCAATACACGCCAGTCGGGCTCGAAGCTATTGTCGGTCATTTCGCAGGATGGTTCAAGTAACCGAGCGAAAATAGATCAGACAGGATCATATAATCTTGCATATATAGATCAGGCGGGTAGTTCCAATGATGCGAGTATAAAACAAGGTTCTTACGGTAATACGGCCGTTATTATCCAGAAAGGTTCGGGTAATAAAGCAAATATTACCCAGTACGGTACACAAAAAACAGCAGTTGTGGTGCAGAGACAGTCGCAAATGGCCATTCGCGTGACTCAACGCTAATCCATGAACGACTTTTAAATCAATCCGATGGGGGTTTACCATGAAACTTTTAAAAGTGGCAGCATTCGCAGCAATCGTAGTTTCTGGCAGTGCTCTGGCTGGTGTTGTTCCGCAATGGGGCGGCAACGGCAATCACCATGGTGGTGGTAATAATTTTGGTCCAGAATCATCAATGAGTATTTACCAGTATGGTTCTGGCAACATTGCGAATGCGCTGCAAAGTGATGCACGTAAATCTGATGTGACCATCACCCAGCATGGGCGTGGTAACGGGGCAACCGTCGGACAAGGTGCTGATGACAGTACCATTAGTCTGAAACAGTCAGGCTTCAGCAACAGCGCTGACATCAATCAGTGGAATGCTAAACGTGCGGACATTAACGTGACCCAATACGGTGGTCGCAACGGTGCGGTGGTTAATCAGACTGCGTCTGACTCCAACGTTCTGGTTCGTCAGGTTGGTTTTGGCAACAACGTCACGGCTAACCAACATTAATCCAGTCTGCTGACTGAGAATAAACAGGGCGAAAGCCCTGTTTTTTTTCGGGAGAATAGTATGCATACGCTATTACTTATTGCCGCGCTGTCAAATCAAATCACCTTTAATACAACCCAGCAAGGCGAAATGTACACCATTATTCCTCAGGTAACGTTAACGCAACCCTGTGAATGTCAGGTACAAGTCTTCGCGATACGTGAAGGGAAGGGGGGGCAAAGCCAAACGCAGCAGAAAACAAGCCTTTCGGTCCCTGCTAATCGGCCGATTGATTTAACTAAGCTGAGCTTTAATATTTCCGCTGAGGACTCAGTAAAAATTATTGTCACCGTTTCGGATGGGCAATCGCTGCATCTCTCACAACAATGGACAGACTCATCCGGTCATTCTTGAGGGACTGAAGTATTTGCAGGTCGGGTGTGGCTGGGAGCGCATTGCTGTTCTATGAATATAGAAACGTGAAGATGTTTTTATCGGGTCGTTAATCGCAGCGGTGAAGGATCATACCGATCCCTCAAGAGGACTAATCATTGAGGAACCTTTATGTGTACTTTAGCGAACAGAATTCTGAGTATTGGCATTGGTGTTTTTTCTCTTTTTACAGTATCCGTAAGTGCTCAACAAATCTCAGCGGGTGGGATTATTCATTTTCGCGGTGAAATAGTGGAACCGCCTTGTGAAGTTAGCACCCAGCAACAACAGATAGAAATGTCATGTATACGCGACGGCAAGATGCAAAGTAGCCGTTTTAATGCGCAACAGGTCACTCTGGTGCCGCAGAATGTTAAGCAAATTGCGAGCGCTAACATGCACTACCTCAATGAGCAGAAAACCCTCGCTATTCTTAACATTGAATATAAATAAGTCGTTCTGGCGTAGATATGCAGCCGTTTCGTTAAAAAGTGAGATTTCCTGGAAAACCCTGCTGTACACTGAAGAGAAGGTGTTTCGTCAGGGGAAGTTTATGCAATCGCGTGTTCATGTGGTACAGGGCGACATTACGACGATGGCTGTTGATGTGATCGTCAATGCTGCCAATTCGTCCCTATTGGGAGGCGGTGGTGTGGATGGGGCAATTCATCGCGCTGCCGGACCGGCATTGTTGGAGGCCTGCAAACAGGTTATCCAACAGCAGGGAGAATGTCCAACGGGTCATGCGGTCATCACTCTGGCAGGCAATCTTCCTGCGAAAGCGGTTATTCATACCGTGGGGCCTGTGTGGCAGGGGGGCGATCATCATGAAGCTGAACGTCTCGAAGAGGCCTATTTGAACACGCTGCAACTGGCCTTAGCCAATGGCTATCAATCCATTGCTTTTCCGGCGATTAGCACGGGAGTGTATGGTTATCCGCGCGCAGCAGCAGCGGAAATCGCCGTCAACACGGTGTTGAGGTTCACGACCCGCCGGGCGCTACCTGAGCAGATTTACTTCGTGTGTTTTGATGACGAAACGGCCCAACTTTATAACAGATTACTCACCCAGCAAGGCGATGATAACCCAGCCTGATATGACGCGGCTCGAGCGCGCAATTACTCCGCTTTGCGCCAGCCATCCTGAACAATGCGGCATCCTTGCGCTGGATGACAGTCTGGATGCGTTTGCCGCTCGCTATCGACTCACTGAAATGGCGGAACGCTCCCTGGATGTGCAGTATTACATCTGGGAGAACGACATGTCCGGGCTGCTATTGTTTTCGGTACTGCTGGCCGCAGCGAAACGTGGCGTGCAGGTCCGTTTGTTGCTGGACGACAACAACACGCCGGGTCTGGATGATACGCTGCAATTACTGGATAACCACCCGAATATCGAAGTCCGCCTGTTTAATCCTTTCTCTTTTCGCATCTTGCGTGCGGTGGGCTATTTAACCGATTTCGCCCGACTTAACCGTCGTATGCATAATAAAAGTTATACCGCCGACGGGGTGGTCACGTTGGTTGGCGGGCGCAATATCGGTGACGCCTATTTTGGCGCAGGCGAACAGCCGCTATTTTCTGATTTGGATGTAATGGCCGTAGGGCCGGTGGTGACCGAGGTTGCGGATGATTTTGAACGTTACTGGCAGTGTCAGTCCGTTTCAACACTCAAAAAAGTGCTCTCACTGTCAGAGCCTGAACCTACCCAGCGTATTGACCTGCCGGAGTCCTGGTATAACGATGATATAACTCGCCGTTACCTGAATAAGCTGGAAACCAGCCAGTTTATGGCCAGTCTCGATCGGGGGGCG
The DNA here is from genome assembly GCF_005281195.1 of Citrobacter sp. wls613. Classification (NCBI taxonomy): domain Bacteria; kingdom Pseudomonadati; phylum Pseudomonadota; class Gammaproteobacteria; order Enterobacterales; family Enterobacteriaceae; genus Citrobacter; species Citrobacter sp. wls613. The sequence continues at coordinate 262,980 of NZ_SZXN01000080.1, forward strand.
TTGCCGCTGATTTGGGCCAAAACACGCCTGCTCAGCGACGACCCGCTAAAAGGTGAGGGGAAGGCTCCGCGCCATTCGCTATTACCTCAGCGCTTGTTCGATATTATGGGCTCACCTACCGAGCGTATTGATATTATTTCCGCCTATTTTGTGCCTACACGGGCGGGCGTGGCCCAACTGCTGCGTTTGGTGAGAAAAGGGGTCAAAATTGCCATTCTAACCAATTCGCTGGCGGCGAATGATGTGGCAATTGTTCATGCCGGCTACGCGCGCTGGCGAAAAAAACTGCTGCGCTATGGTGTGGAATTATATGAGCTTAAACCGACACGCGATCGCGCCACGGCTGTGCACGATCGCGGATTAACCGGTAATTCGGGCTCGAGTTTGCACGCTAAAACTTTCAGTATTGACGGGCGTAAGGTGTTTATCGGCTCGCTTAATTTTGATCCGCGCTCCACATTGCTCAACACGGAAATGGGATTTGTGATTGAAAGCGAAAGCCTGGCCGCACTGATTCATAACCGTTTTATGCAGAGTCAGCATGATGTTGCCTGGCAATTGCGTCTCGATCGCTGGGGACGGATTAACTGGGTTGACCGCCAGCAGGGTCATGAGCAGGTGCTGAAAAAAGAACCCGCCACCGGATTCTGGAAGCGGGTATTGGTGAAGCTGGCCTCGATATTACCGATTGAATGGTTGCTCTGAACGACGTAACCCAAGCTAACCGGTGACGGCCTTGTTTTTGTCCTGCTTAACCGGCGGTTTTCCTGAAAACAAAAACTTCAGAACCGGGATCCGGAGATGAATTTCGTACAGTATCACCGCGATCCCGACCACAAACAGCAGTCCACAGAGAAAGCCCAGCAGATTGGATGAGATGTGCGGTGTGATATAGGCGCCGAAAAACAGCGTTAACGGATGATGCACCAGATAAATAAACAGCGATGCATTGACAAAATAGGTTACGCGCGCTGACTGAAAATTCAATAAACGATAGCCGATCGAAAAGACCACGTTAACCATCAACAGCCCCAGAACCATGGTTACCACGTATTCAGTTTCATACATCCAGGCGTCGCCGTTGCCGTAACGTTGGTTGAGTAGGTACGCCACAAAGGCCGCTCCTGCACCGAGAGTGCAACCACGCGAGGGGGTGGTGAACAGCGCCTTCAGATTGGGATTAATGAATGCCAGCGCGCCGAGCATAAAGAAAGGCACATAAAACAGCGTTTGCATGACGACAAAATTAAACATGCCGTCGCTGAGGATCGAAGGGTAGAGAATAAAAATGGTTCGTCTGACGACGGCGTAGCCCACACCAAGCAAGGCAAAAATTAGCGTTAACTTTACCATTGACGCTGGGGCAGGGGGCGTTCCCTGCTGGCTTTCCTGACGCTTCTTAATTTGGGTAAATACCCACATGCTCACGGTCGTTAACACCACAAGGACCAGCAAAAACCACAGATGAGAAATGAGCTCCCAGGCAAGGGCGTTATATTTATCGTACCCGCTGAGCGTGTGCCAACTCTCTGCTTTCCCTTTTACATATTGCAGCATGATAAATTGCGGCAGGGTGAGCAAGGGAATCGCAGTCAACATCGGGATCCCCACGCGCTCAACACGCACTTTCCACCAGCGTTTTAATGGATAGCGTAAAAACAACATGTAGGAAAAATAACCCGAAATAACAAAAAACACCTGCATGCGAAACGCATGGATGAAGTCGTTAAACAAGGTTAGCCACCACGACGGTTCAGCACTGTTCACGTGCCAGGTGTGTGTGGAATAGATCAATGAGATATGGAATGGGATCCCCAACAACATCAGCCAGGCGCGGATGGAGTCAAGAAAATATTCACGCGGAGGGGATACAGAGCTCATAAACAGTTACGTATTCTCAGACTTTTCGTCTTATCCCTAAGACGAATAATGGTTACATTCGAGGGCAACCCTACACGAAGTCCAACAACCTGTCTCCAGGATAAGCACGCAAAGTGAAAACAGGCAGATGAACCTGATTAAACCATGAGCCAGCGCGCGAACAATACAGGGATTCAGTTGTCGGAATACCCGATTATCCATTAAAATGGATCGGATCAATATAAGCACACAAAGGGGGAAGTGCTTACTAATTATGAAACATAAACTACAAATGATGAAAATGCGTTGGTTGGGTGCAGCAGTCATGTTAACGCTGTACACATCTTCGAGCTGGGCATTCAGTATTGATGATGTGGCAAAGCAAGCTCAATCCTTAGCCGATAAAGGCTATGAGGCGCCTAAAAGTAACTTGCCCTCCGTTTTCCGCGACATGAAGTATGCGGATTATCAGCAGATCCAGTTCAATCACGATAAAGCCTACTGGAGCAATCTCAAGACCCCATTTAAGCTCGAGTTCTACCACCAGGGTATGTACTTCGACACGCCGGTCAAGATCAACGAAGTTACCGCCACAGCGGTAAAGAGAATCAAATACAACCCGGATTATTTTAATTTCGGCGATGTTCAGCATGATAAAGACACGGTAAAAGATCTCGGTTTCGCCGGGTTCAAGGTGCTGTACCCGATCAACAGCAAAGATAAAAACGATGAAATCGTCAGCATGCTCGGTGCCAGCTATTTCCGCGTCCTGGGAGCCGGTCAGGTTTATGGCCTGTCTGCACGCGGCCTCGCTATTGATACCGCACTGCCTTCCGGTGAAGAATTTCCCCGTTTTCGCGAGTTTTGGATCGAACGTCCAAAACCGACTGACAAACGTTTAACCATCTATGCATTGCTGGACTCCCCACGTGCCACCGGGGCCTATCGTTTTGTGATTATGCCAGGCCGTGACACGGTGGTGGACGTTCAGTCCAAAGTTTACCTGCGCGACAAAGTAGGCAAACTGGGTGTTGCGCCGCTGACCAGTATGTTCCTGTTCGGGCCGAACCAACCGTCTCCGGCGACCAACTATCGTCCGGAGCTGCATGACTCTAACGGTTTGTCTATCCATGCTGGCAACGGCGAGTGGATTTGGCGTCCGCTGAATAACCCGAAACACCTCGCGGTGAGCAGTTTTGCGATGGAAAACCCGCATGGATTTGGTCTGCTGCAACGTGGCCGCCAGTTCTCGCGTTTTGAAGATATCGACGACCGCTACGACCTGCGTCCGAGTGCCTGGGTAACGCCGAAAGGTGACTGGGGCAAGGGGAAACTTGAGTTAGTTGAAATCCCAACCAACGATGAAACCAACGACAACATCGTCGCTTACTGGACGCCGGACCAACTGCCTGAAGCAGGCAAAGAGATGAACTTCAAGTACACGCTGACCTTTACCCGCGATGAAGACAAACTTCATGCGCCGGATAATGCCTGGGTACAGCAGACGCGTCGTTCTACCGGTGATGTCAAACAATCGAACCTCATTCGTCAGCCTGACGGCACGATTGCATTTATCGTGGATTTTGCCGGCGCAGATATGAAAAAACTGCCGCAGGATACCCCAGTCACCGCGCAAACCAGCATTGGTGATAACGGTGAAATCGTTGAGAGTACGGTGCGTTATAACCCGGTCACTAAGGGTTGGCGTCTGATGCTGCGCGTGAAAGTGAAAGATGCGAAGAAAACCACTGAAATGCGTGCTGCGTTGGTCAATGCCGATCAGCCGTTGAGTGAAACCTGGAGCTACCAGTTACCTGCCAATGAATAAGACAACTGAGTATATTGACGCAATGCCGCTTTCGGATATCGAGAAAGCGGCACTGCCGAAAACTGACATCCGCGCCGTTCATCAGGCGCTGGATGCTGAGCATCGTACTTACTCGCGCGAAGACGATTCACCGCAGGGGTCTGTTAAAGCTCGCCTTGAGCAAGCCTGGCCGGATTCTCTGGCCAAAGAGCAGTTAATTAAAGACGATGAAGGACGCGACCAGCTGCAGGCTATGCCGAAGGCTACGCGTACATCTATGTTTCCCGATCCCTGGCGTACCAATCCGGTAGGCCGTTTTTGGGATCGTCTGCGTGGACGCGATGTTACGCCGCGTTATCTTTCTCGTTTGACGAAAGAAGAACAAGAAAGTGAACAGAAATGGCGTACCGTCGGGACGATTCGCCGCTATACGCTGCTTATCTTAACGCTGGCGCAAACGGTCGTTGCGACCTGGTATATGAAGACCATTCTTCCGTACCAGGGCTGGGCGTTCATTAATCCGGCAGACATGATGGGGCAGGACCTGTGGGTCTCCTTTATGCAATTGCTGCCCTATGTGCTCCAGACCGGTATCCTGATTCTGTTTGCGGTATTGTTCTGCTGGGTTTCGGCAGGGTTCTGGACCGCGCTGATGGGGTTCTTGCAACTGCTGATTGGCCGCGATAAGTACAGTATTTCCGCGTCAACGGTGGGGGATGAAGCATTAAACCCTGAGCACCGCACCGCGTTGATCATGCCTATCTGTAACGAGGACGTTGACCGCGTATTCGCGGGGCTGCGCGCCACGTGGGAATCGGTGAAAGCCACGGGTAATGCTGCGCATTTCGATGTCTACATCCTGAGCGACAGCTACAACCCTGATATCTGCGTGGCGGAACAAAAAGCCTGGATGGAGCTGATCGCTGAAGTGCAGGGCGAAGGACAGATTTTCTACCGCCGTCGTCGTCGTCGTGTGAAGCGTAAAAGCGGTAACATTGATGACTTCTGCCGTCGCTGGGGGAATCAGTACAGCTACATGGTCGTCCTGGACGCTGACTCGGTAATGAGCGGCGATTGCCTGACCGGCCTGGTGCGTCTGATGGAAGCGAACCCGAATGCCGGTATTATTCAGTCGTCGCCAAAAGCGTCCGGTATGGACACGCTGTATGCACGCTGCCAGCAGTTTGCTACGCGCGTGTATGGGCCGCTGTTTACCGCCGGGCTTCACTTCTGGCAGCTCGGGGAGTCGCACTACTGGGGTCACAACGCGATTATTCGCGTGAAGCCGTTTATTGAGCATTGTGCGCTCGCACCGCTACCGGGTGAAGGCTCGTTTGCGGGTTCGATCCTCTCCCATGACTTCGTGGAAGCGGCGTTAATGCGTCGTGCAGGCTGGGGGGTGTGGATTGCCTACGATCTGCCGGGTTCTTATGAAGAGCTGCCGCCAAACCTGCTTGATGAACTGAAGCGTGACCGTCGTTGGTGTCACGGCAACCTGATGAACTTCCGTCTGTTCCTGGTCAAAGGGATGCATCCGGTTCACCGTGCGGTGTTCCTGACGGGCGTGATGTCTTATCTGTCTGCCCCGCTGTGGTTTATGTTCCTCGCGCTTTCAACCGCATTGCAGGTGGTGCATGCGCTGACGGAGCCGCAATACTTCCTGCAGCCGCGTCAGTTGTTCCCGGTGTGGCCGCAGTGGCGTCCTGAGCTGGCGATTGCGCTGTTTGCCTCAACCATGGTGCTGCTGTTCCTGCCGAAGCTGCTGAGTATTTTGCTCATCTGGTGCAAAGGGACGAAAGAGTACGGCGGTTTTGTCCGCGTGACGCTGTCGCTGCTGCTGGAGGTGCTGTTCTCCGTGCTACTGGCGCCGGTGCGTATGTTGTTCCATACCGTCTTCGTGGTCAGTGCTTTCCTCGGTTGGGAAGTTGTTTGGAACTCGCCGCAGCGTGATGATGACTCCACTCCGTGGGGTGAAGCGTTTATGCGTCACGGCTCCCAGCTGCTGCTGGGTCTGGTCTGGGCGGTCGGTATGGCTTGGCTGGATCTGCGCTTCCTGTTCTGGCTGGCACCGATTGTCTTCTCCCTGATCCTGTCGCCGTTTGTGTCGGTGATTTCCAGCCGTTCAACGATAGGGTTACGTACCAAGCGCTGGAAGCTGTTCCTGATCCCGGAGGAGTATTCTCCTCCGCAGGTGCTGGTGGATACGGATAACTACCTGGTAATGAATCGCAATCGCTCGCTGGATGACGGCTTTATGCACGCGGTGTTTAACCCGTCATTTAACGCACTGGCTACGGCGATGGCGACCGCGCGTCACCGCGCTAGTAACGTGCTGGAGATTGCCCGTGACCGTCATGTCGAGCAGGCGCTGAACGATACACCTGAGAAACTGAATCGCGATCGCCGCCTTGTGCTGTTGAGCGATCCGGTGACTATGGCGCGTTTACATTATCGCGTCTGGAACTCGCCGGATAAGTATTCGTCGTGGGTTAATTATTATCAGGGGATAACCCTGAACCCGCTGGCACTCAGGAAGAAATAGAACGCCTGAAATGTGAAAATACCGGCCTGGTGCCGGTATTTTTTTATGCGGATGACAATGTTGTTAATGAGGGTTCAGGTGCGAATACTTGCGGTTGGAATCATGGTCATCTTGCTGAGCGGGTGCGGCAGTATTATTAGCCGCACGATCCCGGGGCAAGGTCACGGAAATCAATACTATCCCGGCGTGCAGTGGGATGTCCGGGATTCAGCATGGCGCTATGTCACCCTGATCGATCTGCCTTTTTCACTGGTGTTTGATACGCTGCTGTTGCCCCTTGACATCCATCATGGTCCCTACGAGTAATTACCGCTCATCCCATTCGTCGGCTGCCGTCTGACCTTCCTCGGTATCCAGAGGTGGTTCAAGCTGGAATTCGCCTTCATCCCACTCGTGGAGGGTATTTTCCTCCAGCCACTCCTGGCGAATTTCAATCTCATCATAATCGCCATCAAAGACGCTTTGTGCCGCTTCACCGCTCAGCATCGGCAGACATTCGCCTTCCTCATCTTCGTCGGCGAAAAACTCAGCCTGCCACATGATGTCACCATCCTGTAGCACATACTTTTGTACGTTCAACTGCTGAACACTGGCGTCGTCCGCATCTAGGTCGGGGTTATCAGCCAGAAACTCTTCACGGGCAGCATCAATGGCTTCTTCCAGCGTGGCATACATGGTCATCAGCGTCTCCCTTTGATTTAATAAGGTATTCAGGGAAATAATAGTTGATTCTCCGCTAGTGCAAGTATGAATGCACAAAAATCATTGCGTGCGCTGGGTTTCGCGACGTCGGCGCAGGCTGTTCCAGGAGTAGATCGCGTTAAAAAAGACCACTCCCGCGGTCACGCAGAAGACCGCGCGAAAACCATAGTTGGCTGAAATAGCTGCGCCCATCAGTGGCCCCGTCACGTTGCCAATATCACGAAATGACTGGTTGTAGCTGAAAATACGCCCGGCTATTTGGTTGGTTGAGTTATAGACCAGCAGCGTTTGTACGGCAGGGAGCAGTGCGCCGTCGGCGGCTCCCAGCAAAAAGCGCAGGACGCCGAGCTGCCAGGGCGTCTGGACGAATGACATGGGGATGAGCAGCAATACGGAAATGACCAGAGCGACAATCAGGATCTTCTCCGGGCCTATGCGGTCGCCTAATTTGCCCAGCCTTGGCGCGCTGAGTAAAGCGGCCACGCCGGGAACGGAAGCGATCATGCCGCTGATAAAAGCGATATTGCCGACGTTACCCGCCAGTTCCCGCACATACAGTGTCAAGATAGGTGCGATGGATCCGGTTGCGACCTGAATGATCAGTGTGGTGACGAACAGACTCAGTACCAGCTTTGGATTTTTTAAGGATCCGACGACCTCCCGAATGTGCAACATCTCTTTTTTGCTGACCGATTGAAAATGCTCACGAATAAAAAATAACGTCAGCATAAAACAGAGCAGCAGCACGCTGGCGGTAATAAAGAAAACGGGGCGCAATCCGTATTGGTCGGCAAGCAAGCCTCCCGCCAGTGGGCCCAGCAGTGCGCCACTTACGCCGCCGGTTGAAAGTGTTCCCAGCGCCCAGCCGCTTTTATTGCGCGGCACCTGGGTGGCGATCAGCGCATTCGCATTGGGAATGAACCCACCAAGCAGTCCCAGCAGCGCACGCAGGATCAAAAATTGCCAGATATTTTGCGCCAGCCCCATTAGCAGCATCACGACAGCCATCCCCAGCGCTGAGCGCAGGAGCATGATTTTCCTGCCTTTGCGATCTGCAAGGCCGCCCCAGAAAGGTGAAGCGATAGCTGAAAAAAGAAACGTAATGCTGAACACCAGACCCGACCACATGTTCAGGGCACCGTGTCCCGTCACGCCGAGGCTTTCGACATACAGGGGTAAGAAAGGCATCACCAGGCTAAATGCTGCACCGGTTAAAAAGCAACCGAGCCAGGCAACCGTGAGATTACGCTTCCAGTTGATGGAGACATCTGAGGGTGACATAGCGATCCGCAGTGTGGCGCGCTGTTTGCGCTATCGTGTAAAAATAAGTAAGCAGACTAATTATGCGCCTGGTTGATAGTCGCTGCAATGTGCAGAGCAGTAAAACCTAAACAGGGGGGCGAGATGTTGCAGCCCGCGGGCTGCAACAAAGGGTCAGTACAAGGAAGGTGCGCCTTCAGGGCGTGTTTTGAACCGGCGATGTAGCCACATATATTGCTCCGGCGCCATCATGATGCATTTCTCAATAATTTTGTTCATCCACGCGGCGGTGGTTTCAGCATCGTCCAGCGGCGGCGAACATTCCGGCGGCAGCATAATCAACTGATACCCTTTGCCGTCAGGTTTACGACGAGGGACAAACGGCACCAGACACGCATTGGACATCCGCGACAGCATCCACGTCCCAGAGGTGGTTGCAGCCTGCTCTACAGCAAACAGCGGCACAAAGACGCTGGAGCGTGGGCCGTAGTCGTGATCCGGGGCATACCAGACCACTTCACCTTTCTTCAGAGCCTTGACCATCCCTTTTAGATCTTTACGATCGAGCATTGATTTATTGGAGCGCATACGCCCCCAGGTTTGCAGCCAGTCGAGCAGCGGATTGTCGTTGGGGCGATACACCCCGATACCGGGTTCCTGTAAACCAAACTGACGCGCGCCTAATTCAAGCGTCAGAAAGTGCAGACCCACTAACAGGATCCCACGCTGCTGTGCCTGAACATCACGAATATGCTCCATGCCGATCACTTCGGTCCAGCGCGTAATACGACGGTCGGACCAAAACCAGGCCATGCCGGTTTCCACTACGCCCATGCCGACGGACTCAAAGTTTTTTACCACCATCTGCTGACGCTCTTGTTCGCTCATCTGTGGGAAGCACAGCTCCAGATTTCGCGAAACAATCTTTGCCCGGCGTCTCATCACATGTAACGCCAGCCGACCTAATGTACAGCCCAGCTTATAGAGGAACGGATAGGGTAACTGCACGATCAACCAAAGGATGCCAATACCTAGCCAGGTTAACCAATAACGTGGATGCAAAAGTGCAGCCGAGAACTTGGGTAAATTCGTCATGTCTATCCTGTCATTAAACGACCAATGCCCTGTATTGTCGCATTTTTTCGCGCGTATCAAAAATTTGTGACGGGAGAATGGCTGGTTTTTCGTCAATTGTTGTGACGCTTTTATCATGAAGTATGAAATGTAGCGTAAAATGTGTGGATGTAAATTGGCGATGTTTGCTTTATGATGCCGGCCGATTTTCATCTTTTTACTGACTGCAGGAAACGTACACCATGCCAGTGTTACACAACCGCATTTCGAATGACGCGCTCAAAGCTAAAATGTTGGCGGAATCTGAGCCGCGCACCACGATTTCATTTTATAAATATTTCAACCTCGTTAATCCTCAGGATACGCGTGATGCGCTGTACCAACTGTTCACCGAGCTGAACGTTTTCGGGCGCGTATATCTGGCGCACGAAGGCATTAACGCACAAATCAGCGTGCCGCAAAGCAAGGTTGAGGCATTCCGTCAGCAGCTGTACGCGTTTGATCCTGCGTTTGCCGGGCTGCGACTTAACATTGCGCTGGACGATGACGGAAAATCGTTCTGGGTACTGCGCATGAAAGTCCGTGAACGTATTGTGGCAGATGGCATCGATGATCCTGCTTTTGATGCCAGCAACGTTGGTGATTACCTGAAGGCGGCAGAAGTGAACGCCATGCTTGACGATCCTGACGCGGTGTTTATCGATATGCGCAACCACTATGAGTATGAGGTGGGGCACTTCGAGAACGCCATGGAGATCCCGGCAGATACGTTCCGCGATCAGTTGCCGAAAGCCGTTGAAATGATGCAGGAACATAAAGATAAAAAAATCGTAATGTACTGCACGGGCGGTATTCGCTGTGAGAAGGCCAGCGCCTGGATGAAATACAACGGGTTCAGTAAAGTCTGGCACATTGAGGGCGGCATTATTGAATATGCCCGTAAAGCTCGAGAACAGGGACTTCCGGTACGCTTCATCGGTAAAAACTTTGTTTTTGATGAGCGGATGGGGGAGCGGATCTCCGAAGATGTTATCGCACATTGTCACCAGTGTGGTGTGGCGTGCGATAGCCATACCAACTGCAAAAATGACGGCTGCCATCTGCTGTTTATCCAGTGCCCGGCCTGCGCCGAGAAGTACAAAGGGTGCTGCAGCGATCTGTGTTGTGAAGAGAGTTCGTTGCCTGAAGAGGAACAACGTCGCCGTCGCGCAGGTCGTGAGAATGGCAATAAAATTTTTAATAAGTCCCGTGGCCGTCTGAATACTAAACTGGGTATTCCGGACCCTGCGCAATAAAATGATGCCGGATGAGGGCTACAGCCTCATCCGGCTTCCATTTTGGCAGCATTGAGATGCTATTTCTGCTGAACACCTTCTACCGAGATGATTAAGTCTACTTCCTGTGAAGCAGGCCCCAGGTCGGTGGTGATGTTAAAGTCCTTCAGCTTAATCTTCCCTTGTGCTTCAAAGCCTGCACGCGTGCCACCCCACGGATCGCCACCCTGACCAATAAGCTTCGCGTCCAGCGTGACCGGTTTGGTGACGCCATTCAGCGTCAGATCCCCGGTAATATCCAGGTCGTTACCCGCTTTCTTCACGCTGGTGGAGGTGAAGGTCGCCTGCGGGAATTTGGCGACGTTAAGGAAATCTGCGCTGCGCAGATGCTTGTCACGCTCGGCATGATTAGTGTCAACGCTGTTGGTGTTAATGGTGACGTTCACTTTATCGGCGGCTGGATTTTTTTCATCGAAGGTAAACGATCCGTCGAAGTCTTTAAAGGTGCCGTACAGCCAGCTGTATCCCAGATGCTGAATACGAAAATTAACAAAGGCATGTTGTCCTTCTTTGTCGATTTTGTAATCTGCCGCGATGGCCGAACCGGTGGTAAACAGTAAAGATGCGAGAGTCAGTCCCAGCAGGTTTTTTTTCATTTTAAGCTCCATAGTCAGATGACGATTTTCCCAACATGCGATTAAGGGTATCGTCGTTGTCGATAAAGTGGTGTTTCAGGGCCATCAGCCCATGTAAAAGAGAGAGGACCACAACGCTCCAGGCAAGCCACAGGTGCAGGCTTCCGGCGAGATCGGCCTGCGCCCCGGCGTTGGCGAGCGTGGCGGGGATCTCAAACCAGCCAAAGACGCTGATGGGTTTGCCGTCTGCGCTCGAAATTAAATACCCACTGATGACAATGGAGAACAGCAGCAGATATAAACTGAGGTGGCCCAGGGCCGCAGCCAGACGAGTTAAGCGAGAATAGCTTTTCAATGCCGCAGGAGGAGGAGAGAACAGCCGCCAGACCACGCGAATCACCAGCCCCATCATCAGCAATACGCCGATGCTTTTATGCAGTTCAGGTGCCTGGTGGTACCAGCCATCGTAATAGCTGAGTGTGACCATCCATAAACCCAACGCAAACATGCCATACACGGCAAGCGCGACCAGCCAGTGTAAAACGGCTGACACCACACCATAGCGCTGTGGACTATTATTGAATTGCATAAATACACCGATAGATATTTCAGAAGTGAATGAAAATGGCCTGTAAAAGACATTAATGCAACTAATAAATAACAATAGTGATGATATTTATTCTTAATTCAATAAATTTGATGTGATGATGAGTTGATCATCAGGTGTTTAGAGAAAGATGGGCGGGTAGAGCCTGATGTGAGGTACTTTGCAGGGTTTCTGATTATTCAATTAATCACAATAAAAATTAAAGAAATCTCAATTGCTGTCAATTATTGTCAGCAGGCTAAGATCAGAAAAACATAATATATATTACATCCATGATTGCCAGCAGCGACCATAAAATAATGTAGAGCATAAAATGCTCGCGTATATTATTCACCAGATAGTCAACGATGCGGCGCATCACTATTATTCCTTCAATAAAATGGCCCCAGTGGCGAGGCCATATCATGGTTATCGTTTAAAACGGCTCAGTTTGAATGGTGCCAGGTCGAAGGCCGACGGCTTGTCCTGGGCAAAATCAGCCGCAATCTCCCCCAGTACCGAGGCAAACTTAAAGCCGTGACCGCTTAGCCCGGTAATAATAAGCGTATTATCATGTCCGGGTAGCGTATCAATAATAAAGTCTTCATCCGGAGAGTTATCGTAGGTGCACGACGCACCGTGCAGACAACATCCCACGCCGGGCAGAACAGAACGCAGGAACGGGAAAGCCTCTGAACCATCGCTGGCGACAGCGGCAAACGCTTTGCGCTCTTCGGCTGAGTGAATAACCTGCCCGCCGTTATGTTTACCAATCTTCAGTTCGTCGTTCTCGGCCGGGAAACCGTAATACTGATCGCCATTAGGCAATTCGCCGGTGAAGGCCGGGAAATTGTTTTTAACGCTGTAGCGCCCGTCAGCCTGATACCACGCGAACACTTTGCGCACTGGCTGTATCGGCAATTCCGGTACTAATGCCTGTACCCAGGTGCCGGCACTCACCAGCGCTTTTTTCGCGTGATAGTCGCCGTCTGCGGTCTCAACCGTTACGCCATCATCATGATGGTGAATCGCGGTAACCGGGCATTTAAACAGCTGAGCGCAGCCTGCTTCCTCAGCCAGGCGAATCCAGGTCTTAATGGCCAACTCACTGCGCAGAAAACCTGAATCGGCCTCAAACAGGCCGATATAGTTTTCCGGGACACGAATTTCGGGCCAGCGGGCCATGATGGCAGCGGCATCCAACTGTTCAACGTTGAGCTGCCACTGTTTTGCGCTTTGCGCCACGTTAGATAAGAACGTGGAATCTGCCGGGCCGAGGTTGACAACGCCAGAACGGACAAACACAGGTTCTTCATTATGCTGGGCGAGTTCATCCCACAATGTCTGCGCACGCAGGACCAACGGAACGTATTTTTCACCTTCGCCATAGGCATGACGAATTAAGCGTGTATCGCCGTGATGGCTACCCTGTTGGTGCGGCGGCATATGTGCATCGATCATCAGTACATTCAGACCGGCGCGCGTGGCATAGTATCCGGCGGCGGCGCCTACGGAACCGCTGCCAATAATGATTAAGTCGTATTTCATCCGCTTCTCTCTGCAATCGCGATAGTAGCAGGGTAAATAACTGACCCGCATTATTCAACTATCAAATAAGAAAGGCACCGTTAAGGTGCCTTTTGAAGGTTGGGTGCATCAGATTTAATGACGCTGATACTCATTAGCGGGGAAATCACCTGATTCAATTTTGGCGATTCCGGCTTCTAATATCGAAATAAATTGCCTGGCAACATCAGTGGTTAACCAGAGCGTTTGACCAACTTCAGTCCCATTTGGGTCTGGACGATTCGGGGTCTGGTAGTGCAAACGCAGCATCAGCGCATCATAGCTATCAACGGTGCTGATGTCCCATCCTACAAGCGGATGAGTCTGAATGACTTCATTATTCTTTTCCATCATGCCCCCTAATTCGTGTTACTAGACAACGGTTTTCGAGGTTCAATGCGTTTTTTTCTGAAGCAAGTTCAGTATATCAATAAATAAGGGTATTCACTGAAAATTTAAAGAGGACAGGGCATAATTTTTTTGTTTTAAGTGTTATCTGAACGATAAACCGGCATGTCATTCATATTTTTTTAGCATGTTGTGCAGTTATTTTGTGGTTTTGACTAAAAGTTAATCAGCATGTAAATAAACATTAACTGTTTTGTTGAGAGAGATTGCTCGAAATCTTTATGATACGGGAAAATAAAAAAAGCCGGGGCGACCCGGCAAAAAACATCACTGCATATCATTTTTTATTCATTAATGAACCAGTCATCCGCGCTTTCCCATGTCTCTTGCAGGATCTCGCTGATGCGTTCTTTGTCCTCTTTTGTCGCGCCAATGACCGACAGATTGTTTGTGCCGGCATAACGAACGGTGACGTTACCGTCGTTATCCGGAAAATGATGGTGAATACGACGGGAGAGTTCACCTGACAACGCGTCAATGGCGCCAGCAGGCAAAGGTGAAGTTTTGGCAATAGTGACTTCAATACGCATAATAGCCCCCTGTTGAATATACTGGTTATTTATACAGTTAACTTCGCCAGTTGACAACAGGTTGCGACTTTTTTTTAGCGTTTCACTGACCAGCGTACTGTTTCACCGCCGAGGAAAGGCACCAGCGTGTCTCCCTCCAGCGCGATACTTTCCGGTATCTGCTGCTCTTCTTTAACCAGTTCAATAAAGGTGTCGTTAACCGGCAGTCCGTAGAAGCGAGGACCGTTAAGCGAGCAGAAGGCCTCGAAATGGGCCAGGGCGTTCATCTCTTCGAAGACGGTGGCATAACTGGCGAGTGCGGTAGGGGCATTAAAGCACCCCGCGCAGCCGCAGTTGGATTCTTTACGATGACGCGCATGCGGCGCCGAGTCAGTGCCGAGGAACGCCCGGCTGAAACCACTGGCGACCAGTTCGCGCAGCGCCTGCTGGTGGACGTTTCGCTTGAGAATAGGCAGGCAATACAGATGCGGACGAATGCCCCCGACCAGCATATGGTTGCGGTTAAACATCAAATGCTGCGGGGTAATGGTCGCTGCCAGCAGATCATTGCCGTCACGCACGTAGTCGGCGGCGTCTTTAGTGGTGATATGTTCAAACACCACTTTCAGCGCGGTCAGACGCGACCGCAATGGCTCCATCACCGTGTCAATAAAGCGTGCTTCGCGATCGAATATATCAATCTCCGCATGCGTGACTTCACCGTGCACCAGCAAAGGCATGCCGAGTTTTTCCATCCGTTCCAGAACCGGCATGATGGCATCAATAGAGGTCACGCCGTGAGTAGAGTTGGTGGTGGCGTTAGCCGGGTAGAGTTTGGCGGCGGTGAAAACACCTTCGTTGAACCCGCGCTCCAGTTCGTTGGGATCCAGCGTGTCCGTCAGATAGCAGGTCATTAACGGGGTGAAATCGTGTCCGGCAGGTACGGCGTCCAGAATACGCTGACGGTAAGCGATGGCTGCGTCAACAGTAGTGACGGGCGGTGCCAGGTTCGGCATGACAATTGCGCGTCCATAAATTTCACTGGTATAGGGCACGACAGTTTTCAACATGTCGCCATCGCGAAAGTGAAGATGCCAGTCGTCTGGGCGGCGGATCTTTAATACCTGGGATGGTGCAGTCATCAATATGCTCCGGCTGAGGATAGTCTTTTTTGCCGGAAACAAAGGATAAGCGGAAACGTTTTCGTTTGCACGAAAAAAAAGGGCGCTGATGCGCCCTTTGGTGTGTTAATCGGTGAACGGGATGATGATTTCACCCGGTTTTACTTCAATTCCTTTTGCCAGCTTTTTCGCCAGCGCTTCGCCTTCACTGCTGTCTTCACGCAGGACGTATGCCGGTTGCTGGTTGAAATAATTGCGCAGCGACTGGTTTAAATACGGCATCAGGGTTTGCAAAACCGACTGCATTTTTTCTGGCGTGACGGTCGCATCAACCACTTCCATCTCTTGCAGATAAATCGCGCCTTTTTCTTTATTGAACACCGGTAATGCTTTTAACTTGAGCTTCATTGTCGCTTTCTGGCTGCCAAATAGTGAGTTCATGTCCAGGTTGGCGTCGCCGGTCAGGGTCACTTTATTGGGTTCTTCACGACCGATCTGGCTGGTCAGATTGCTCAGCACGATGTGGGCTTCAGCAACGCCGGGCAAACCGATATCTTTCGAAAAATTATTATGCTTTGCCAGCGCCTGGTTAATTTCTTGCTCGCTTACCGTGTATTGTGTGAGTTGATTACAACCAACCAACAGGCCGCTGACAATGAGTGCAGCAGCAAAAAAAAACTTTTTCATGGGGTTCCTCAACATGATGCTTATGGCGTAATCGTGACACAAAGCAGCATCCAGTACCAGCGCCCCGGACACCAGCAGAAAAAACTGAAAAGGTGTCCGGGCTGAGGGTTACGCGTCAGGCATCAGGCTCCAGCATGCCACGCGTCGTGCGTTTGTGGCTGAACTGCCAGCCCAGCGCCAGGAAGGTGATAATGCCGATAACACCCAGCATCATCCACGGTAACTCGGGCTGCGACAGTGCCTTACCCATATCAAACAGCCAGCCGCCGCCGATGTAGCCTATGGCGCCGCCGATGGCGAGTCCCAGCCGACTAAAGCCCATATAGCTCCCCCGAGCCCGTGCACTCGCCAGCGAGGCACTGAGCGTTTCACGTGCTGGCTCAGCAATAATGGAGCCGATATAGAACGTGCAGATCAGGGTGAAGAGCTGCTGTAGGTTTCCGACCAACCCAATAGGCATCATGCTGAGTGACATGATTAACAGACCGGCCATCAGGCGGTGTTTAAGGCGAAAACGTTTTTCGCTCCAGCGGGCAATCGGGTAGAGCAACGTTAACGAGAGGCACGCCTCGATGGCATACATCCATTTGACGGCCGCCGGGGATCCGGCAATGTCGTTAACCATAATCGGCAGCATCAGCATCACCTGGACTGCCAGCATGTAGTAACCTGCCAGCGTCAGCACGTAAGTGACAAATCGCTTGTCACGCATCACGTGGTTCATCCCTTCACGCACCGGAATTTTCACTGTCGATAGTTTCCACGCAGGAAGCAACCAGGCGTTAAAGGCGGCGCACAGGATGAAGATAATGGCCCCGGTGGCGCAGACCAGCCTGAAGTCATACTGTAACAGCCAGCTTCCCAGTAATGCCCCAATGACCGCCCCGGCGCTGTCCTGCATCATCAGGATGGAGAAGAAGCGCCCGCGCTTTTCCGGGCGGATAAGTTTGACCACCAGCGCCGAACGGGGGGGATCGAACAGCGTGCCGCCCAGCCCGGAGAGAAAACAGGAAAACCACAGAAGTCAGGGTTCATGGGCGATTCCCATCGTCGCAAACCCGGCGGCGCGCATCAGCATGCCGGTGACAATCATCGGTTTTGCGCCAAAACGGTCGGCAATGGCCCCGCCAAAAATTCCCAAACCCTGCTGAATAAATTGACGTAACCCGAGCGCGATGCCGACCATCACGGCGGCCCAACCCATTTGGTCGACGAAACGAATCGAGATCAGCGGGAAGACGACGAAGAAGCCCAGCACGACCAGCATATTATCGATAAGCAGGAAATATTTACCCAGGTTCCTCGCCTGCGAGACTTGCGACATTTCCCCTCCAGGGAAAAACTCGTCACTCTGTTTAGAGTTTTAACGGTAAGCCTGTCTATTCTGCGGGGTTGTCTGACCTTTTCCCACCCTCGGCGGGACAATATTTTTTTATCAAAAGTCGGTCTTGATAGAGAGTTTTCATCAAAATGTGTGAATAATTCAAGAAATGGTGTTTTGCTCTTTTCATCGGGCATATTTGTACAGGTATAGTATCGCGAATAGCGTATTGAAAACGGTGCGGGAAGGAGTAGGTATAGAATGTTTGGCTATCGCAGTAACGTGCCAAAAGTGCGCTTAACCACGGACCGCCTGGTCGTGCGTTTAGTGCATGAGCGTGATGCCTGGCGTCTGGCAGATTATTACGCAGAGAATCGTCATTTCTTAAAGCCCTGGGAGCCTATTCGCGATGAAAGCCACTGCTATCCCTCTGGCTGGCAGGCGCGTCTGAGTATGATCACCGAGTTTCATAAACAAGGCTCTGCCTATTACTTTGCGCTGCTCGACCCGGAAGAGAAAGAGATTATCGGTGTTGCAAATTTCTCCAACGTTGTGCGTGGATCGTTTCATGCCTGCTATCTCGGCTATTCCATTGCGCAAAAGTGGCAAGGGCAGGGATTGATGTACGAGGCATTGGTTGCAGCCATTCGCTATATGCAGCGTACGCAGCATATTCATCGCATTATGGCGAACTATATGCCACACAATAAACGTAGCGGCGATTTGCTGGCGCGGCTTGGATTTGAAAAAGAAGGTTATGCCAAAGACTATCTGCTGATAGATGGGCAGTGGCGCGATCATGTGCTGACGGCGTTAACAACATCAGAATGGACCCCCGGTCGCTAAGTTTCAGCTGTATTGGCTGATGAATGGAGAAGACGATGAAATATGAATTAACCGCTACCGAAGCACGCGTGATTGGCTGTTTGCTGGAAAAACAGGTGACTACGCCGGAACAATATCCGCTCTCCGTGAATGGTGTCGTGACCGCCTGTAACCAAAAAACCAATCGTGAACCGGTGATGAATCTGTCGGAATCGGAGGTGCAGGATCAGCTCGATAATCTGGTGAAACGCCATTTCTTGCGTACGGTGAGCGGATTCGGCAATCGTGTGACCAAGTACGAACAGCGCTTCTGCAATTCAGAGTTTGGTAACCTTAAGCTCAGCGCCGGTGAGGTGGCCTTGATCACCACGCTGTTACTGCGCGGTGCGCAGACGCCGGGCGAACTGCGTAGTCGCGCATCCCGCATGTATGAATTCAGTGATGTGGCGGAAGTGGAGTCAACGCTGGAACAGCTGGCCACCCGCGAAGATGGTCCTTACGTGGTCCGTCTGGCGCGTGAACCGGGAAAACGCGAAAGCCGCTATATGCATCTGTTCTGTGGCGACGTCGATCTGACGATGGTGACAACCGCCGATGAGCCTCAGGCGGCATCCAGCGATTTGCAGGCGCGCGTTGAGGTGCTGGAAAGCGAAGTCGCTGAGTTAAAACAGCGGCTCGAATCCTTGCTGGCGCATCTGGGAGAGTAACGTGAAAAAACTTCGTATCGGTGTCGTCGGGTTGGGCGGCATCGCGCAAAAGGCCTGGCTACCCGTGTTGGGCGCCGCTGCGGACTGGACGTTACAGGGGGCCTGGTCACCTTCGCGTGAGAAAGCAGAACGGATTTGTGCAGCCTGGCGCATGCCGTATGTTGATTCATTACAAAACCTGGCGGCAACCTGTGATGCGGTTTTCGTACACTCCAGTACTGCGACGCACCATGCGGTAGTCAGCGAATTGCTTCATGCCGGGGTCCACGTTTGCGTGGATAAACCGCTGGCGGAAAACCTGCGTGATGCGGAACAACTGCTGGAGCTGGCGGCGCGAAAAAAACTGACGTTGATGGTCGGATTTAACCGCCGGTTTGCGCCGCTGTATCGCAAGTTAAAGTCGCAGTTAAGCCAGCCAGCCTCCATCCGCATGGATAAGCATCGCAGCGATAGCGTCGGGCCACACGATCTGCGTTTTACGCTGCTGGATGACTATCTGCATGTGGTGGACACCGCGCTGTGGCTGGCAGGGGGAAAGGCACAGCTAAATAGCGGCACGCTGTTAACCAACGAGTCCGGAGCAATGCTGTATGCAGAACACCATTTCTGCGTCGACCGGCTGCAGATAACGACCAGTATGCATCGCCGTGCGGGCAGTCAGCGCGAGAGCGTGCAGGCGGTTATCGACGGTGGGTTAATTGATGTCACGGATATGCGTGAATGGCGTGAGGAGCGCGGACACGGTGTCGTTCAGCAACCGATACCCGGCTGGCAAACGACGCTGGAGCAGCGAGGCTTTACCGGATGTGCGCGCCATTTTATTGAATGCGTGCAAAATCAGACAGTTCCTGAGACAGCGGGTGAGCAGGCTATTCTGGCGCAGCGCGTGGTGGAAAAGCTGTGGCGGGATGCGATGGACGAATAACCCCCTGTAACATCTGGCGGTAGTAATTCAGCATAATCCAGGTACTATACCCAAAATAATTCGAGTTGCAGGCAGGCGGCAAGGGAGTGAATCCCGTTAGCTTACTCAGGTAAGTGATTCGGGTGAGCGAGCGCAGCCAACGCACATGCAGCTTGAAGTATGACGGGTATATATGCCCACTCAAAATAACACCTCTTTTCAACCATAGGCTGGCTTGTAGGCCTGATAAGACGCTGCGGCGTCGCCATCAGGCACAGTGACATTGCCGGATGGCGATGTTGGTTATACGGGGTTTTGCCTCAGAGTCTGGAATACAACATAGATGAATTTATTAAAGTCACTGGCAGCCGTCAGCTCAATGACGATGTTCTCACGCGTGCTGGGTTTTGCGCGTGATGCGATCGTCGCCAGAATCTTTGGTGCAGGGATGGCGACCGATGCCTTTTTTGTGGCATTCAAACTTCCTAACCTGCTGCGTCGAATTTTTGCTGAAGGCGCATTTTCTCAGGCATTTGTCCCTATTCTGGCTGAATACAAAAGTAAGCAGGGCGAAGACGCCACCCGCGTGTTTGTTTCCTACGTGTCTGGCTTGCTGACGCTGGCGTTGGCCGTTGTGACGGTTGCCGGGATGCTTGCCGCGCCGTGGGTGATCATGGTCACCGCGCCAGGCTTTGCCGATACTGCTGACAAATTTACGCTGACTACCCAGCTGTTGCAGATAACCTTTCCTTATATTCTGTTGATTTCGCTGGCCTCGTTGGCGGGTGCGATTCTGAATACCTGGAACCGTTTCTCTATTCCGGCGTTTGCGCCGACGTTTCTCAACATCAGCATGATCGGTTTTGCGCTGTTTGCCGCTCCGTATTTTAATCCGCCGGTGCTGGCGCTGGCGTGGGCCGTGACCGTCGGTGGTGTGCTGCAACTGGTATATCAACTTCCGCACTTGAAGAAAATTGGCATGCTGGTGCTGCCGCGCGTGAATTTTCGTGATGCGGGCGCGATGCGCGTAGTGAAGCAGATGGGGCCGGCGATCCTCGGCGTTTCCGTCAGCCAGATTTCCCTGATTATCAACACGATTTTCGCGTCATTTCTGGCTTCAGGTTCGGTTTCCTGGATGTACTACGCTGACCGTTTGATGGAGTTCCCGTCAGGTGTTCTGGGCGTCGCGCTGGGCACTATTCTGCTGCCCTCGCTGTCAAAAAATTTTTCCAGCGGTAACCATGATGAATATTGTCGCCTGATGGACTGGGGTTTACGTCTGTGTTTCCTGCTTGCTTTGCCCAGTGCGGTGGCATTGGGGATCCTGGCAAAGCCGCTGACGGTTTCATTGTTCCAGTACGGTAAGTTTACCGCTTTTGATGCGTCCATGACCCAGCGCGCGCTGGTAGCGTATTCGGTCGGTCTGATTGGCCTGATCGTGGTGAAAGTATTGGCCCCCGGATTTTATTCCCGTCAGGACATTAAAACGCCGGTGAAAATTGCCATCGTGACGCTGATTATGACCCAGGTGATGAACCTGGCGTTTATCGGTCCGTTGAAACATGCCGGGCTGTCGCTGTCGATCGGTCTGGCGGCCTGTCTGAACGCCTCGCTGCTGTACTGGCAGTTGCGTAAACAGAAAATATTCACGCCACAGCCGGGTTGGGCCTGGTTCCTGGCGCGTCTGGTGATCTCTGTGCTGGTGATGTCTGCGGCGCTGGTGGGGATGCTGTACATTATGCCGGAGTGGTCTCAGGGGACGATGCTGTGGCGTCTGCTGCGCTTAATGGCGGTGGTGTTGGTCGGCATTACTGCTTACTTTGCCGCGCTGGCCGTGCTGGGCTTTAAAGTGAAAGAGTTTGTGCGCCGAACGGCATAATGAACATACTGCCGGATGAGGGGAGCACCTTATCCGGCCTGCAAAACACGCAGGCCTGAAAGCTACGAGCCGTCAGGCATTCGTCAAATTGAGAACTTCTTTCCGCCGCGATGGGCTGAAGATGTTTGGCCGTTAGCGCCATAAAGCGTGGGTTCCTGATGCGGTTTAAGCACCTCGAGCGCCTGTTGATTGCGCTCGATTTGTCCTTCCAACAGCCAACCATTATGCTGGTTGAGATCGCGTAAATGCTGCGTTTTAGTGGTAATCGTCTGCCAGCGTTGGGCAATATCATCATTAGCGCTGCGCGTCGCGTCGTGCTCAAGACGTCGCTGCTGCTCCAGGTAATCCAGGGTTGCCAGCAAAGAACTTTTTTCTTCTGTAATACGCTGTAGCTGGCTACCGTGAATGTGGCCTGCGGAAAGTTGCTGCTGCTCAGCATCCATCACCGTTTTCAGGTCATTCAGGACAGTCGTCATCTGATCAAGTATTTCTGACAAACGCGTCATACTTTATTTACTCTGTAAGTAGCTCTGCGCCTCGCGGATCAGCGAGTCGGCAATTTTTCCGGTATCCATTTTCAACTCACCGTTACGGATGGCGGTTTTCAGTGCTTCAACGCGCTCCATATTGATGTCGTTGGTGCCGGGTTGCATCAGCTTTGCCTGCGCGTCGCTCAACATGACGCTAGTGCTGTTGGTCGTGGACGTTTTTTCCTTACGCGTTTTTTGGACCAACGTGTCGCTGGCTTCGCGCGGTTGGACAGTACTAACTGGCTTCAATGGTGAGGTACGATCAATACTCATTTTTTTTATCCTCATCGAGGGGTTACGCTATAGCGGCCCGCTTTAATCATTGGTTGATTATCTATCGGCATCCGCAAAAAAATCTTTAACCTATTATAGGTTAATAAGAATATTCCCATCAGAATCGACGACGCCGCTGACGATCTGGCCTGAAAGCATCCGTACCCTGGCGTTCTGGGCAACCGCCGCATTATTCAGTGCCTTACCTTCCGCATTCACGCGAAAACCGTCCCCATTGGCGATAACCAACACGCGCTGACCCGCTTTTATCCGCCATGCTTGACGCAGCATGGTGAGCTGGATCGGCTGGCCAGCGACCACATCACGCAGACTCACCGCTTCCTGCACCTGGTTAATGTCCAGCACGGTACGTGGCGGCAGTTGGTCCAGACGACCGCGTTTTAGCGTTACGCTGGCTGAGTTAAGCGCGCTTCCCCGGGCTATGGGGGCAGCGGCAACCACGTAGTCGCCCGTGGCCTGCACGTTCACCTGTAGGTAACGTTTTTCATTGCCGCATCTCGCCAGCACATTCACATTGCCCCATAACTTCGCGCTACCGGCCACGCTGAGTGCCGGTTGCTCACAGGCAGGCAGTAGGTTGGGTGGGGTCCGGAGGGTAACGACCACCTCGTCACTGAACCCTGCCAGTCGCTCGGAAAACCACGCCGTAAGCTGCGAATTCAGGTCTTGCGCCAGCGTCAGGGGGCTGAACAGCAGTGCGACCACCGCTATTCCGCGTTTGAACGTTTGCATCAATACCTCTCGCTTTTTCAGGCTGTGGCTGGATTTTACCTGTGTGACGCCGCCATCAACGCAACAAATAGCGACGCATTTTGCGCTTATTCCAGCGATAACGCGCGCGTAATGGGATTTAAGCTGTCGGCTGAATTTTGTCATTTGCGGAGGAGATATGCTCGATAAGCTCGACGCCGCCTTACGTTTTCAACAGGAAGCGCTGAATCTGCGCGCCCAACGCCAGGAAGTATTAGCGGCCAACATTGCCAACGCCGACACGCCGGGGTATCAGGCGCGCGACCTGGATTTCGCCAGTGAATTAAAAAAAGTCATGGTGCGTGGACGGGAAGAAACCGGCGGTGTCTCGTTGACGCTGACCTCTGCACAACATATTCCGGCCCAGACACTTTCTGCACCTTCGACGGAGTTGCTTTATCGCATTCCGGACCAACCGTCGCTGGATGGCAATACGGTGGATATGGACCGCGAGCGTACGCAGTTTGCCGATAACAGTCTGAAGTATCAGATGGGGCTCACCGCATTGGGTGGACAAATCAAGGGCATGATGACCGTGCTGCAAGGAGGGAACTAATTCGTGGCGTTGTTAAATATTTTTGATATCGCAGGTTCGGCGCTGACCGCGCAATCCCAGCGTCTGAACGTGGCAGCGAGCAATATGGCGAATGCGGACAGCGTGACGGGACCTGACGGTCAACCGTATCGCGCGAAGCAGGTTGTTTTTCAGGTTAACGCCGCGCCGGGTGCGGCTACCGGTGGCGTAAAAGTCGCTGATGTGATTGAGAGCCAGGCGCCGGACAAGCTGGTTTATGAACCGGGTAATCCGCTGGCCGATGCGAACGGTTACGTCAAAATGCCCAATGTGGATGTGGTCGGAGAGATGGTCAACACCATGTCAGCCTCACGCAGCTATCAGGCAAACGTCGAAGTGCTCAATACCGTAAAAAGTTTGATGCTTAAAACGCTGACGCTAGGCCAGTAAAGGAGCCGCACATGTCAATTTCGGTAAAAATGAATGACCCGAGCAGCACGGGCGTGAATGCAGCCAGTAACAACAGTTCACTGACGGGCAGCAATGCCGCCGATCTGCAAAGCAGCTTTCTGACGCTGTTAGTCGCGCAGCTAAAAAACCAGGATCCGACCAACCCCCTGCAAAACAACGAACTCACCACCCAGCTGGCGCAAATCAGTACCGTCAGCGGGATTGAGAAGCTGAATACTACGCTGGGGTCGATTTCTGGACAGATAGACAACAGTCAGTCGCTGCAGGCCAGTACCTTGATTGGTCATGGCGTGATGATTCCAGGTACCACGATCCTGACCGGGAAAGGGACGGAAGAGGGGGCGACCACCACCACGACACCGTTTGGCGTTGAGCTGCAGCAGCCAGCCGATAAGGTCACTGCCACCATTACCGATAAAGACGGCAAGGTCGTGCGCACGATCGATATTGGTGAGCTGAAGGCGGGGGTTCACACCTTCACCTGGGACGGCACCATGACGGATGGCACGGCGGCCCCGAGCGGTTCCTACAACGTGGCGATATCCGCCAGCAATGGGGGGACGCAGCTTGTGGCGCAGCCACTTCAGTTTGCGTTGGTGCAGGGGGTTATTCGCAGCAACGGCGGTAACACGCTGGACCTCGGCACCTATGGAACCACCACCCTCGACGAAGTACGGCAGATCATCTAAGCCTTCACACTTATCAGGAGTAAGTCATGGCCTTTTCTCAAGCGGTCAGCGGTCTGAACGCTGCAGCGACCAACCTCGATGTCATCGGTAACAACATCGCCAACTCCGCGACCTACGGGTTTAAATCCGGTACCGCTTCCTTTGCGGATATGTTTGCCGGTTCTAAAGTGGGCCTGGGCGTTAAAGTTGCGGGTATTACCCAGGACTTTACCGATGGCACTACTACCAACACCGGCCGTGGGCTGGACGTTGCCATTAGCCAGAACGGTTTCTTCCGTATGGTCGACAGCAATGGGTCTGTTTTCTTCAGCCGAAACGGTCAGTTCAAGCTCGATGAAAACCGTAATATCGTCAACATGCAGGGGCTGCAGTTGACGGGCTATCCGGCCACCGGCACACCGCCGACGGTACAGCAGGGCGCAAACCCGGCACCGATCACGATTCCGAATACGCTGATGGCGGCGAAATCCACGACCACCGCGTCTATGCAGATCAACCTGAACTCCACTGACAAGATTCCGGCGAATAAACCTTTTAGCGCAAGTGATGCGGACTCGTACAACAAAAAAGGCACCGTGACCGTATTTGATAGTCAGGGTAATGCCCATGACATGAATGTTTTTTATGTCAAAACGACGGATAACAAATGGGATGTTTACACCCAGGATGCCAGCGTGGCGGGTTCTCCCGCGAC
The DNA here is from genome assembly GCF_005281195.1 of Citrobacter sp. wls613. Taxonomy (NCBI): domain Bacteria; kingdom Pseudomonadati; phylum Pseudomonadota; class Gammaproteobacteria; order Enterobacterales; family Enterobacteriaceae; genus Citrobacter; species Citrobacter sp. wls613. Next base: position 288,589 of record NZ_SZXN01000080.1, read on the forward strand.
TAAAAATGCGGTGATGAACTTCAGCGCTAATGGCACGCTGGCCTCGGTGAATAACTATATTCCTGGGACCGTTCCGGTTGATCCGTTAAATCCTACAGGGCCAAAAATCCCTGTGGAAGGCCCCGCCAACGCCCAGCCGCAAATTCAGATAACCACCGGTGCTATCAATGGCGCGGTCCCTGCGGGTTTCTCTCTGAGTTTCCTCAATTCCATGCAGCAGAATACCGGCGCCAATAACATCGTTGCGACGAATCAGAACGGCTACAAACCGGGCGATCTGGTGAGCTACCAGATTAACGATGACGGCACGGTGGTGGGTAACTACTCCAACGAACAGAAGCAACTTCTGGGACAGATCGTGCTGGCTAACTTTGCCAACAACGAAGGTCTGGCTTCTCAGGGCGATAACGTCTGGGCCGCGACACAGTCTTCTGGCGTCGCGCTGCTGGGCACCGCGGGCACCGGTAACTTCGGCAAGCTGACGAACGGCGCGCTGGAAGCATCGAACGTGGATTTGAGTAAAGAACTGGTGAACATGATCGTCGCCCAGCGTAACTATCAGTCGAACGCGCAGACCATCAAAACCCAGGATCAGATCCTCAACACGCTGGTCAACCTGCGCTAAGCGCTTGACGGGATGGCTTAATGGATCACGCAATTTATACCGCCATGGGCGCGGCCAGTCAGACGCTGAACCAACAGGCGGTGACGGCCAGCAACCTGGCAAACGCCTCAACGCCGGGTTTCCGCGCGCAGCTTAATGCGCTACGTGCGGTACCGGTTGAAGGGCTCTCTTTACCGACGCGTACGCTGGTGGTGGCCTCAACGCCAGGGGCTGATATGACGCCAGGTCAGATGGACTACACCTCCCGCCCGCTGGACGTTGCGCTGCAACAGGACGGCTGGCTGGCGGTGCAGACCGCTAACGGCAGTGAAGGGTACACCCGTAATGGCGCAATTCAGGTAAGCCCCACCGGTGAACTGACCATTCAGGGACACCCGGTGATTGGCGAAGCCGGGCCAATAGCGGTACCGGAAGGTTCAGAAATCACCATTGCTGCTGACGGGACGATTTCTGCGCTGAACCCAGGCGATCCGGCGAATACCGTGGCGCCTGTCGGGCGTCTGAAGCTGGTGAAGGCGACGGGAAGTGAAGTGCAGCGTGGTGATGACGGTATGTTCCGTCTGAGCGCGGCGGCACAGGCGACCCGTGGTCCGACGCTTCCGGCCGATCCCAGCATCCGCGTGATGTCGGGCGTGCTGGAGGGCAGTAACGTCAAACCGGTTGCCGCGATGAGCGACATGATCGCCAGCGCCCGTCGCTTCGAAATGCAGATGAAGATTATCAGTAGCGTGGATGATAACGCGGGTCGCGCCAACCAACTGCTGTCGATGAGTTAATACAGGACATTTTATGATCAGTTCATTATGGATCGCCAAAACCGGCCTGGATGCACAGCAAACCAACATGGATGTGATTGCCAACAACCTGGCAAACGTCAGCACCAATGGTTTCAAGCGTCAGCGTGCGGTGTTTGAAGATCTGTTGTACCAGACGATTCGTCAACCGGGCGCGCAGTCTTCTGAACAGACCGTACTGCCTTCGGGTTTGCAAATCGGTACCGGTGTGCGTCCGGTGGCGACCGAGCGTTTACACAGTCAGGGCAACCTGTCACAGACCAATAACAGCAAAGATGTGGCGATTAAAGGCCAGGGCTTTTTCCAGGTCATGTTGCCGGATGGTACTTCTGCTTATACGCGTGACGGCTCTTTCCAGGTGGATCAGAACGGCCAACTGGTGACGGCAGGCGGTTTTCAGGTTCAGCCAGCGATCACCATTCCAGCGAACTCGCTCAGCATCACTATCGGGCGTGATGGCATCGTCAGCGTAACCCAGCAAGGACAGGCGGCGCCGGTACAGGTAGGCCAGCTCAACCTGACCACCTTTATGAACGATACCGGCCTGGAAAGCATTGGTGAGAACCTGTACACCGAGACGCAATCTTCAGGTGCGCCGAACGAGAGCACGCCAGGGCTTAACGGTGCGGGTCTGCTGTATCAGGGCTATGTTGAAACCTCTAACGTCAATGTGGCGGAAGAGCTGGTGAATATGATCCAGGTTCAACGTGCTTACGAAATCAACAGCAAAGCGGTGTCGACTACCGATCAGATGCTGCAAAAACTGACGCAACTCTAACGTGTTGTCCGGTGGGGTGAAAACCTCACCGGCACACTGATGTAGAAGATGAAGGCAATGCGAAAAAACGCGCTTCACCCATATCCGATTACGGCCCTGCTGGTGGTGTCACTGACAGGATGTGCCTGGATCCCGGCCACGCCGCTGGTTCAGGGGGCGACCTCTGCCCAGCCGATACCTGGCCCAACGCCGGTGGCGAATGGATCAATTTTTCAGTCTGCGCAGCCAGTTAACTATGGCTACCAGCCGCTATTTGAAGACCGCCGTCCGCGCAATGTTGGCGATACGCTAACTATCGTATTGCAGGAAAACGTCAGTGCGAGCAAAAGCTCTTCTGCTAACGCCAGCCGTGATGGCAAAACAAACTTTGGTTTCGACACGGTGCCGCGCTACCTGCAGGGACTGTTTGGCAACGAGCGTGCTGACGTAGAAGCGTCCGGTGGGAACTCCTTTAATGGTAAAGGTGGCGCCAATGCCCGTAACACCTTTAGCGGTACGCTGACCGTGACCGTCGATCAGGTTCTGGTCAACGGCAATTTACACGTTGTGGGTGAAAAGCAGATCGCCATAAACCAGGGCACTGAATTTATCCGCTTCTCCGGGGTGGTTAACCCGCGCACCATCAGCGGCAGCAACTCTGTTCCGTCAACCCAGGTGGCGGATGCACGTATTGAGTATGTCGGTAACGGCTATATCAACGAAGCGCAGAATATGGGCTGGTTGCAGCGTTTCTTCCTTAATTTGTCACCGATGTAAGCGAGGCTTTCTGTGTTTAAAACTCTTGTTGCAATGGTCCTGATGCTGGCAACTACATTGGCCCATGCCGATCGTATTCGCGATCTGACCAGCGTTCAGGGTGTGCGTGAAAACTCGCTGATTGGCTACGGGCTGGTGGTAGGACTGGACGGCACGGGTGACCAGACCACCCAGACGCCGTTCACCACCCAAACGCTCAATAACATGCTCTCTCAACTGGGGATCACCGTGCCGACCGGCACCAATATGCAGTTGAAAAACGTGGCGGCGGTGATGGTGACTGCATCCTTTCCGGCGTTTGGACGTCAGGGACAAACCATTGACGTTGTGGTCTCTTCAATGGGTAATGCCAAAAGCCTGCGCGGCGGGACGCTGCTGATGACCCCGATGAAAGGGGTTGATAGCCAGGTGTATGCGCTGGCGCAGGGCAATATTTTAGTCGGCGGCGCCGGTGCTGCGGCGGGCGGCAGTAGCGTTCAGGTGAACCAACTCAATGGTGGGCGGATCACCAACGGGGCCACTATTGAACGCGAACTTCCTAGCCAGTTTGGTGGCGGAAACACCCTCAATCTGCAGCTGAATAATGAAGACTTCACCCTGGCACAGCAGATAACCGACACCATTAACCGTTCGCGTGGGTTTGGCAGCGCCACGGCGCTGGATGCGCGTACGATTCAGGTGCGTGTGCCGAGCGGCAATAGCTCGCAGGTGCGCTTCCTCGCTGATATCCAGAATATAGAAGTGAACGTAACGCCGCAGGATGCGAAGGTGATTATCAACTCCCGTACGGGATCGGTAGTGATGAACCGCGAAGTTACGTTGGACAGTTGCGCGGTCGCGCAGGGCAACTTGTCTATCACGGTGAATCGCCAGGCCAACGTCAGTCAGCCTGATACGCCGTTTGGCGGTGGGCAAACCGTGGTTACCCCGCAAACCCAAATCGATATGCGTCAAAGCGGCGGCTCGTTGCAGAGCGTGCGCTCCAGCGCCAATCTGAACAATGTGGTTCGCGCCCTCAATGCGCTCGGTGCCACGCCAATGGATTTGATGTCAATTCTGCAATCCATGCAAAGTGCGGGTTGTTTACGCGCCAAACTGGAAATTATCTGATGATTGGCGACAGCAAACTGCTGACCAGCGCCGCCTGGGATGCGCAATCGCTGAACGAACTGAAAGCGAAGGCGGGTCAGGATCCGGCGGCAAATATCCGTCCGGTCGCCCGCCAGGTTGAAGGGATGTTTGTCCAGATGATGCTGAAAAGCATGCGTGAAGCGCTGCCAAAAGATGGCGTCTTTAGCAGCGACTCGACGCGCTTGTACACCAGCATGTATGACCAGCAGGTAGCCCAGCAGATGACAGCAGGCAAAGGTCTGGGGCTGGCTGAAATGATGGTTAAGCAGATGACCGAAGGCCAGGGGACGCCTGCGGATGATGCGCCGCAGGTACCGATGAAGTTTTCACTGGAAACGGTGACCAGCTATCAAAACCAGGCACTGACGCAGATGGTGCGTAAAGCGCTACCGAAAGCGGCGGAAGGGAACGATGAACCGCTGTCGGGCGACAGTAAAGACTTCCTTGCTCAGCTATCGCTACCAGCAAAACTGGCGAGTCAACAAAGCGGGGTACCGCATCATCTGATCCTGGCGCAGGCGGCACTGGAATCCGGTTGGGGGCAACGCCAAATCCGCCGTGAGAACGGTGAGCCGAGCTTTAACATTTTCGGCGTGAAGGCTTCGGGGAGCTGGAAAGGGCCGACCACCGAAATCACCACTACCGAATATGAAAACGGTGAGGCGAAAAAAGTGAAAGCCCGATTCCGTGTCTATAGCTCGTACCTTGAGGCGCTGTCGGATTATGTCGGGCTGATATCGCGTAATCCGCGCTACGCCGCGGTAACCGGTGCGGCGACTGCCGAACAGGGTGCGCAGGCCTTGCAGAATGCAGGCTACGCCACCGATCCGCACTATGCGCGTAAATTAACCACCATGATCCTGCAGCTGAAGTCGATGAGCGAGAAAGTGAGTAAAACTTACAGTAGCAATCTCGACAATCTGTTTTAAATAACTCAAGTCTACCCATCCGCTGCCGATAATAACGAGTATTGAAGGATTACAAGGAACCTCCATGTCCAGCTTGATTAACAACGCCATGAGTGGTCTTAGCGCAGCGCAGGCCGCGTTGAACACAGCCAGTAATAACATCTCCAGCTATAACGTGGCAGGGTATACCCGCCAGACGACCATTATGGCGCAAGCAAACAGCACGCTGGGTGCGGGGGGCTGGGTTGGCAATGGCGTCTATGTTTCTGGCGTGCAGCGTGAGTATGATTCATTTATCAGTAATCAGTTACGCGCTGCGCAGAACCAAAGCAGCGGTCTGACAACGCGTTATGAGCAAATGTCGAAAATCGATAACCTGCTCGCCAGCAAGACCAGCTCTATTTCTACCTCGATGCAGGGCTTTTTCACCAGCTTACAAACGTTGGTCAGTAACGCAGAAGACCCGGCGGCGCGTCAGGCATTGATTGGCAAAGCAGACGGCTTAGTCAACCAGTTTAAAACCACCGATCAGTATCTGCGCGATCAGGATAAACAGGTTAATACCGCGATTTCCGCCAGTGTTGACCAGATCAATAACTACTCGAAGCAAATTGCCAGTCTCAACGATCAAATCTCTCGTCTGACCGGCGTCGGCGCGGGCGCTTCACCGAACGATCTGCTGGACCAGCGCGACCAGTTGGTGAGCGAATTAAACAAGATTGTCGGCGTTGAAGTCAGCGTTCAAGACGGCGGCACCTATAACGTCACCATGGCGAATGGCTATTCGCTGGTGCAGGGCAGTAGCGCACGTCAGCTTGCTGCCGTACCGTCCAGTGCCGATACCACCCGCACCACCGTGGCCTATGTCGATGGGGTTGCGGGTAATATTGAAATTCCAGAAAAACTGCTCAATACCGGCTCACTGGGTGGGTTGCTGACGTTTCGTTCTCAGGAACTGGACCAGACGCGTAATACGCTGGGCCAATTGGCACTGGCTTTTGCCGACGCCTTTAACACACAGCATAAAGCCGGTTTTGATACTGATGGTGTTGCGGGTAAGGATTTCTTTGCTATCGGCGATCCGTCGGTGACCAGTAATGCTAAAAACACCGGCAAAGCGGAGTTAACCGCTGAAGTTGATGATAGTTCGAAAGTGCAGGCGACTGACTATAAAGTTGTGTTTAACGGTGGCAAATGGCAAGTCACGCGCCTGGCGGATAATACGACGTTTGAAGCAAAACCGGATGCCAGCGGTAAACTGGATATTGATGGCCTGAAAGTGAAGGTGACGAATAAACCAACCGGAGCTAACGATAATGACAGTTTTATTCTGAAGCCGGTTAGCGACGCTATCGTCAATATGAAAGTGATGGTGACCGACGAGTCAAAAATTGCCATGGCGTCAGAGAAAAAGACCGATCCTGCTGCGGAGACGGGCGCAAGCGACAACCGTAACGGTCAGAAACTGTTGGATCTACAAAATAAGGCCACCGTCGGGAATAAAACCTTCAACGATGCCTATGCCACGCTGGTAAGCGATGTCGGTAACAAAACCGCGACGCTGAAAACCAGCAGCACCACGCAAAACAACGTGGTCACGCAGCTCTCTAATCAGCAGCAGTCCATCTCCGGGGTGAATCTCGACGAAGAGTACGGCAATTTGCAGCGCTATCAGCAGTACTACCTGGCTAACGCCCAGGTGCTGCAAACCGCGAATGCGTTGTTTGATGCACTGATTAATATTCGCTAAGGGAGAGGGAATCAATGCGTATCAGTACCCAGATGATGTACCAGCAGAACATGCGTGGCATCACCAACTCTCAGGCGGAATGGATGAAATTCGGCGAGCAAATGTCGACGGGTAAACGGGTCATTAATCCGTCTGACGATCCGATTGCCGCCTCACAGGCCGTGGTGCTGTCTCAGGCTCAGGCACAAAACAGCCAGTACACGCTGGCGCGCTCTTTCGCCACGCAAAAAGTCTCACTGGAAGAAAACGTGTTGGGACAGGTAACGACGGCTATTCAGAGCGCGCAGGAAAAAATTGTCCATGCTGCTAACGGGACGTTAAGTGATGATGACCGTGCATCGTTGGCAACTGATTTACAGGGGATCCGCGATCAGCTGATGAACCTGGCGAACAGCACCGATGGCAACGGGCGCTATATTTTCGGTGGATATAAAACAGAAAGTGCACCATTTGCCCAGGCTGATGGTACCTATACTGGCGGAACCCAAAACGTGACCCAGCAGGTCGATGCTGCCCGTACCATGGTGATTGGCCATACCGGGGATAAAATATTTGCCGAATTGACCAGTAATGCGGTGCCGGAACCCGCGGGTGGAACCCAGGAAAAGAGCCTGTTCAAAATGCTGGATACCGCTATTGATGCCCTCAAAACGCCGGTTGCTGGGGATGATGTGGCAAAAGATAAAGCGGCAGCCGCTATTGATAAAACCAGCCGTGGCCTGAAGAACTCGCTTAATAACGTCCTGTCTGTGCGTGCTGAATTAGGCACACAACTCAGTGAGTTGAGCTCGCTGGATTCACTGGGTACCGATCGCGCATTAGGGCAAACTCAGCAGATGAGTAACCTGGTGGATGTCGACTGGAACGCAGCGATTTCGTCCTATGTTATGCAGCAGGCTGCGCTGCAGGCATCCTATAAAGCGTTTACCGATATGCAGGGAATGTCGTTGTTCCAGTTAAATCGTTAACGCCTTTTTTTGAAACATATCATGAAACTGGATATGTTTGTCTGCCCGCGCCACTTACACCCCGGCGCGGGCATTTTTTTAGGCCGTTTTTGTCCGACTCACCACAGTGTTATCTGTCAGTCTGATCATCAGAGCAATCGCGCCGCTGACGGTTGCCAACCCGACAACGCCTTGCCAGTTTGCCAGGGCGTAAACTTGGGTGCCGAGAACTGAACCCAGCGCCATGCCAAAGAACACCAGGGTAAACAGCAGGGCGTTCAGGCGGCCCCGCGCCTGAGGCTCAAGGCTATAGACCAGATTCTGGTGAGCTACCAGGCTGGATTGTAGCCCAAGATCAAAGCCGACCGCAGAAAGGGCTATTAGCAGCCACTGTCCCTCAACCGGCAGGGCGGGCAGTAAAAACATCAGCGCGAAAGAAAGCGTCACTAATAATGCCCCCAGTTGCGTGACCTTTTCGCCGCCAACTCTGTCAGCAAGATGTCCAGCTAGCGGTGCGGCAAGCGCACCTGCTGCTCCTGCAATACCAAAACCCCCGGCTACTGCGCTGCCCATGTGATAATGCTCGGATAACATCACCGCCAGTGTTGACCAGAAGGCACTGAAGGCAATTGACAGGAATCCCTGTGCCAACGCCGCCCGGCGCAGTACAGGATACCGTTGCCAGAGTTTGGCCATTGAGAGCATTAACGACGGATAGCTCAGCGTGGAATTGGCCGCAAAGTGAGGCAGCATTTTCCACATCACCACAGTAATAATGGCAATACTGATGGCGGCGAGTTGATACATCTCGCGCCAGCCAAACGCTTCGCCCACCAGACCACTGACGGTGCGGGAGAGCAAAATGCCCAGCAACAGGCCGGTCATCACCGTACCGACCGTTTTTCCCTGTTTCCCCGCGGGGGCGAGTATAGCTGCTGCGGGAACGATGTCCTGCGCCATGGTTGCCGCCATTCCCATCAGCAAGCTAATCAACAGCAGTGAATGCAGTTGCCCGCTAAAGCTGCAGGCCAGAAGCAGCACGGCAAGTGAGATGCTTTTCAGCAAGATTAAAGTCCGGCGGTCATAGCGGTCGCCAAGCGGCAAGAGAAACAAAATCCCCAGCGCGTACCCGGCCTGGGTAAGCGTCGGCACCAGCCCCATACCGGTGAGACTTAAGGTCAGGTCCTGACCGATCAGCGGCAGAAGAGGCTGGGCATAGTAGATAGCCGCCACGCTGAAACCGGCGCCAAGTGCCAGTACAAAGATGACCCAACGGGAAAGTGCGGTAGATGTGTTCACAAATGATTCCTCAATCACAGGATGTACGGCTATTTTTATCTTTCGCTCATTGGCACGGTAGCGGGCGTGGTGGTAAAACAGTTATACGGTTGACGTATGATGAAAGTGGTTATCTTGAAAAATGAGCGTATAGACAGAGTGGAGCTGATGCGGACGTTTGTGCGCATCGTTGAGGCAGGATCGCTCTCTGCGGCGGCAAAACAGATGGGGACCACCCAGGCGACCGTCAGTCGGAGACTGCAATCCCTGGAAACGCTGCTGGGTGTGAAACTGATTTTACGCACCACCCACGCGATGAAATTGACCGATGACGGAGAGCGGGGATATCAGCATGCTAAGCATATTATCGATGCTTGGTTAGCGCTGGAAGATGGGCTGAATATCACGGAGGATGAACCCGTCGGTACGCTGCGGGTACGAGCGCCTCATGCGTTTGGTCAGCAACAACTGCTTGAACCGCTGCTGCAATTTCTGGCCCGTTATCCGCAGTTATCGGTGGAGTGGATGCTCAATGACAAAACGGTGGATTTCCTTAGCGACAATATTGATTGCGCGATCCGAGTGGGTGCGGAAGTTGATCCGGCAACGGTCTCCGTTCTGCTGGCCGAAGTGCCCCGAAGCATTGTGGCCAGCCCGGCATTGCTGGCGCAGTATGGCGATACTACGCATCCCGAACAGTTATCAACGCTGCCGTGGATTGCTGTAAACACGTTTTATCAGCATAGTGTGTCGCTGCGCCATCAACAGCGAAATGAACCCATCACGATAAATATCTCTCCCCGATTAAGCACGGACAGTATTTATGTTGCCAGAAATGCGGCTCTGGCAGGGCTGGGGGTAGCCATTGTGTCAAGCTGGATGGTGGAAGACGATATTGTTCACGGGCGTTTAGTCGAGCTATTCGCAGACTGGCCTGCGGCATCGCTGCCGGTGCATCTGGTGTATCCCTGGGCGCGTTATTATCCGGTCCGACTGCGTAAATTTCTGGCGCTGATGAAGGATGTGATGCCGCAGCTGACGGGAATGAAACAAATCGATAAGAAATAAAAAAGCCGACCCGAAGGTCGGCTTTGATGTTGATTACGGCTTACTCAACAGGCTGCGGGCGTGTGGCTGGGGCAGTAGCCTGATGCGTGGCGCTGTGACCGCCTGCGGCACCTTTGCCTTCGAAGTCGAAAGCAGGGCGCTGCCAGTCGCTCTGACGCGGCGCTTCTGGTTCGTAGTCCGGCGCAGGTGCGCGGGTCATCGGTGCGGTTGCGTGGCTGTGAACCGTTACGGGTACAGCGGCAACAGACGCAGGTTCTACCACAGCTTCAGCGACAACGACTGGTGCAACCGGTGCGACTTCTTCCTGCGTAACCGGGGCAATTGGCGCGGTCTCGATAACCGGTTCAGCAACGTCTGGCTGGGCGACAGCGACGTCAACCTGGACAGGTTCTTCGGTAATCGGTGCTTCTACCACGTTTGCTACGGGCTCAGCTTCAGCAACAACCTCTTCTGCAACCGGGACGTCAGCGTCAACGATGAACTGCGGTTGTTCCTCAACAGCCGTCTCGATAACCTCCGGATGTGTGGTTTCAACCGCCACAACCTGAGGTTCGACAACGACGGTTTCGGTGACTACCGGCGCTTCTGTGACCGCGACAGATGCCGCTACGGTTTCCACTGCTGGTGCAACGACCGCTGCAATGGTTTGCTGCTCGGCGATAACCGGCTGCACCTGGGCCACTTCCTGCTGATGCTGCTCTTCAACCTGCAGTTCCTGCGCACGGGCAACAGGGTAGCGGATCCAGACTTTACCAGAGGCTAATTCTGGAGATGCACAGGCGACAGTAATCGGCATTGGCGACTGTGTCGGGTAACGTTCGTCACGATAGCGACGACGACGCTGTCCGCTTACACGCAGATGGCGAGGCGAGCGGCGAGAACGACGCGGCATACCGTTGCTATCACGTGCATCGTTGTTATCACGCGCGTCGTTGTTATCTTCATGCTCGGTAGTGACAACGGCAGGCAGATCGACTTTCGCCAGTTCAGTTCGCTGGGCAACAGCGGCCTGAACCACAGGCTCAGCCACAACCGTTTCGGTAACCACGGCAGCGGTTACGGCTTCGGTTTCGACGGTTGCGCTATCGGTGTAACGAACCTTCTGGTTCAACTGACGCTGTTTACGGCGAGTCTGAGGCTGGCGAACGCGCTCTTCCTGATCCGTTTCCTGTGCCGGTTGTTCAACCAGGTTCAGTTCTTTAACTTCCTGCGGTGCCTGACGCTTGTCGTCGTTACGACGGCGGTTGCGTTCACGACGCGGAGCCTGCTGTTCGTCACCTGACTTCGCTTTATCAGCAACATCAGTGGATTGCTGGCGGGTATCGCGCGCTTCGGCATTCTGCGGCTGGCGACGGTTACGGCGATTTTCATCGCGGTTTTCGCTGCTATCAGAACGTTCATTACGGTTGTCACGATCGCGGTTATCACGTTCGCCACGGTTATCGCGATTATCACGACGATCGTTACGATCGTTGCGGTCACGGCGATTGTTCTGACGAGGCTTACGACGATCCTGCTGGCGTTCAGAAGATTTCTCTTCCGCTTTCGGTGCTGGCTGCTCAACCGGCTTGGCTTCTTCATTGCCACCAAAGATGGACTTCAGTGCGCCGAGGAAACGACCAAACAAACCAGGCTGTTCGGATCCTGCTGCGACTGCGGCTGCTTTTGGTGCGGCAGCAACGGCTGTAACGGCAGGCTCCTGCAGAGCAGGTTCTGGCGGTACGTCTGGCATGGCGAAGGTCGCCAACGCAGGCTGTTCCGGCTGTTTACGCTCGACGTACTCTTCTTCCGTCGGTAACGCCATCTCTTCTTCGTGCAGTTTCGGCAGCAGATAGCTCAGGGTCGATGTCTCTTCACCTTTGCGAACACGCAGAACAGAGTAGTGCGGTGTTTCCATTTGATCGTTGGGCACGATCACACAGCGTACGCCGTTCTGTCGGGTTTCAATGGCATTGACCGCAGTACGTTTTTCGTTAAGCAGATAAGACGCAATCGGCACCGGGACAATCGCATGGACTTCCTGGGTGTTTTCCTTCAGCGCTTCTTCTTCAATCAGGCGCAGAATAGACAGCGACAGCGATTCGTTATCACGCACTGTACCTGTGCCGGAGCAACGCGGGCAGACGTGATGGCTGGATTCGCCTAATGACGGGCTAAGACGCTGACGGGACATCTCCAGCAAGCCGAAGCGAGAAATATGGCTAATCTGGATACGCGCACGGTCCTGACGAACGGCTTCACGCAGACGGTTCTCAACGGCACGTTGGTGACGAACCGGCGTCATGTCGATGAAGTCGATAACAATCAGGCCGCCGAGGTCACGAAGACGCAGCTGGCGAGCGATTTCATCGGCCGCTTCAAGGTTGGTATTAAATGCGGTCTCTTCGATATCGCCGCCGCGCGTGGCACGTGCGGAGTTGATATCAATTGCGGTCAGTGCTTCGGTGCTATCGATAACGATAGAACCCCCAGAGGGCAGACGTACTTCACGCTGGAACGCAGACTCAATCTGAGACTCGATTTGATAGTGGCTGAACAGCGGGATTTCACCGGTGTAGAGCTTAATTTTGCTGCTGAAATCCGGACGACCCAACGCGGCGATGTGCTGACGCGCCATCTCCATGACTTTTGGGTTATCAATGAGGATTTCGCCGATATCCTGACGTAAATAGTCGCGGAATGCGCGAACGATGACATTACTTTCCTGATGGATCAGGAACGGAGCAGGGCGGCTGTCAGCGGCCTTTTTAATCGCTTCCCAGTGCTTCAGACGGAAACTCAGGTCCCACTGCAGCGCTTCTGCGGATTTACCAACACCCGCAGTGCGTACGATGAGCCCCATGCCATCAGGCAGTTCCAGGCTTGCCAGCGCTTCTTTGAGTTCTGTCCGGTCATCGCCTTCGATGCGACGAGAGATACCACCCGCACGCGGGTTGTTAGGCATCAGAACCAAATAACTACCCGCCAGGCTGATAAAGGTGGTCAGTGCAGCACCTTTGTTGCCGCGTTCTTCTTTATCAATCTGAACAATCACTTCCTGACCTTCGCGCAACACATCTTTAATGTTGGGACGGCCATGGGAGTTGTAGTTAGCGGGGAAGTATTCGCGGGCAATTTCTTTTAACGGGAGGAAACCGTGACGTTCAGCGCCATAATCAACAAAAGCGGCTTCCAGACTCGGTTCAATACGGGTAATTTTACCTTTATAGATGTTGGCTTTTTTCTGCTCGTGTCCAGGACTTTCGATATCCAGATCGTACAGACGCTGCCCATCTACTAGGGCGACACGCAACTCTTCCTGCTGAGTCGCGTTAATTAACATTCTTTTCATCGTAACTTACTCATTATTCTTACATTGACGACTAAGCTGCGGGCAGAGTAATGCCTTTCCGGGTGTGAACCGATGGCCTCGTGTCTATTCGCGTCGCCAACCTCACGGTTATCGTCAGCTCAAAGAGGCGCAGAGTGTCGGTTGCCTGTATTTCATACGGAAACACAGCGCAATTATCAGGGGAACAGTCTGGGTGTTACTCTCCAGAAACGCTTCCATTATGCTCGTCGTCTTTCACGCTATCGGTGCGTTGGCTTCATCTACTCACCCCAGTCACTCACCACAGTCACTCACCGGAGTAAATTCTTGGGGGTTCCCAGACTTGCCGTCTTCCTACAACGCGAAATTCATAGAGCACTTACCGGTAAGGACTGCAACCCGCAGCCCGCTAACTGCCTGAAAGATCAATACGTCTTACGCCATTGCTGCGTTGATGATCGGTCGGGCAAAATTGGGTCATTCCGGAAAAGTTCTTGTTTTAACAAGATTCAACACGGAGACGACCTCATTATTCCACTGCTAACCTTGTTATAGCAAGATGACTTTTGCCATTTACCACCCGGTTACTCACAGTTTTTACACTTCCGTACAGTGATTGGTTTAATAACCACCAAATCGAAACTGTCAAACCTGTGTAATAGGGTATAGCAGTTAATATAAGCATAGAAAAATGTGTGGCGCGAATCTTGATGGCTATTTAAAATCGGCACCCATGAAAACAGAGACTCCAGCCGTAAAAATTGTTGCCATTACTGCCGACGAAGCAGGGCAACGCATCGACAACTTTCTGCGCACCCAGCTCAAAGGCGTGCCAAAAAGTATGATTTATCGCATTTTGCGTAAGGGCGAAGTGCGTGTGAATAAAAAACGCATCAAACCCGAGTACAAGCTCGAAGACGGAGATATTGTGCGTATTCCGCCAGTGCGTGTCGCTGAGCGCGAAGAAGAAGCTATTTCACCGCATCTGCAGAAGGTCGCCGCGCTGGCCGATGTTATTCTGTATGAAGATGACCATATTCTGGTGCTCAACAAACCGTCAGGCACGGCCGTGCATGGCGGCAGTGGATTAAGCTTTGGGGTAATTGAAGGTCTGCGAGCGTTACGCCCGGAGGCACGTTTCCTTGAATTGGTGCATCGCCTCGACCGTGACACGTCTGGCGTGCTGTTGGTTGCCAAAAAACGTTCCGCACTGCGTTCGCTGCATGAACAGTTGCGCGAAAAGGGAATGCAAAAAGATTACCTGGCGCTGGTAAGAGGTCAGTGGCAGTCGCATGTCAAAACCGTACAGGCGCCGCTGTTAAAGAATATTCTGCAAAGCGGTGAGCGAATCGTGCGGATAAATCAGGAAGGTAAACCGTCGGAGACGCGATTTAAAGTAGAAGAGCGCTATGCGTTTTCCACGCTTGTGCGCTGTAGTCCGGTAACCGGGCGGACCCACCAGATTCGCGTGCATACCCAGTATGCTGGACATCCTATTGCTTTTGACGATCGCTATGGCGACCGTGAGTTCGACAAGCAGTTGGCCGGTACGGGGCTGAACCGACTGTTTCTGCACGCCGCAGCATTGAAGTTTACTCATCCGGGGACCGGTGAGGTCATGCGTGTTGAAGCCCCGATGGATAATCAGCTAAAACGCTGCCTTGAAATATTACGCAGCAAAGCCTGATGCGCGTTGCTTATCAGGCCTACCATTGCGTTATGCGCCGTAGGCCTGATAAGACGCACCGCGTCGCCATCAGGAAGATTAATCAGGCTTTCAGCGGATTCATCTCTTCTCTGCGTAGCATCTGACACAACGCAATCAGCGGCAGGCCAACCAACGTATTAGGATCGCGGCCCTCCAGACGCTCAAAGAGCGCAATACCTAATCCTTCGCTTTTAAAACTGCCGGCACAATGTAACGGACGTTCTTTGCGTACGTAATCGTCAATTTCCGTCTCGCTTAAATGACGGAAATGAACATCGAACGGTTCGACTTCGGTTTGTAAATGTCCGTTTGCAGAATTATACAGCGCCAGTCCGGTGTAAAACGTCACAATATTGCCGCTGGCTTTGGTTAATTGTTGTCTGGCCTTTTCTTCTGTTAACGGTTTTCCGGTTATTTCTCCATCAAGTACACAGATTTGATCGGATCCAATGATGAGGTGTGATGTGTAGCGGTGGGCAAGAGATTGCGCTTTTTCCTGGGCCAGACGTAACACCAAATGCCGAGGTGTTTCGCCAGGCTGCGGTGTTTCATCAACCTCAGGTGCTGCACATTCGAACGGGATGGCCAGTTTTTCAAGCAAGGCGCGACGCCAGGGAGAGGTAGACGCAAGAATGAGTTGAGGCATATTTTTTCCCTCGCATATAGCGTAATGATGAGAGCCATTTTAAACTAGGGCTCTCGACCTTCAAGTTGGCTGCTATGGCCAGACTTGAGTGATTTTAAGTCGATGACCCGCAATGTGTGCGAATTATTGGCAAAAGGCAACCTCAGGCTGCCTTTTTCTTTGACTCTATGACGTTACAAAGTTAATATGCGCGCCCTATGCAAAAGGTAAAATTACCCCTGACTCTTGATCCGGTTCGTACGGCTCAAAAACGCCTCGATTATGAAGGTATCTATACTTCTGATCTGTTAGAGCGCGTCACCGATTTTGTAGTCAGTGTGGACAGTGATGTGGAATGCTCCATGTCGTTCGCGATCGATAACCAACGTCTTGCCGTTATTACCGGTGATGCGAAGGTCTCGGTTACGCTCGCATGCCAGCGTTGCGGGAAACCGTTCCCACTCCATGTCCACACAACATATTGTTTTAGTCCTGTCCGTTCTGACGAGCAGGCTGAAGCACTGCCGGAAGCGTATGAACCGATTGAGGTTAACGAATTCGGTGAAATCGATCTGCTTGCAATGGTTGAAGATGAGATTATCCTCTCCTTGCCGGTAGTTCCGGTGCATGATTCTGAACACTGTGAAGTGTCCGAGGCGGACATGGTCTTTGGTGAATTGCCTGATGAAGCGCAAAAACCAAATCCATTTGCCGTATTAGCCAGCTTAAAGCGTAAGTAATTGAGGAGTAAGGTCCATGGCCGTACAACAGAATAAACCAACCCGTTCCAAACGTGGCATGCGTCGTTCTCATGACGCTCTGACCGCAGTCACCAGCCTGTCTGTAGACAAAACTTCTGGTGAACAACACCTGCGTCACCACATCACTGCCGATGGTTTCTACCGCGGCCGTAAGGTAATCGCTAAGTAATCACGCATGGCTCAATGAATTTCCCACCTCGGTGAGAAAGACAAAGAGAACCAGCGTGATGAAGCTTAGTGAGGCTTTCCCCGGGTAACTGGGGAAACACCTAGCCGAGCAGCGACGATACCTTGACACGTCTAACCCTGGCGTTAGATGTCATGGGGGGTGATTTTGGCCCTACCGTGACAGTGCCTGCAGCACTGCAGGCACTGAATTCTAATTCGCAACTCACACTTCTTTTAGTCGGGGATCCCGATACAATCACGCCATTACTTGCCAAAGCTGACTTCGAACAACGTTCACGTCTGCAGATTATCCCTGCTCAGTCAGTTATTGCCAGTGATGCCCGGCCCTCGCAGGCTATCCGCGCCAGTCGTGGTAGCTCTATGCGTGTTGCCCTGGAGCTCGTGAAAGAAGGTCGTGCAGAAGCCTGTGTGAGCGCCGGTAATACGGGCGCGCTAATGGGACTGGCGAAGTTATTACTCAAACCCCTTGAGGGGATTGAGCGACCTGCGTTGGTGACGGTGTTGCCGCATCAGCAGAAGGGCAAAACGGTGGTGCTGGATCTCGGCGCTAACGTTGATTGCGACAGTACGATGTTGGTGCAATTTGCCGTCATGGGTTCCGTGCTGGCAGAAGAGGTGGTTGGGATTGCCAGCCCTCGCGTTGCATTGCTTAATATCGGTGAAGAAGAAACTAAGGGTCTCGACAGTATTCGGGATGCTTCTGCTGTGCTAAAAACAATCCCTTCCATTAACTATATCGGCTATCTTGAAGCCAATGAGTTGTTGACTGGCAAAACCGATGTGTTGGTTTGTGACGGCTTTACAGGCAATGTCACATTAAAGACGATGGAAGGTGTTGTAAGAATGTTCCTTTCACTGCTGAAATCTCAGGGTGAGGGCAAAAAACGGTCGTGGTGGCTGCTGTTATTAAAACGTTGGTTACAAAAAAGCCTAACGAGGCGATTCAGTCACCTCAACCCCGACCAGTATAATGGCGCCTGTCTGTTAGGATTGCGCGGCACAGTGATAAAAAGTCATGGTGCGGCCAATCAGCGAGCATTTGAAGTCGCGATTGAACAGGCAGTGCAGGCGGTGCAGCGACAAGTTCCTCAGCGAATTGCCGCTCGCCTGGAATCTGTATACCCAGCTGGATTCGAACTGCTGGATGGTGGCGAAACGACACGCTCGCGGGCGCGCAGATGATAGTGCGGTCGAGAGCGTAGCCTACCTACCCGTGATTTGTTCGTAGCGGTATATAACCAAAAAGTGACTGAGCGTACATGTATACGAAGATTATTGGTACTGGCAGCTATCTGCCTGAACACGTGCGTACTAACGCCGATTTGGAAAAAATGGTCGAGACATCTGATGAGTGGATTGTCACTCGTACAGGTATCCGTGAACGCCATATTGCCGCGCCCAATGAAACCGTTGCGACGATGGGCTTTGCCGCCGCAAACCGCGCACTTGAAATGGCTGGCATCGATAAAGATCAAATTGGTCTGATTGTGGTTGCGACCACATCATCAACGCACGCTTTTCCGAGTGCGGCGTGCCAGATCCAAAGTATGCTGGAAATTAAAGGCTGCCCGGCGTTTGACGTCGCGGCTGCCTGCGCCGGTTTTACTTATGCCCTGAGCGTGGCTGACCTGTACGTTAAGTCCGGCGCAGTGAAGCACGCGCTGGTGATCGGGTCTGATGTGCTGGCGCGTACTTGTGATCCGACCGATCGCGGGACGATCATTATTTTTGGTGATGGTGCTGGCGCGGTGGTACTGAGTGCCTCAGAAGAGCCAGGCATTCTCTCCACACATTTGCATGCTGATGGTCGCTATGGCGAACTGTTGACACTGCCGAATGCCGATCGTGTGAATCCGGAGAACCCGATTCATCTGACCATGGCGGGTAACGAAGTCTTTAAAGTGGCGGTTACCGAGCTTGCACACATCGTTGATGAAACGCTGGCAGCGAATAATCTCGACCGTTCTGCCCTGGACTGGTTAGTACCGCACCAGGCAAACTTGCGCATTATCAGCGCGACGGCGAAAAAGCTGGGCATGTCGATGGATAATGTCGTGGTTACGCTGGACAGACATGGCAATACGTCAGCCGCTTCCGTTCCATGTGCGTTGGACGAAGCCGTCCGCGACGGGCGAATTAAAGCCGGTCAGCTGATATTGCTTGAGGCCTTCGGGGGTGGATTCACCTGGGGCTCGGCGCTGGTTCGTTTCTAGTATAAGGATTTTAACATGACGCAATTTGCATTTGTGTTCCCGGGTCAGGGATCTCAAACCGTTGGGATGTTGTCTGAAATGGCTGCAGCCTACCCCATTGTTGAAGAAACTTTTGCTGAAGCTTCAGCTGCGCTGGGCTATGATCTGTGGGCACTTACCCAGCAGGGACCAGCAGAAGAACTGAATAAAACCTGGCAAACGCAGCCAGCGCTGTTAACGGCCTCTGTTGCATTGTACCGCGTGTGGCAGCAGCAGGGTGGTGCAACGCCTGCGCTGATGGCCGGGCATAGCCTGGGTGAATACTCCGCGTTGGTATGCGCGGGTGTCATCAACTTTGCTGATGCCGTACGCCTGGTTGAACTGCGTGGCAAATTCATGCAGGAAGCGGTGCCGGAAGGTACGGGCGGCATGTCTGCTATCATCGGCCTGGACGATGCGTCCATCGCGAAAGCCTGTGAAGAGTCAGCAGAAGGTCAGGTTGTATCACCGGTTAACTTTAACTCACCGGGCCAGGTGGTGATTGCCGGGCATAAAGAAGCCGTAGAGCGTGCAGGTGCAGCCTGTAAAGCCGCAGGTGCGAAACGTGCTCTGCCGCTGCCGGTTAGCGTGCCGTCTCACTGCGCGTTGATGAAACCAGCAGCAGAAAAACTGGCCGTTGAACTGCAGAAGATTACTTTTAACGCACCGACCGTTCCGGTTGTGAACAATGTCGATGTGAAGTGCGAAACCCACGCAGACGCGATCCGCGATGCGCTGGTTCGCCAACTGTACAGCCCGGTTCAGTGGACCAAAACCGTCGAGTTTATGGCGTCCCAGGGCGTAGAGCATCTGTATGAAGTGGGGCCGGGTAAAGTCCTCACGGGTCTGACAAAACGTATTGTTGATACCCTGACTGCTTCGGCATTGAATGAGCCGGCGGCGCTGACTGCGGCGCTTGCGCAATAAAAGAGGAAAACCATGAGTTTTGAAGGAAAAATCGCGCTGGTTACCGGTGCAAGCCGTGGCATTGGCCGCGCAATTGCTGAAACACTCGTTGCCCGTGGCGCGAAAGTGATCGGCACTGCAACCAGCGAAAGCGGTGCGCAGGCCATTAGCGATTACTTAGGTGCAAATGGTAAAGGTCTGGTGTTGAATGTGACCGATCCTGCATCTATCGAATCTGTTCTGGGAAATATTCGCGCAGAATTTGGGGAAGTCGATATTCTGGTTAATAATGCCGGGATTACTCGTGATAACCTGTTAATGCGCATGAAAGATGACGAGTGGAACGATATCATCGAAACCAACCTGTCATCTGTTTTCCGTCTGTCAAAAGCGGTAATGCGCGCTATGATGAAAAAGCGTCATGGTCGTATTATCACTATTGGTTCTGTGGTTGGTACCATGGGAAATGCGGGTCAGGCCAACTACGCTGCGGCGAAAGCGGGTTTGATCGGCTTCAGTAAATCACTGGCGCGTGAAGTTGCGTCTCGTGGCATTACTGTAAACGTTGTTGCTCCGGGCTTTATTGAAACGGACATGACGCGTGCGCTGACTGATGAGCAGCGTGCGGGTACGCTGGCGGCAGTTCCTGCGGGGCGCCTTGGCTCCCCAAATGAAATCGCCAATGCGGTTGCATTTTTAGCTTCTGACGAAGCAAGTTACATCACAGGTGAGACTTTGCATGTCAACGGCGGGATGTACATGGTTTAACCACGAGATAAAAAAATTTGCGTTATTAGGGTGAATGCCCTCAAAATAACGCAAAATCGTGGTAAGACCTGCCGGGATTTAGTTGCAAATTTTTCAACATTTTATACACTACGAAAACCATCGCGAAAGCGAGTTTTGATAGGAAATTTAAGAGTATGAGCACTATCGAAGAACGCGTTAAGAAAATTATCGGCGAACAGCTGGGCGTTAAGCAGGAAGAAGTAACCAACAATGCTTCCTTCGTTGAAGACCTGGGCGCAGATTCTCTTGACACCGTTGAGCTGGTAATGGCTCTGGAAGAAGAGTTTGATACTGAGATTCCGGACGAAGAAGCTGAGAAAATCACTACCGTTCAGGCTGCCATTGATTACATCAACGGTCACCAGGCGTAAGTGAACATCTCCAGGCGGTCATTCGACCGCCTGAGTTTTATCTTTTTATCCCACTTGAATTATTTTCCCTCCCTGGAGGACAACCGTGTCTAAGCGTCGTGTAGTTGTGACCGGACTGGGCATGTTGTCTCCTGTCGGCAATACCGTAGAGTCTACCTGGAAAGCTCTCCTTGCCGGTCAGAGTGGCATCAGCCTGATCGACCATTTCGATACTAGCGCCTATGCAACGAAATTTGCTGGCTTAGTAAAGGATTTTAACTGTGATGACATTATCTCGCGCAAAGAACAGCGCAAGATGGATGCCTTCATTCAATATGGAATTGTCGCTGGCGTTCAGGCCATGCAGGATTCTGGTCTCGAAATTACGGAAGAGAACGCTCACCGTGTTGGCGCCGCTATTGGCTCCGGTATTGGTGGTCTCGGTCTTATCGAAGAAAACCATACCTCGCTGGTAAACGGTGGACCACGTAAGATCAGTCCATTCTTCGTTCCGTCGACGATTGTTAACATGGTGGCCGGTCACTTGACCATCATGTACGGCCTGCAAGGGCCAAGCATCTCCATCGCTACCGCCTGCACTTCAGGCGTGCATAACATCGGTCATGCCGCGCGTATCATTGCATACGGCGACGCAGACGCGATGGTTGCGGGTGGTGCTGAAAAAGCCAGTACACCGCTGGGTGTGGGTGGTTTTGGCGCAGCGCGTGCGCTGTCTACGCGTAATGATAACCCGCAAGCGGCAAGCCGCCCGTGGGACAAAGAGCGTGACGGTTTTGTGCTGGGCGACGGCGCAGGTATGGTGGTACTGGAAGAGTACGAGCATGCAAAAGCGCGTGGTGCAAAAATTTACGCTGAAGTGGTCGGTTTTGGGATGAGCAGCGATGCTTACCATATGACTTCGCCGCCGGAAAACGGCGCGGGTGCTGCACTGGCGATGGTCAACGCATTACGTGACGCGGCTATCGAACCCGGTCAGATTGCCTATGTCAACGCACATGGCACGTCTACACCAGCAGGCGATAAAGCGGAAACTCAGGCAGTGAAATCTGTCTTTGGTGATGCGGCACGTAGCGTGATGGTCAGTTCGACCAAATCCATGACCGGACACCTGTTGGGTGCGGCGGGCGCGGTAGAGTCTATTTTCTCTATTCTGGCGCTGCGCGATCAGGCGGTTCCACCAACCATCAACCTGGATAACCCGGATGAAGGTTGTGACCTGGACTTTGTTCCGCACGAAGCACGTCAGGTCAGCGGCATGGAATATGCTCTTTGTAACTCCTTCGGCTTTGGTGGTACTAACGGTTCGGTGATCTTTAAAAAGATCTAAGTCCCGCAGGTAACTTACCTGGCGTCATAAAAAAGGTCCGCTTGCCGGACCTTTTTTTATTCGATTTTTCGACCTTGTCCTGGCTTTGTCATCCTGCCAAACTAGCGGACCACGAATAAGGAGCCACCATGTTCTTAATTAATGGCCGTGAGCAGGGCACGTTGGTTGCAAGCGATCGTGCGACGCAGTTTGGTGACGGATGTTTTACCACTGCGCGAATTGTCGATGGTAATGTGTGTTTTCTTTCGGCGCATCTCCAGCGTTTAGACGACGCATGCAAAAAATTGCTGATCCCCTTCGATAAGTGGTCAGAACTGCAAGATGAAATGCAAATGCTGGCGGTCGGGCATACACGTGGTGTACTGAAAGTGATCATCAGTCGTGGTAGCGGGGGCAGGGGCTATAGTGGCACGAACTGTCATTCGCCTACGCGTATTCTCTCTACTTCTGCCTTTCCCACACATTACGCTTGTTGGCAGAACGATGGGATTGTTCTGGCTGTAAGTCCTGTGCGTCTGGGGCGCAATCCGATGCTTGCCGGAATTAAACACTTGAACCGACTGGAGCAGGTGCTGATTCGTTCTCATCTTGAGCAGACAGACGCCGATGAAGCGCTGGTTCTTGACAGTGAGGGATGGGTTACGGAATGCTGTGCGGCTAATGTGTTCTGGCGTAAAGACGATGTCGTTTATACTCCTCGACTGGATCAGGCTGGCGTGAACGGCATTATGCGACAATTCTGTATGCGGATGCTGGCACAATCACCGTTCAAGATTGTCGACGTGTATGCGCGGGAAGAGGACGTGATGCAGGCGGATGAGATGGTTGTCTGTAATGCATTAATGCCGGTGGTTCCTGTGCGTGCCTGTGGTGACAGGATGTTGTCTTCACGTTTGTTATTCGATTTTTTAGCCCCACTTTGTGAGCACCCAAATTAGTCATGAAAAAATTGTTACGCGTTGTTGTTTTATTGCTGGTTGTGCTGGGCATTGCCACGGGTGTGGGAATGTGGAAAGTTCGCCATCTGGCGGACAGTAAATTATTGATTAAAGATGAAACGATTTTTACGCTGAAAGCGGGCACGGGTCGTCTGGCTCTGGGTGAGCAGCTGTATGCAGATAAGGTGATTAATCGTCCACGCGTATTCCAGTGGTTACTGCGTATTGAACCCGACCTTTCGCATTTTAAAGCCGGGACCTACCGGTTGACGCCTGATATGACCGTACGGGAAATGTTGCAACTGCTGGAAAGCGGAAAAGAAGCACAGTTCCCATTACGTCTGGTTGAGGGCATGCGCCTGAGTGATTACCTTAAACAGCTGCGCGATGCGCCCTATATCAAGCACACATTGAGCGACGACAACTACGCTACCGTTGCCGAGGCGCTGAAGCTGGAGAACCCGGAATGGGTGGAAGGTTGGTTCTGGCCGGATACCTGGATGTATACCGCCAACACCTCGGATGTGGCGCTGCTGAAGCGTGCGCACCAGAAAATGGTCAAAGCTGTTGATACTGCCTGGGAAGGGCGTGCCGAAGGTCTACCGTATACCGACAAAAATCAGCTGGTGACCATGGCCTCTATTATTGAAAAAGAAACCGCTGTCGCCAGCGAGCGCGATCAGGTGGCCTCGGTGTTTATAAACCGTTTACGTATTGGCATGCGCTTACAGACCGATCCGACCGTGATTTACGGGATGGGCACACGGTATAATGGTAAATTGTCGCGTGCCGACCTGGAAACGCCGACTGCGTATAACACCTATACCATTACCGGGCTGCCGCCAGGCCCGATTGCTATGCCGGGCGAAGCCTCATTGCAGGCCGCCGCGCATCCGGCAAAAACACCGTATCTCTATTTCGTGGCTGACGGTAAAGGTGGTCACACGTTTAATACCAATCTTGCCAGCCACAACCGCTCTGTGCAGGATTATCTGAAAGTGCTTAAGGAAAAAAATGGGCAGTAATTATATCGTCATCGAGGGCCTGGAAGGCGCCGGAAAAACTACCGCGCGGGATGTAGTGGTGGAGACACTTGAGCAACTCGGTATCCGCGACATGGTGTTTACCCGCGAGCCAGGTGGGACTCAGCTGGCAGAGAAATTAAGAAGCCTGGTGCTGGACATCAAGTCGGTCGGTGACGAAGTGATTACCGATAAAGCGGAAGTGCTGATGTTCTACGCCGCACGTGTTCAGCTGGTCGAAACCGTCATTAAGCCTGCGTTGGCAAAAGGTACCTGGGTGATTGGCGACCGTCACGATCTGTCGACCCAGGCCTATCAAGGCGGTGGCCGTGGCATCGACCAAACGATGTTGGCCACTCTGCGTGATGCGGTACTCGGTGATTTTCGCCCGGACCTGACGCTCTATCTGGATGTGACGCCTGAAGTGGGTTTAAAACGTGCCCGTGCTCGTGGTGAGCTGGACCGCATTGAACAGGAGTCTTTTGACTTCTTTAATCGCACCCGTGCCCGCTATCTGGAACTGGCGGCGATAGATCCCAGTATCCGTACCATAGATGCCACGCAGCCGCTTGAAGCTGTCATGAATGATATCCGTAGCACCATTACCCACTGGGTACAGGAGCAGGGCGCATGAAATGGTATCCATGGTTACGACCCGATTTTGAAAAACTTGTCGCCAGTTACCAGGCGGGTCGCGGTCACCATGCGTTACTGATTCAGGCGTTACCCGGTATGGGTGACGACGCGCTGATTTACGCCCTGAGTCGCTATCTGATGTGCCAGCAGCCGGAAGGGCATAAAAGCTGCGGACGTTGCCGTGGTTGCCAGTTGATGCAGGCAGGAACGCATCCTGACTATTATTCTCTGCTGCCGGAAAAAGGAAAGAACACGCTGGGTGTTGACGCGGTGCGTGAAGTCACTGAAAAGCTGTACGAACATTCGCGTCTGGGCGGTGCCAAAGTGGTGTGGATCCCCGATGCTGCCCAGTTAACGGATGCGGCAGCCAATGCCCTGCTAAAGACGTTAGAAGAGCCGCCGGCGCAAACGTGGTTTTTCCTGGCTACTACCGAGCCGGCACGCTTACTTGCCACATTACGCAGCCGTTGTCGATTGCATCACCTTGCTCCCCCGGAGGAATCGTATGCGGTTTCCTGGTTGGCCCGCGAAGTGACTGCCCCGCAGGATGCACTTCTTAGCGCACTACGCCTGAGCGCCGGGTCTCCTGGGGCGGCACTAATGTTGCTTCAGGCAGAAAGCTGGGCGCACCGTAGCGATTTTTGCGCGGCACTGGCGAACACCTTGCATTCCGGCGACTGGTATCAGCTGCTGGCGGCGCTCAACCATGAACAAGCTGCAGCCCGCTTACACTGGCTGGCAACGCTGTTTAC
The DNA here is from genome assembly GCF_005281195.1 of Citrobacter sp. wls613. Classification (NCBI taxonomy): domain Bacteria; kingdom Pseudomonadati; phylum Pseudomonadota; class Gammaproteobacteria; order Enterobacterales; family Enterobacteriaceae; genus Citrobacter; species Citrobacter sp. wls613. The sequence goes on from NZ_SZXN01000080.1 coordinate 314,189, forward strand.
GGATGCGCTCAAACGTCCGTATGGTGCTGCCCATTTAACTAACCCTGATGCACTGGCGTTGATTTCATCCATTGCTGAACGGTTCTCCGTGGCGCAGATTCAGGCGATGCTGGGTGATGTGTGCCACTGCCGTCAGCAACTGCTCAACGTGACGGGCGTCAATCGTGAACTGGTATTAACCGATCTTATCCTGCGTATTGAGCATTACCTGCAACCAGGCGCCGTACTGCCTGTTCCCCATCTTTGAGAGAGACATTATGTTTTTAGTCGACTCACACTGCCATCTTGATGGCCTGGATTATCAATCTCTGCATAAGGACGTGGATGACGTGCTGGCGAAAGCGGCAGCGCGTGATGTGAAGTTTTGTCTTGCCGTAGCGACCACCTTACCCGGATACCGCAATATGCGCGACCTGGTTGGCGAGCGCGATAATGTGGTGTTCTCCTGCGGTGTACATCCGTTAAATCAGGATGAAACCTATGATGTAGAAGACCTGCGTCGCTTTGCCGCGGAAGACGGCGTGGTGGCGATGGGGGAAACCGGGCTGGACTATTTCTACACCCCGGAAACCAAAGTGCGTCAGCAGGAGTCGTTCATTCATCACATTCAGATTGGCCGCGAACTGCAAAAACCAGTGATCGTCCATACCCGTGATGCGCGAGCCGATACGCTATCGATTCTGCGAGAAGAAAACGTGACGGATTGTGGCGGCGTACTACACTGTTTTACAGAGGACAGGGAAACTGCGGGCAAATTGCTGGATCTCGGATTCTATATCTCTTTTTCCGGCATCGTCACGTTCCGTAACGCCGAACAGTTACGCGACGCCGCGCGCTATGTTCCTTTGGATCGCTTGTTAGTTGAGACTGACTCTCCGTACCTTGCGCCGGTACCGCATCGTGGTAAAGAGAACCAGCCCGCCATGGTTCGTGATGTCGCAGAGTATATGGCCGTATTGAAAGGTGTTGCCGTTGAAGAACTGGCGCAAATCACCACTGATAACTTTGCCCGCCTGTTTCACATCAACGCTTCTCGCCTGCAATCTATCCGTTAATTGAGTTTTTTTAAAGCTCGTAATTAATAAGTAAACCGAGTAAAGTTCACCGCCATAAAATGGGCGGTGAATAACCAGTTAGACACATTCAGATACTCATTTTATCGGATTGTGCGAATTTTACGGCTATCCACAGCTGAATTGTGATAGCCGTCAAACAAAAATAAGCTGAATTATTTTACTCTGTGTAATAAATAAAGGGTACTTAGATGCCCTGTTCACGGCGAGGTTCTCCCCCCTCGCCAATGCGTGAGAACGTAGAATACGCAAAATCATTCAAGCAGCATCAAGGCGGCAAGTGAGTGAATTGCAGGAGCTTACTTAAGTAAGTGACTGGGATGAACGAGCGCAGCCAACACTGAGGCGGTTTGAAGGATGAAGTGTATAAGCACAAATACTCAGGAGCACTCCTAATTATGTTTAAGAATGCATTTGCTAACCTGCAAAAGGTCGGTAAATCGCTGATGCTGCCGGTATCCGTACTCCCGATCGCAGGTATCCTGCTGGGCGTCGGTTCCGCTAACTTCAGCTGGCTGCCAGCCGTTGTATCGCACGTTATGGCAGAAGCAGGCGGTTCTGTTTTTGCAAACATGCCGTTGATTTTTGCCATCGGTGTCGCGTTAGGCTTCACCAACAATGACGGTGTTTCCGCACTGGCTTCAGTGGTTGCCTACGGCATCATGGTCAAGACCATGGCTGTGGTTGCGCCGCTGGTTCTGCATTTACCTGCTGAAGAGATCGCAGCTAAACACCTTGCTGATACGGGTGTTCTCGGGGGGATTATCTCCGGTGCGATAGCAGCGTATATGTTCAACCGTTTCTACCGTATCAAACTGCCTGAGTATCTTGGCTTCTTTGCCGGTAAGCGCTTCGTTCCAATTATTTCTGGTCTGGCTGCCATCTTTACGGGTGTGGTCCTGTCCTTCATTTGGCCGCCGATCGGTACTGCTATCCAGACATTCTCCCAATGGGCTGCATACCAGAACCCGGTTGTGGCGTTCGGTATCTACGGCTTCATTGAACGCTGCCTGGTACCGTTTGGTCTGCACCATATCTGGAACGTTCCATTCCAGATGCAGATTGGCGAATACACCAACGCTGCGGGCCAGGTGTTCCACGGCGATATCCCTCGCTATATGGCGGGTGACCCGACTGCGGGCATGCTGTCTGGTGGCTTCCTGTTCAAAATGTACGGTCTGCCGGCTGCCGCTATTGCTATCTGGCATTCTGCAAAACCAGAAAACCGCGCGAAAGTGGGCGGTATCATGATCTCCGCGGCGCTGACCTCGTTCCTGACCGGTATTACCGAGCCGATCGAGTTCTCCTTCATGTTCGTGGCGCCGATCCTGTACATCATCCACGCGATTCTGGCAGGCCTGGCATTCCCGATCTGTATCCTGCTGGGTATGCGTGACGGTACGTCGTTCTCTCATGGTCTGATCGACTTTATCGTTCTGTCCGGTAACAGCAGCAAACTGTGGCTGTTCCCAATTGTCGGTGCTGGCTATGCTATCGCCTACTACACCATCTTCCGTGTGCTGATCAAAGCGCTGGACCTGAAAACACCGGGTCGTGAAGACGCGACTGAAGACAGCAAAGCGGGCGCAACGGGTGAAATGGCTCCGGCCCTGGTTGCTGCGTTCGGCGGAAAAGAAAACATCACTAACCTCGATGCGTGCATTACGCGTCTGCGTGTCAGCGTGGCTGACGTCGCCAAAGTGGATCAGGCTGGCCTGAAGAAACTGGGTGCAGCAGGCGTGGTGGTTGCGGGTTCTGGTGTTCAGGCTATTTTCGGCACCAAGTCCGATAACCTGAAAACTGAAATGGATGAATACATCCGTAACAGTTAAGCCGTAAGATGTTGGGGAGAACTAAGGCAGCCTGCGGGCTGCCTTTTTTAATGCATTAATTGGCCTGAACACGAATCGGCGCGGTGGCAGCAAATAGCCATGGACGAGCATCACTGTTTACGCGCGGTGACAAGGTTTCTCTGACTTGCTGATGGTAATCATCAATCCACTGCTTTTCGCTCTCGCTCAGCAGATGCAACTCAACCAGATTCAAATCAATAGGCACCAGCGTCAACGTGGAGAAGCGGCAAAAGCCAGGGCGACTGTCGATAATTTCCACCTGATTCTCAATGCGGATACCGTATTGTCCGGCCAGATAATATCCTGGTTCGATGGTGATAATGTTGCCCGCAACCAGAGGCCAGGGATTCACTTTCTTCGCAATGCGGTGCGGCTGCTCGTGGATCAACAACTGATGTCCGACACCGTGGCCGGTGCCATGATCGTAATCCAGGCCCAGCGCCCAAAGTGCCCGACGGCTAAACGCATCCAGTTGATGCCCCTGAGTACCGCTCGGGAATTGCAACGTGATCAGCGATAAAAAGCCTTTCAGCACTGCAGTGTAATGCAGTCGACGCTGTGGATCCTGCGGGCCAAAGGCGAGGGTGCGCGTTGCATCCGTAGTGCCGTTCTGATACTGACCACCAGAATCATTTAAATACATCGCCTGAGAGGTGATGGGGGTATTGGTTTTTTCGCTGGAATGATAATGACACATTGCCGCATTGCTGGCTGATGCTGAGATCGTACCAAAACTTTGTTCAATAAACCCAGGCTGCTGCTGGCGAAACGCCAACTGTTTTTCCTGGGCTTCCAGTTCGGTTACCGGATTACCCGCCGCCTCACGTAAGGGGACTTCATGCGCCAGCCAGGCGAGGAAGTTCACCCAAGCGGCACCATCCTGCTCATGACATTCGCGATAACCCGCTAGTTCTGTGTCATTTTTATGTGCTTTGATAAGCGTTATGGGATCGGGTGCCCAGAGGAGTTCGCCGCCGTGCTGTTCAATGGCGAATCGCAGTGCAACTGGTGCATAGTCTTTATCGACCAGGAAGCGTTTCCCGTGGGCAAGTTGCTGGCAGCGAGACAGAAAATCCTCTTGTGGCGAAATCGTTAATGCGTTCAGTAGCGCTTCGGGTAACTGCTGCGTTTTGTTGGCATCCACGAACCACTCCAGTTCACCACTGCGATGCAGCAAGGCAAACGAAAAAGGCACCGGAACCATATTGAGATCTGAACCGCGCACATTGAGCAGCCAGGCGATGTTATCGGGCAGGGTGATTGCCAGAAAGTCAGCCTGATGCTGAGCAAGTTGCTCGACGATCCGTGCGCGTTTCTGCGCACTGCTTTCGCCGCTGATCTCAATGGGCATTTCGCGGATGATGCCGCAGGGGGCAGCCGGACGGTCGAGCCAAACTGTATCGAAGGGGTCGGTTTCCAGCGCGACCAGTTCGCAATGAGTGGCCGAAAGCGCCTCAAACTGGCTGTTGACCATCAGCAGAGGCTCAAAGCCAATGCGGGTACCTGCTGGCACATGCGTCTGCAAATAATCGGCTAGCGGCTCGTCGTGTAAATGATGAATCTCGAAATCGTCCAGGGAGACTTCGTTACGGACCTGGACCTGGTAACGTCCATCGACAAACATCAATGCGCGATCGCGAAGCACCAGTGCCAGACCGGCTGAGCCGCTAAAGCCGGTAAGCCAGGCCAGTTTATTGTCGTGTGGTGTGCAATCCTCACTCTGATGAGCGTCGGCGCGTGGAACAATCATACCATCCAGCCCCTGTGCTAACAGGAGATTGCGCAGGGCGGAAAGGGGCGTTGAGTTATGCATAGTTACCTTCAGGCCTTAACGGAACGGCGGTTCGTTGAACGTACGTAGTTTGCGGGAATGCAGGCGATCGCCTTCGGCGCGAAGCCGATCGATTGCCCGAATACCGATTTGCAGATGCTCGGAAATTGCACCTTCATAAAAACGGTTGGCCTGGCCTGGCAGTTTAATCTCACCGTGCAGCGGTTTATCGGAGACGCAAAGCAGGGTGCCGTAAGGTACGCGGAAACGGTAACCCTGCGCGGCAATCGTGGCGCTCTCCATATCGATAGCGACGGCACGACTGAGGTTAAAACGCAGCGCAGAGGCAGAATAGCGTAGCTCCCAGTTACGGTCGTCAGTGGTGACGACGGTGCCGGTACGCAGTCGCTGTTTGACCTCTTCACCGGGCATGCCGCTGACCTCTTTGGTCGCGTCATACAGCGCGCGCTGGACTTCGGCGATGCTCGGAATCGGAATATCTGGCGGCAGTACGGCATCCAGCACGTGGTCGTCGCGTAGGTAGGCGTGGGCGAGAACGTAATCACCTATGGCCTGGCTCTCACGCAGGCCGCCACAGTGCCCAATCATTAGCCAGACGTCAGGACGCAGGACCGCCAGGTGATCGCAAATGGTTTTGGCGTTTGACGGGCCAACGCCGATATTCACCAGTGTGATCCCCTGACCGTCGGCGGTGATTAAATGCCAGGCGGGCATCTGGTGCTTCTTCCAGGCAAGATCGGAAATAGCCTCTTCCGGTGCCTCAGTTTCTGCGGTAATCCAAATTCCACCTGCGCATGACAGCGCAATATACGGACTGTCCGGGTCGAGGATCTGGCTACAGCCCCAGCGCACAAACTCATCGACATAGCGAGTGTAGTTGGTGAACAGTACGAAAGGCTGAAAATGTTCTACCGGTGTGCCGGTGTAATGGCGCAGGCGTGCAAGTGAAAAATCAACGCGTCGGGCGTCGAAGTGCGACAGGGGAGAAAATTCTGCCGGGTGAAATGTTCCATCCGCGGTTTCATCGCCAATCTGCGACAGTTCGGTAGTGGGGAAATGGCGCGTTAATCCGGCGCTCATGGAGCGGTCGAGCGTCAACTCAGAACCGTCTATCACGTAGGGGTAGGGGATCTCGTGCTGGGACGGTTCGACAGAGATATGCGCATCGTAATCCTGGTACAGCAGGGTGAGCTGTTCTTCAAGATAAGGTCGGAACAGAGACGGGCGAGTAATGGTCGTGGTATAGCAGCCAGCATGGGTAAAACGGCCATAGGCGCGTGTTTTTGGAGGATTCGTTGCGCTGCCATCCCAGGTCACAGAAAGTGAAGGGTAAACAAAAAGACCTTTATCTCGGGCGATGATGTCAGGAAGCGTCCCGGTTTCAATGTACTTGCCAATGGCGCTACGCAGAGCCTTAACCGATTGCTCATACAATGCGTCCAGTTTATCCAGTGCCTGAGCCGGGGTCAGGCTGGAGCCCTTGTTGTTCATGTCTGTCTCCTTGTTCCACAGATGTGCTGCTCTCCCGATAGTATGTCACAGGAATGTGAAACAAAAGTCAGACGTTAAGGAAGAATCTGCGAAGGCCGTTCGGCCTTCGCAGAACGGCTTAGCCGTGTGGTTTATCTTTCATCAGAATTGCGGTCGCGGCAGAAATAAGACACCCCGCCATCAGGTATATGGCTACGCTGTGCCAGTTTCCGCCCGAGAAGGTCACCAGTGCCGCGGCAATAAACGGGGTAAAGCCGCCGCCAACGACGCTGGCTACCTGATAGCCAACGCCAGCACCGCTGTAACGGTAACTGGCGCCAAACAACCCGGTAAACATTGGCTGTTGCACGCAGACCACCATGTCGTGGGCGATGTTTGCCAGCATAATGGCGAAGAATACAATCCAAAAGATAGACTGTGCCTCAAGGGCCATAAAGAACGGAAAGGCACAGAGCGTGCCGACCAGAGCGCCGGTAATGTAGACCCGTCGGCGGCCGAAGCGGTCAGCAAGCCAGGCGAAACAGGGGATGGTTAGACAGCTCAACCCACCAACTAACAGACCGATATTCAGAAATAGCTCGCGCGGTAGACCCAGATTTTGCGTGGAATAGTTGAGTGCAAACGCGGTGACGATATACATGGTCAGCAGCTCACACAGGCGCAGGGCGATTATCTTTAAAAATGCACCCGGATGGCGGATTAACGCCTCAACGACCGGCAGCCGCTTTTTCTCGGGCAGAGGTTCCTGTTTTTGCTGCTCGAACTCAGCTGATTCATCCATGCGGTTACGCATCCATAATGCACCAAGTACCAGCACGATGCTGAACAGGAATGGGATGCGCCAGCCCCAACTCAGGAACTGCTCATCGGTTGTTTGCGAACTGATCAGCGAAACCAATCCGGTCGAGAGCAATAGGCCAACGCCATAACCCACCTGCACGCCGCTGCTGTAGAAGGCTTTTTTATTTTTTGGCGCGCTTTCGACAGAGAGTAACGCCGCGCCGCCCCATTCGCCGCCTACGGCAAAACCCTGAATGGCGCGTAGTGTTACCAGCAGTACTGGAGCCCACCAACCGATAGTGTCAAAAGAGGGGATGATGCCAATCAACGCCGTGGCAATACCCATCACCCAGACGGTAAGCATCAGCATACGTTTGCGGCCAAGACGATCGCCGAAGTGACCGAAGATAACTCCGCCTAATGGGCGGAATAAAAATCCGACACCAAAGGTGGCAAAGGCCGCGAGCGTGCCCATCGCCGGGCTGACTTGCGGGAAAAACTCGCGGTTAAAGACTAACGCGGCGGTGATGCCATACAGAAGAAAATCATACCAATCGACCACGGCACCGGCGAAGCTGCCCAGTGCGGCACGTCGAGCGCGATCGCGATGATGTAAAGAGGAGTCCTCCTGAGGACTCGCGGAGATGAGGGTGGAATCCATAGCTATCCTGTCTGTACTGATTTTTTGTTATTAGTATTGGAATAAGGTTACGCACATTGCAGTCGATATATTAGCGACTGTGATGAGACTACCGCGACAGGCGGGAAGAGAAAACGATTTTATCTGTTACAACGGAGTAAGATGACAAATAGGACGAAAGAGAAAGTAGAAAAACAAAAAGCCTGCTTAGTTTCCTAAGCAGGCTTCTTAAATTTGGCTCCTCTGACTGGACTCGAACCAGTGACATACGGATTAACAGTCCGCCGTTCTACCGACTGAACTACAGAGGAATCGTGTGAACGAGGCGCATATTAGCGAGGGGCGCGGGTGTTGTCAAAGGGGTAAATGCAATTGCGAGTTTGTTTGCTGACAAAATCAACAAAGCGGCGATCTTTCCCGCTTTTTAGATTGTTGCCCTATTCTGGTGCGCCACAGCATGTGGTGGGGCAGAGGAAAAGACGGCTGCCAGGGTAAAGAATATTTATCATTGACCTCCAGGCCTTGTTTTACGGGCACTGAGCGCTGTGGCCCGTACTCACTCGAAACTGGCAAGCATTTTGCAAACCTGATGAACATGACTGCCAGCACGGGTTCTGGTATTCCGACAGGAGGCAAAATGAACTTCAGACGGCTGAAATATTTCGTAAAAATCGTCGATATTGGTAGCCTGACCCAGGCAGCGGAAGTGTTGCATATTGCGCAACCCGCGTTGAGCCAACAGGTTGCTACGCTGGAAGGCGAACTGGATCAACAGTTGCTGATTCGTACTAAGCGCGGAGTGACACCGACTGACGCTGGAAAGGTGCTTTATACCCACGCCCGCACGATTTTGCGGCAGTGCGAGCAGGCGCAGCTTGCCGTCAGTAATATCGGACAGACCTTGAGCGGCCAGGTGTCTATTGGCCTTGCCCCCGGGACGGCAGCGTCATCTATCACCATGCCGTTATTACAGACCGTGCGCGCCGAACTGCCAGAGGTGTTGATCTACCTGCATGAGAACAGTGGAGCGGCGCTAAACGAAAAGTTGCTCAGTGGTCAGCTCGACATGGCCGTACTCTACGAACGTTCTCCGATCGCAGGTATTACTAGCCAGCCATTGCTAAAAGAGGATCTTTTCCTTGTCGGCACACGAGATTGTCCAGGGCAAAGTGTTGATTTAGCCGCTGTAGCCCAGATGAATCTGTTTCTTCCCCGGGATTACAGCGCGGTGCGTTTACGTGTAGATGAAGCATTTTCATTACGCCGTTTAACGGCCAAAGTGATTGGGGAAATTGAGTCTATTTCCACCTTAACCGCAGCGATTGCCAGTGGCATGGGGGTGACTGTTTTACCGGAGTCCGCTGCTCGTTCACTCTGCAATGCGGCAAATGGCTGGATGGCGCGTATTACCACCCCATCGATGAGTTTGCCGTTATCGTTGAACGTGTCGGCCAGGGGGAGTTTATCGCCTCAGGCTCAGGCGGTGAAAGAGATCCTGTTGTCGCTTGTCGGTAGCCCGGCACTGGAAAACCGTGAACTGCAGTTAGTGAGTTAAACCTTATTCCGTGCAGGAATAAGATGCAGGTTTTTATTATTTGTTATGCCGGTCATCAGACTTTAACAATAGCGTAATGTCTGATGTATCCGGAGTGTAGAGTGAATTTCCAGCAACTTAAAATCATCCGTGAAGCGGCACGTCAGGATTACAACCTGACGGAGGTCGCGAATATCCTTTATACCTCGCAATCGGGGGTAAGCCGCCATATTCGCGAGCTTGAAGATGAACTGGGTATCGAAATATTTATCCGCCGTGGTAAACGCCTGCTTGGTATGACCGAACCGGGTAAAGCCCTGCTGGTTATCGCTGAACGTATTCTCAATGAAGCCAGCAATGTTCGCCGACTTGCCGATCTGTTTACCAATGACACTTCCGGAGTGCTGACGATTGCCACTACCCATACGCAGGCACGTTATAGCCTGCCTGCGGTGATTAAAGCGTTTCGCGAACTCTTCCCTGAAGTTCGCCTGGAGTTAATTCAGGGCACGCCGCAGGAAATCGACGCACTATTGCAAAATGGTGGGGCAGATATCGGTATTGCCAGCGAGCGGTTAAGCAGCGATCCACTATTGGTGGCTTTTCCATGGTTTCGTTGGCATCACAGCCTGCTCGTACCTCACGATCATCCGTTAGTCCTGACGTCCCCGCTGACGCTGGAGGCCATTGCTCGCTGGCCGCTTATTACTTACCGCCAGGGCATCACCGGGCGTTCACGTATTGATGAGGCATTTGCCCGCAAAGGATTACTGCCAGATATTATCCTCAGCGCGCAGGACTCTGATGTGATCAAGACCTATGTGGCGCTGGGACTGGGCATTGGGCTGGTGGCAGAGCAATCCAGCGGTGAACAGGAAGAGGGGACGCTCACCCGTCTTGATACCCGGCATTTATTCGATGCCAATACCGTCTGGCTTGGCTTGAAACGCGGTCAATTACAACGTAATTACGTATGGCGATTCATCGAGTTATGCAATGCAGGGTTATCCGTGGAGGAGATCAAGCGACAAGCGATGGAGCCAGATGATGAAGTAATGATTGATTATCAGATATAAAGCAAAAAGCCTGCTTAGAGCCTATTCCATTAGGACTATTTTGCTTGCCATTTCGAACCTGGGCAGTGCTCAGAATCCTCACGTACTACGTGTACGCTCCGGTTCTTCCGCGCTTGAGTCAGTAAAATCAGCCCGGGTAATTTGGAATTGATTAAGTAATAATGTTCTATGGAATAAGACAACAGTTGGTTTTATGGAAAAAACACACTCTGACTCGTCTGTCACAAAGTGCAAGATTATCGCGACAGGAATTGCCTTACCGTCAACGTGCGTCACCTCTGCCGAACTGGATAGCAGATTCGGCAAAGCGGTGGGTTATGTGGAAAAACGTTGTGGTATTGTTCATCGTTATCACGCCTCTTTGCACGACAGCCAGGCGGGACTGGCGGCACAGGCGCTACAACTGGCGCAGGTCGGTGCGCATTTTATCCCGCTGGATCTGACGCAAGCCCGTCAAAATGACTGTATTCGGTTAATGACTGGCTGTCACGCGGTGTGGCACTGCGCCGCCGAATCCTCGCCCTGGGGCAAACAGGCGGAATTTTTCCTCGCCAATGTGCTGGCAACCCGCGTGTTGGCGCAGGCCGCCGGACATGCCCAGATACCGCGCTTTATCCATATTTCGACCCCTGCGGTCTACTTTGATTTTCAGCATCATTACGTTCTGCCGGAAAGCTACCGTGCGCGCGCTTTTTCCAGCCATTACGCCAACAGCAAATTTCAGGCGGAGCAGGAAATTAGCGGTGCCGTCACCCGTTTCCCCGCCACTACCTTTGTGCTACTGCGCCCTCGTGGTTTGTTTGGTCCGCACGATAACACCATCGTTCCACGCATATTGCAGCAACTGCAGCGCGGTGGTGGGGTGTTGCGTTTGCCGCGTGGCGGCGATCTGCATACGGTCATGGTCATGCAGCCCATCCTCAGCGGCGATCCTGCACTGGAAAGTGTACTGGCCTCGACGGTGGGGCTGTTGCGTGGTGCGGCATTTCTTTGGCTGATTGACGATGACGATGCGGAAGCTGCGCGGGTCACGCAGCGTTTGCAAGTACGCTATCCCCAGCAGCATATTACTGTTCTCTCCTTTCCTCAGGCGCCAGAGGGCGTTAATCCCAAGCTGTTTAAGCTGGAACAGGCGAGGGTGCAGGTAACGCGTGATGTGATTCTGGTGCTGGACGATGATGCAGTATTGAGCGCGGAGTCATTGTGCAACATGCTGGATGCTCTGACGGAGAGCACGCTGGTGACAGCGCTTCCCTGGTATCGTGCGGCGGATAACCTGCCTTCCCGTTTGCTGGCGCAGTTTGTTAACGACAACTCAGCCCTGACCTATTTGCCGCTGTTACCGTTTTCGCCGCCACTGACGTTGAACGGTATGTGTTACGCCATTCACAGTAAAACGCTGGCGAGTGTTGGTGGTTTTGCGCCGGTGTTACGTCATCTGACGGACGATCTGGCGATGGCGAAACTGTTAACTCGCCATGGCGTGCGTATTGTGCAGTCTGCTGCGGCGGTGCGCGTGCAGACCAGCGTTGCCGATGCTAAACGCTATTTCCGCCAAATGCATCGCTGGTTCCTGTTTGCCACGCTACTGATGCATGAAAAAAGTGCGGCAATCAATCTGGCTATTTTTCTGTTGCAGGGGCTACACCCTTTGTTGCTGTGGGCACTGGTGATTCTGGCCTTTGGTGGGGCGACCCAAACGGCTCTGCTTCTGGGGGTATTAGCAATACACCATCTGGCGCTGCGTTACGTTCAGCGTGCGGTCGCGGTGGAGATCCCCTCGCATCCATTGTTGTCGTTGCTCTCTGAGTTACTTCAGCCTTTCCATTTGCTGAATGCGCTGGTGAATCGCACTATTTACCGGCGCTCGCGGCGGTATCGTATTTTCAGCAATGATTGGTTTACGTCGCTATGATAAAGCCGGATTTGCAGATTGCCTTTATTACTGGCCGTAGCCGTGCGGATAACTGCTCGCTCAGTCCCGCACAGGCAACGTTTATACAGCAGGTCGTCGGCCACCATCAGCACGTGGATGTGAATTTTCCGTGGACCGTACAGTCCGTGCCATGGCTGGCAACCGGCCTGCTGCGCGCCAGTGTCAACAATGCGCGGGAATACCTTGGCGCGCAGCACGTCAGCTTTGCCCTGCGCTACCGACAACAGGCGCTGGAGATGCTGGCGTCAGCAAGCCATACGTTGTTGCTTTCCGGCAGTTGCGGACCGGAACTGTTTAACCAACTGCACTTACTGCCAGAGTGGTTGGCGCGCGTCAGTGTTTTTGCTTTTGGACCGGTGGCGGGCCGCCGACCGGACTGCCATCACTTGCTGGTACAAGGCGATCAGGACTGGATTTCTCGTTGCTGGTTTCGCCAGGCAGACCAACGCATTGCCTGCAGCCATATGAATTATCTTGAACAGCCGCAACTGGCGGCGCTGTGTCGGCGGTTTATTGCTGATACAGGCAAACAGGGGGCGTAGATGCAGCGTTTATTTGATCTGATCCCCGCGGGTGTCACCCGCATTGATTTGCTGGCACCGCCGTTTTCCGGTCATTTACATCCGGTGCTGGCGATGGGGCGGGCGCTGTCTGAACGCTATCAGGTGCGGATTATTAGCACGCACGGCGTGGCTACTTCTGTTGCGGCGGCGGGGCTGATGGGGCTGTCTTTGCATGGTGATTACGATACGCCGCTGTTGGAGGTGGTGAATCCGAAATATGCGGTTGGCTCCCATCCGCTGCGGCTGTATCGGCAGTTTCGCCACGTGGTGGGGTTATTGAAAAATTTTGCCGATGAACTGGAACATCTGTGGCTGCGCGAAGGTACGCCGGATCTGGCGATAGCGGACTTTACACTGCCCATTGTCGGCGAAGTTTGTCGCAGGTTGGATATCCCCTGGTGGAGTAGTCTGCCGTCACCCTGTGTGCTGGAAACCACCGATGGCGCTCCTGCGTATTGCGGCGGGTTAATGCCCGCGCAGAACGCGATTCAGCATGGGTGGCACGCGCTCCAGCGTAAAAAGGTGCGACTGTTCAAACTGGCCGTGTTCTGGCTATTTCGCGACGTTATTCGCCAGACCGGTATCACGCGCCTGTACCGGCAGGATGGCAGCGAAAGTGCTTACTCGCCGCTGCGTATACTGGCACTAAGCGAAGGAACATTCGAATTCCCGCGTCGCTGGCCCGCTGCGGTTAGTTTTATCGGCCCGGCGCTCTACACGCCGCCATCGCAAGGCGTTGCACCGCCCTTTGAAGTAAATAAACGCCATGTGCTGGTGACGCTCGGTACACATCTGGACTGGCATAAAGATGCGGTAATGCAAGCCGTTATCGCGCTGGCAAGTACGTTGCCCGAGTGGGTTTTTCATTTCACTGATGGACATCATTGTGCAGCGGAATCGCAGCGGCAGGACAATGTCTACCGTGTATCCTGGGTGAACTACGATGACTGGCTAACGCACTATGATGCGGTCATTCACCATGGTGGTGCAGGAATAATGTGGCATTGCTTGCAAAAGAATATTCCGGCGCTGGTGTATCCGGTGGACTATGACCAGTTTGATCATGCTGCGCGGTTGGCCTGGCGTGGGAAAGGGGTCTGGATTAAGGATGGATTAAAAGGACTGGAAAAGGCGGGACCGTTGTTAATGGCGTTGGTTGATGCGCGTGATTCAGAATCGCGACAATAAATTCAACGAGATTGACCTGAATTACGATTGACTAAAGTGTGTGAACGTCTGCGATTATTAGCCCCTGATAAGGAATTTTATGCTGAACTGGATTTTTAAGGATAGTAAACTCACGCTACGGCAAATTTGCTTAGACAGCAAACTATCCACCTCTAAAAAAATACAAAAAATTGAAACGTACCTTGCTAATGGAGGGGATATCAATTTTATTGATCCCGATATTTCCCCTTGTAACGTTCTGGTTCCTCTCTCACGCAGTCCCGAGTCAGATATCTCCCTGGTACAATACTTATTCGATAAAGGGGCGAAAATTGAGTGCAATGGTTTTAGCGCCTTTCATTCAGCTATTGAGTTTAATAATACGGCGTTGGTGAGGCTTTACCTCACTTTAGGTGCCGATCTTTATTATCAAAATCGCTACAATAATTGTTGGCTTAATTACCTTTATCACCCCGAGCCACAGTATACCTACCAGGATTATCAACGCAGAGACATGATTGACCTTCTGCTTGACGCTCATTTAGATATCAATAAACCTGTGAGTTTTTGGACCAATGGTGAACTTAATCTTCCGCTGGAAATATTATATTCTGAAAGAAGTAAAGACCTTTTTATACATATCATAAATAAAGATATTACGCTGGATATCGAAGCGTCTGCGCTGATCGAAAATATTATTTTTGCGAGTGAGTTTTGGGGGCTTGAAACCTTTGCGCCGTTGGCGAAACGGTTTCCTGACTTTAAAAAAGAACGCTACATTATGGCCAATGATAGCAGTTTTTGGGATGACGCCAATTTGTTGGAATTGTGCGTTTATGCCAACGCACAGGACTTCTGCGAATATTTACTCGACAATTTGCCACAACTGAAAGCCGATTCACGCGCCAAAAGTCTGGTCTATGCGGCACTGAAATCTAAGTTTGATTTGAGAATTGTCGAGAAACTGCTTAAGGTGACCGTCGATATCAATCGCATCTATAAGATGACGCCACCAGAATCTTACCAGGCACCGTTGATCAGCCAGTACCTGGACAATGACAAATATACTGACCCCGATCAACGTGACTACATCTATCAGGCTCTTGAGCTGTTACTTAAATATGGCGCTGACCCCAATAGTGAATTTGTCAATACAGGTGAATCCTATGAGATGTTGATTTGGTCAAATTTACGATTACTGGTCTTCCCCATGGTAAAAAACAGAACGTTTTTACCCCAGTTTCTCGATCTCTTTTTACAGTATGGTCTCGATATCAATAAGAAATTTGGTGCTGTGGAAGAACCGACCTTACTGACTATCACCCAGCGTGGTTCATGGAAAGAAGATCAAGAAACGATCATTCAGGTGATGGAGTATTTGCTACCTAAGGGACTCGATTTAAACCTGACCAATATTTACGATACTAACTTTGTCTCAGCCGCGGCTATTTCTTGCCGCAGTCAACTCCTTGAATGGCTGATTAACCAAGGGGGCGATATTCATACCTATTGTGGTTTCGATAACTCGCCGATATTACATAAAGCGATTTCTACCTACTCTATAGACGCAATAACCGGCCCAATACGGCGTCAAACCGTTCAGTTGCTGTTACAACATGGCGCAAAACTCGAAGAGTTTTCAGTCGATGAACGATTTACACCGTTGATGTGCGCCTGTTACTACGGTGCTCAATCCTGTGTCGAACTGCTCCTGGAGCAAGGGGCAAACCCGCATGTGAAGAATGGTGAGGGTTTCACACCTGCCCTGTGCGCCGTCACCGGCGGTGTCTCAAATGAATTTCCCCGTTTTGAATCCACGGCTGTGCGGATCCTGAAGTTATTACAGCAGTATGGTGCTGACCTGGCCGTAAAGAATTGCAGTGGTAACAGTCCACTCGTGGCGGCAATCGAATTGGATCATAAAGAGATATTTGAAGCACTTCTCCAGATGGTGCCGTATAGCCAGGCACAACGTGAACACGCGCTTGTCTTTGCAGAGCCGGAGAGCTATTTCCACCGTCGTCTACGCCAACATATCAACGGCGAAACGGCGCAAGAGGTTACGCCACTCCCAACTGAAGAAGAAAGCGAAGTAGTCGAGCCAGCCTTACCCCATACCGAAGTTAAAGCTGGCGTCGGGGCAGGAGAACCACAGCCGTTCGTAACAAAAACCGGACCAGAGGCCAGCAGTGCGGCATCGGATAAACTTCATCTTCCGACGATTATCGAACTTAAAGCCAAAGTGCAGAGCTTTTTTACACTGATCGCCCGTGATCCTGACGTCACGCCTGCGCAGTTAAACGGTATTGAAGAACAACTCGATCTGTTAATTGAAAAACTGGATACCTTCAGCTTTTTTCGCAATCAAGCGACCAAAGAGGAATTTGAAGAGAGTATTCAGGAATATCTTGATGAATCCGTCGAGCAAATCAACACCATCATTAATGATGATTATCCGGCGTTGACCGAGGCGTTGGTCGATGCCGTGTGGGTGATTTTGCAGTTCTACTGCGTTGA
Organism: Citrobacter sp. wls613; assembly: GCF_005281195.1. Classification (NCBI taxonomy): domain Bacteria; kingdom Pseudomonadati; phylum Pseudomonadota; class Gammaproteobacteria; order Enterobacterales; family Enterobacteriaceae; genus Citrobacter; species Citrobacter sp. wls613. The sequence goes on from NZ_SZXN01000080.1 coordinate 330,611, forward strand.
TATCGAGATTGAAACCGCACTCAGAAAACGTTTCTGGTAACGTTTCATTTTCGAATAGAGCTGTCTGGCTGTGGCGGTGGCTGGGTCTGCTTGTTAAATCTTGTGATAGACTGCCGAAAAGCGGTCCGGCGATTGTGAGCACTGATCACAATCGCCGCATGGATCTCTTCGCACTGCTTTTTCTCTTTTCACTTTGCCGTCACTACGATACTTGAGATACCAGTGACGTGAGTCGGCCCGGTTTAATCAGAAGATACAGATCGTGAGAGTCAGAGATCTTAAAGGGTTTATCAGATGGTTTGAGACTGCGGATTTTGGTGTCGGTAAGAGACATATAGGGTCACTCCATAATAGAACGAACCGGACCCTAGATTTGACCACCAATTTTTCCCGATGCGGAGGATAAAATCAAAATGCATCAGGAGAAGTTTTCACGCTAAGCTGTTGTATTAAAACCATACAGGTATTAATGAAGCTGCACGAAAACAAGAATTTGGCTCCTCTGACTGGACTCGAACCAGTGA
>NZ_SZXN01000080.1:331231-346582 GCF_005281195.1 Citrobacter sp. wls613
CTGACCTCACCATGACGTGTCAACAGTAAAATTAGCACGTCATTTCAATTGGTTAATTAATCCTCAAAATGCAGCGTTAATGCACATTCGATGAGCGATTATTCTCATCTTCCCGGTTATCGCGTAATCGTTGCAGGGGATTCTGCCGATAAAACTGGGAAAAACGCTGCCATAGTGCAGGAAAACGAGGTGCAAATAATTCGGGTGCGCTGAAGTAATATTCTGATAACACGGCAAAACATTCGGCAGGATCGGTCGCAGCATAGGCGTCTATACTGCAAGCGGTTTCACCCACCAGGTCAACTTCATCCTGAATATTATTCATTGCTGCATGCAAATCGTGTTCCCAGCCAGCGATATCCCGCAGCGGGATCGCCGGAATACCGCTGGCCCGATCGCCATTGCGCATATCCAGTTTGTGCGCCACTTCATGGATAATCAGATTAAAACCGGAGGCATCGAAGGAGTCCTGAATATCGAGCCAGTTCAGGATAATCGGCCCCTGCTGCCAGCTTTGCCCGGATTGAACGACGCGTTGGTTATGCACCAATCCAATGTCATCCTCCCATTCATCATCCACGACAAACGGGGCAGGGTAGATCAGAACTTCATGAAAACCATCGAGCCACTCGATACCCAATTCCAGAATGGGCAAACAGAAAAGCAGAGCAATGCGCGCACTTTTTAGCGGATCCAGTTCAAGTCCCTGCAGTGCAACTAATCTTTTTTGCTGTAAAAAACGCTCAGCCAGCGCGATAAGTCTGGCGTGTTCTTGCTCAGTGAGATTCACCAGAAGAGGAATTGCCAGGGCGTCATCCCACGGCCAGTCATCATTCCGGGTTGTTTCTTGCTCTTTCCAGGGCCACTTAATCATCGTTTTGCTCGCAAACTCGTCACTTGAACGAAATTGACGGAACGGGGTCTGTTAAAATGCCAAATTACCTGGCATTATGGCAACCGCCAAAACGGAGAGATGCCAGAGCGGCTGAATGGACCGGTCTCGAAAACCGGAGTAGGGGCAACTCTACCGGGGGTTCAAATCCCCCTCTCTCCGCCACTATTCAAACACTTAGCTCAATTCCTTTCAACGACTCATGTCACACTTGGTATAGTGTTGGTATATTCACTTGGTATAAAACTCGCCATCATCATCTTCTGATTTGCCCAATACTGGAAGATCCAATGTGGGAGAAATTTTCACTTTTCTGTCATAAACCACAACTTGGCTTTCAGTTTTGTGACCTGAGAATAGTTGTTTGTCCTTACTCGAGCCTTCGTAATCAGATATTCCCTTGGCTTTGAGATCATGAAATGTACACGGCAGTTTTCTATCTAGTTTTTTTCCTGCTGCTTCCCTTGCAGTTTCCCACAGATCGTTAAACCCACTTTTTGAATACTTAGTTTTTTTACTGCTACAAACAACGGTTTCCCGTCCACCCAGAGTCTTTGCAAGTTCGATGGCGTTATGTAGCCTCTCGGTCCAGACTTTTATTTGTTTAGTCCCGGTCTTTCCCTGCTGGATAAAAATGCCTTCCTCGCTTACTTGCGACCATTTGAGAGAAAGAACATCGGAAACGCGAGCCGCACATAAGTAAGATATCTCCATGCCAACCCGGAGAGCTGGTGCCGCCTCTTCATAAATTGCCTGATATTCTTCGTCTGTCACGTACACGTCACGGGCTTTTAAAGAGAACTTGCGTACTCCTTTGCACGGATTTCCTTTCACATACCCTCGTTCATATCCCCATGAGAAAACTCGCGACATCCCGCCGAGTTCCTGGTTTGCCTGGTTAATACTGCGTTGGCCCCGTTTATCCATATAGATCCTGACCATCTCAATTTTTATGTCATCTGCTCGCATATTCCCGAACACTGGGACCAGGTTTTTTTCATATGACCTGTAATCAGTCTGTGTCCGCGGAGCCAGTTCAGCAAAAGCTGGGCTGCTGGTGAATAACTTCCATAATTTAGAAAATGTCATTACGTCTGAACGCTTGGCTTTTTCTTCCTCATAGCGCGCCCATAGCCGGGACATACTTGTCCCGGTAATAGGTGCAAGAGTTACGCTTTGTTTTGTTCCTTTTGGCTTCCACACATAGCTATAACGGTTTTTAGTTACGCGTGGCGGGAGGTGCTTGTCTTTAGGATCTTTTCTTGGTCTGCCCATTGATTGCGTCGTAATTTGGCTCAAGTGCAACATATTCATCGACCTTAGGTAATTCAGAAACTCCGGGATCAATACTTCTGCGCAATACAATTGGGCGGTTCCGCCCATCAGTGGTGAACGGTATGCCGTGACACCGCAGTTGTCGCTGCTGGTGGGTGTAGCGCTGATAGCCAGTAATTTCTGCAATTTCCTGAGGAGACAGTGTAAGTTCGTGCATAGCTCATCTCTCTGATGGCCTGCCTGTAAAAACATACCAGGCAGGATCCATAAATTGTGAAATTAGAAAATCAATTTGCGGTCAGACGTTGCCAGATTGCTGATACGTATTTGACCTGATGCCGGGCATCAGAAAGTGCATTGTGCATGTCACCTTCAAACGGGATGTCGAAGCGCGGATTTATACCGACAGATTTACCCAGTTCGACCATGGTCCTTACGTCCCTGTCATTCCAGAACGGAACAGCGAAGGGGGTATCTGTTAACGCGTATGCGCGGCGAAGAATGACGTTATCAAACGAGCGACCATTACCCCATAACTGAACTGTGTGGCTTCCGTTAGCAGCGTTTTCAGCAATAAAGTCAGCCAGGAGTTCGAGGGTCTCAAGCAACCCCATGGCTTCATCAACAAGAATGGCAGAGCGGGCTTCAGATGATTGTTTCAACCACCACTGAATCGTCGACGCATCCGGTTTCATGCCAAACGACATCGATGACTCCAGACTGACAACCTGGTAAAACTCGGCACCAGTGTTACCAGTTGAAGGATCAAAAAATACTGCGCCAATAGAGACTATTGGGGCATCAGGACTGTTGCCCATAGTTTCCATATCAACCATCAGGTGAGTATAAAAAGCGTTCAGGGGATCCGTATCAATATGGTGAACGGGTTCATTATTCAGAGAAGCTGACGCGTCACCAGTTGCATCAGCGCTTTTAACTGGCAAAACTGCTGTTTCGCTCTGAGACACTTCAGGATTAGCTTTGATTTCGTTGTTGTTAGTTTCTTCCATCTGCACATTGCTGGTGGCTTCCTCTGTATTGGTATTATGTAACTTATTCTCGACGGCGCGCTGGCGTACCTGGTCTACGACAGAAAGTGCGTGTGCTGGCTGGTTACCCATCAGGCCATCGATGGAGAACACGCCGTTGCCCATGTTAGCGATTTCTGGTTGTTCGACTCCTGCCTTCTGTTCAGCTGTGACTTTCTCGTTAACCTCGTTTTCCCAGCTTTTTTCTGGCACATGACCAGCCGCCAGCAGGGTTTCCTGGCATGGTGTTTCATGGTTGCTTTCTGTCAGGTTTGCGTTGATATAGGCCTGCAGCCGACCAGGAAATTTAACCAGTTCGGATGATGTACCGCGGATAAGCGCAAAGATAGCGGCTCGCGAATAGTCCAGAATGCCAGCGCTTTTTCGCAGTGCTTCCGACCATTCCTTAAAAGGACTCTCTTTTTTGGTGACGATCTCTTTTGCCCGGCGGTAGACCCCACCCGGGATGTCGTAGATATTGAAATCCATTGGAAGAGTGGCCAGCGCAATCTCAACGTCGAGCGTATCCAGTGTATGAGCATAATCGGTATTGCGATCAGTCTTATTGCCACCACCAGCGTTCGTTCCAGTATCAGTGCGCTGAATCTGCGACACACGATTTCCCTTACACCACTCTTTAACCAGCAATCCGCGGTCAATGTGTTCAGTACTGAACCAGGCCTTAAAAAACTGAATTACGGTAGACAGATCCACTCGTTTACCATCAACCGGGAAAATAGTTTTTAGCGCGCTGACAATTTTCCAGATATCGATCTCTGGCGCTTTCCTGAATGGTTCTACATTCTCGGCGGCAAGCAGCAGGTTCTGCACATAGCTGTTATCCACATCCAGCTCAAGTTCCTGAATGGTTTTCTTCTGTTCAGTATCAATATGGTAAGCATATTCATCAGAAATAAACTGAGCCAAAAGGCGCTGGCGTAGCGGGAGAGTCGCAACGGTAATGAGTTCTGGCGTTACAGGTGGAACGGTGGGCTCATCACCCACAATTCGTGCTTTCTTATCGATAACCCACTCCTGCACGGTTTGAGTCCGCGCTTTCGGTTCCGCAATCCATTCGGTAATAAATTCCTCAAATGAAGCAATGTTATAGACCTGCTCACGGTCGAAGACTTCTTTTATTGCGTTTGCCAGGTTCCACTCGACATGAGCAGAAAGCTCTTTCGCCGCTGGCACATTTGCAACGGCCAGTAACAGGTTTTGTATATAGAGATCATTTTCGTCCAGTTCCATTTGTCCGATCTGGACGTGCCGCGCTTCACTGATTTCCTTCTCTTCACCGTCATTTAACAGGTGCGCAATCAGCCGCTGAGACAGGCGCAGGCGAGATATGGGGCGGAGCAATGCTGGCGCATCGCTGGTGGGTACATTGGCACTGGAGGTTTCAGGTTTTTGCTGGCTGGAAGCCTCCAGATTTTCATTATCCTGCTTCTGTTTCAGTTGCCACGTTTGCTGGTCTTCTGCCAGTTCGTAACGATCGCACCATGTGTCATCAAGTGTGCTTTCCTCAGGAAGATCGTCAACAACAAACCAGTTGGTGCGGACAGGTAATTGATAGTCGGCGCCACGACCGACGGCAATATTGTTGTCTTCGAGAATATTGAGGATTTCGCGTTCTGCACGGGAATCTGATTTCGCAGAGAACCAGCAAAACAGGTTTTTTGCCTCAGTTGCTTTCGCTTTGGCTTTAATAAGATACGCATACGTTAACATTGCGTTCGGGCTCCATAGGATTGTAAGATACCCGGCAGCTGATGATCGCCGCCTAAGGTAGTGGTTATTGGTCAAAACTCGTTCCGGAAAGCTTTGGTCGGCTGACCGGGTACTTAACCCGCCAAGCGCGGGTTTTGTGCTTTATGGGGTAGGGGATTTTCCCTGCACCAGCTGTGCAACGGGGACCCACTCCAGAGCATTCAGTACGGGTTCAAATGAATCAGGCGTGTGAGTAACGGCGCGAACGACGTCAGCCACGCTGGGGTTTGCTTTGCTAAGGTGGTACCCGCCACCAGCGCCACGCTGGCTGGTGACGATTTCACTGCTGCGCAGCTTCGAGAAAATCTGCTCGAGGTAAGATACAGACAGCTTTGATTCCTTACTGATAGATGCGACGGAAACAGGGCTGCCGTTATAAACCCTGTTGAGGATGGCAACCACCTGAACAGATGCCACCACACGTTTCATTCCAAACTCCATAGTCACTTCCTTACTGATGCTGGCAACAGCCATTGGTCAAACTCGTTATGAACGAACTGAAGTCTGTTGGTCGGCAGACGGGTCGCCCTTCTGGGCGAGCATGTAGCAAATCAGTCGAATGATTACTTCAATACGGTTTAGATGTACGGCCTGACACCGCACTGGTTTACGTGCGAAATCGATCATGGATTTATCCTCTTGCTTTGCCCTTGTCGCCAGGCTGGCGGAACGTTGAACCTGCTGCGTGTTAATGCTTGTCATCTCATCCGGTGATTCGTATGCCGCCGGCAGCTACTTCGTGGGCGTCCTGCCTTGATGACGCTTTTCAAACTGTGTTTATATTTAAACCCCAAATGTGTTTAAAAGTCAACACGGCATGTGTTTAAGGTGGCGAGGATGATAACGATATGGGAAAAGGGAAGGTGAAAGGCATAAAAAAACCAGCCAAGTAGGCTGGTTAGATTGTTAAAAATTGTAGCTTAATCGTCAGTTGGCTTTAATCGTCCCCGAAGGTACTTCTCGACATACTCATCAATTTCTTTCAGCCGCAATTGAAAGGTATCGATCATTCTGTCTTGTTCAGACTCCGGCAACTGGTCAAAAAGAGTAATCAACTTACGATGTTTTGGCGTTAACCATGATTCGGCGTGATCATCACCAAACATCAGTTCAGCCGGGCTAATTCCGAGAGCTTTAGATATCGTTATAGCGTCGTCAACGCCCACATTGCGGCGACCCGCTTCATAGTTCCCGATGCGTGACTGAGCCCACCCACATAACTCTGCGAGTTTAGATTGCGACATATTTTTCTGTTCGCGTAGCTGCTTCAGTCTGGCGGCAATTGCAGTGTTTATATTCATTACTGATTTTTACCACGTTACGTGTTAACGCTCAAAGAACGTTTCGTCTTGACTATCTAACACATTATGTGTTTAATTCAGCTAAACACTAGATGTGAGGACAAGATGAACAACATCGCCAAAGAACGGCAAGCGCTCGGTTTAACTCAAGAGCAATTAGCCAAATTATTCGGGTGGCGTCAGTCAAGGCTCTCAAATTATGAGAACGGAACACGTCAGCCTGGCCTACCGGAATGCAGATTGATTGTGGAGAAGCTTAACGAGTTAGGGCGCACCTGCTCTCTTGATAGTGTATTTCCGCCACAAAGCGAGGTCTGAAAGATGCAATCAGTAGCTTATACCCATAATAAACCACGAGTAGCCGCTGCGGTGAAATCGCAAAATCAATTTAAACCCCAGCGACGCGACAGCATTCAGCACCGCGTCATATTGGCAGCCGTTCGTGAATGGGAATCGACATTACCAGGACAGGCACAGGAACGGATCGCTCAGCTGGTGGCTGAAGAGTGGGCCAAGGCAGATGGTCGTGGAATTGCTGTTAATAAACAGAATTTATTTCGATATCTGAAAAACGGAGGAGGGTCAGAAAAGTACACGGCTTACGTGATGCAGCTGTCAGGCTCAATCATCGCCGCTATGCCAGTTCAGATTGCCAGGAAGCACGGGTTAAGTAATGCGAGCACAGAGGCGGAGCTGGTGGCTAACGCTATCAAAGAATGCAGTGAGGCACACCAGGCGAAATTAATCGGTGCTCCGTTACAGAAGCTCGAGAAGGAGATTCGTGAAGCGGCAATCGCATTGTTCAACATGCTACCTGCTGACGCGGCGGGACCACTACTGGCGAGTATAAGCGCCGTAGCGCCGCAATTGTTTTAATCGAGTTTTGACCAATGACCATTATTACTGCAACTCGCGGGGTGAAGTATGCCTAATCCTTTGGCTAAGGCCATGCCTAAGAGTAAGGCTAGTAACGAGCCTTACCGTAAGGTGAAGATTACCATGTGGGATGATCCTAAGTTTCGAGCCTTATCACCACTCCCGCCAAGTGGGCAGAGTCTGTTTATTTACCTGCTTACTGGACCATTCACAGGGATTATTCCCGGGCTGTATAAGGCGGGAAGGGCGGCTATGGCCGAAGAATTAAACTGGGATGTCGAAGCCTTCGACTTAGCCTTAGGTGAAGCCATAGCGTTAGGTATGGTGGAAGCCGATCTTAAAGCCAGAGTTTTTTGGTTGCCTAATGCGGTGAAACATAACCCGCCAGCATCAGTAAACGTGATCAAATCCTGGGCAAGATCGTTTGAATTACTGCCTGAATGTTCACTGAAAGATAAAGCATATGAAGCTCTCAAAGCCGCCTGCTACGGGGTTTCTGACGCTATGGGGATGGCTTTTGATAAGGCTTTCGCCTTGCCTAAGGATAAGGCTAAGTCTTTGGCTAAACCTTTGCCATCAGGTATCCAGAAAGCAGTTAGCAGTAAACAGATCTTAAACCCCTCTCTTAACGCGGGTGCGATGAAAAATCTGAATGGGGATGAACTGCCATCCCCGGCCATGCCCCGATACCTGGACGGTGTTGATGAACCGATCGGGAAATTCAGCATGGCAGATAGCTGGCTTCCCTCCAGAGACTTCCGACAGCGCGCCGCATCGTGGGGTATCACCTTGCCTGAACCAGATTACCTTCTGACTGAACTCGCAGAATTCACCGCGTATTGGGAGTCGGAAGGGAAAGTTTTTACACAAATCCAGTGGGAACAAAAATTTGCCCGACATGTAGCCCGGGTGAGAACGCAGGTAAAACCAGAAACCGGAGGTAACAGTCATGTGGGAGCAGGATCAGAACCAACAGCATCCCGGGCAGTTCAGCAAATTCAGTCAGCACACGCAGTGTGGCGCCGCAGGAATGGACTTGATGGCGACGGAAACAGCCTGGCGACTGTGGCAGGTCATGGGGGAGGTGTATTCGAACCGATGGACCCAGAAGAACGGGGCGGAGCCTTCGCCTATCTGGATAGCCCAGATAGGTTCGATGACTGAACAGCAAATTAGGTTGGTCTGTCAGCAATGCATGGAGCGCTGCGCGATGGGAAATACATGGCCGCCTGACCTGGCTGAGTTTGTTTCTCTGGTTTCAGAGAGTGGGGCGAATCCATTCGGACTGAAATCGGAGCAGGTTATGACGGAATACCGGCGCTGGCGCAATGAGTCATATCGGTATTCAGGAAGCGATAAATATCCATGGCCTCAGCCCGTGCTGTATCACATCTGCATCGAAATGCGCAGAACGGGCGTAGAACGACAAATGACAGAGGGGGAGCTGAAACGACTGGCAGAAAAGTTACTCACGAAGTGGTCGAAGCATGTTGGTAATGGACTAAGTGTCCCACCAATTCGACGTCAACTGGAAGCGCCGCGCCATCCGGCAGGACCAACGCCAGCACAATTACTGATAGATGAATACAGGCGTCGAAAAGCGGCAGGATTAACAAATTGAATAATGAACAATCAGTAAATCTGATATTAAAACCACATAGCCATCATATTCGAATTTTCGAATGTGATGGTTGACGACACTCAACTATTGCAGGAAACTACGGAGAGAATTCAGGAGACTAAAATGGCTGAACTAACTTCTCTACAACTCTTCAAAAACCTTTCCGATGAAACTCGGCTGGGCATCGTGTTGCTGCTTAGAGAAATGGGAGAGCTATGCGTGTGCGATCTCTGTACGGCGCTGGATCAGTCGCAGCCCAAGATCTCCCGTCATCTGGCAATGCTCCGGGAAAGTGGACTATTGCTGGATCGCAAGCAGGGCAAGTGGGTTCACTACCGCTTATCTCCGCATATTCCTTCATGGGCTGCTCAGGTAATTGAGCAGGCCTGGTTAAGCCAACAGGACGACGTACAGGCCATCGCCCGTAAGCTGGCATCTGCAAACTGCTCTGGTAGCGGTAAGGCTGTTTGCATCTAAAAAATTTGCCTGAACATATATGATTTTCCGAATGTGAGGTATTCAGAATGAAGACGTTAACGGTGTTTGACCCGGCAATGTGCTGCAGTACCGGCGTATGTGGCTCAGATGTCGATCAGGTTCTGGTTGATTTCTCTGCTGATGTGCAGTGGCTGAAAGGACGTGGCGTACAGGTTGAACGTTACAACCTGGCGCAGCAGCCCATGAGCTTTGTTCAGAATGAGAAAGCGAAAGCATTCCTCGAAGCATCTGGAGCAGAAGGGCTTCCGCTACTGCTGTTGGACGGTGAAACGGTGATGGCTGGGCGATACCCAAAACGCGCTGAGCTGGCTCGCTGGTTCGGTATTCCGCTGGAGAAGGTAGGGTTAGCTCCCACCAGCTGCTGTGGTGGTAATACTTCCTGTTGCTGAATATGTCAGGAGGACATATGAAATTCTTAGAGAACATCCCGCCTTACCTGTTTTTTACTGGCAAGGGAGGCGTAGGAAAAACGTCCATTTCCTGCGCGACGGCTATCCGCCTTGCCGAACAAGGTAAGCGGGTTTTGCTGGTCAGTACAGATCCGGCCTCCAATGTCGGCCAGGTATTCGATCAGGCTATCGGTAACACCATTCGCCCTGTGACAGCAGTTCATGGACTTTCCGCTCTGGAAATCGACCCGCAGGAAGCCGCCAAACAATACCGCTCCAGAATCGTTGATCCTATCAAAGGTCTTTTGCCTGATGACGTTGTTAACAGTATCAGCGAGCAGCTTTCAGGAGCCTGTACCACTGAGATTGCGGCGTTTGATGAGTTCACCGACTTATTGACAGACGCTTCCCTGCTGACCCGCTTCGATCATATCATTTTTGATACAGCGCCGACGGGCCACACGATTCGCCTTCTCCAGCTTCCCGGAGCCTGGAGTAGCTTCATTGAAAGTAATCCAGATGGTGCTTCCTGTCTTGGCCCAATGGCCGGGCTGGAAAAGCAGCGTGAGCAGTATGCTCATGCGGTAGAGGCGTTATCCGATCCTGAACGTACCCGCCTGGTTCTGGTTGCGCGACTGCAAAAATCTACGCTGCAGGAAGTCGCCCGCACCCATGAAGAACTCGCCGCAATTGGCCTGAAAAACCAATACCTGGTGATTAATGGTGTGCTGCCTAAAGCCGAAGCTGAACATGACTCCCTGGCCGCTGCGATATGGCAACGTGAGCAGGAGGCACTGGCAAATCTTCCTGCCGGTTTATCTGAGCTACCGACAGATACCCTATTACTACAGCCAGTCAATATGGTTGGTGTTTCAGCCTTGAAGGGACTGCTGGATACCGGTTCTGAGGCATTACCGCTCCCGGTAACGAACATCCAGTACACGCCTGAAAACTTATCGCTCTCTGGCCTGGTCGATGATATCGCTCGCAGTGAGCACGGCCTGATTATGTTGATGGGCAAAGGTGGCGTAGGTAAAACCACGATGGCAGCGGCTATCGCCGTCAGGCTGGCAGACATGGGATTTGACGTGCATCTCACGACCTCTGATCCTGCTGCGCACCTGAGTACAACGCTGAACGGCAGCCTCAAAAACCTTCAGGTCAGCCGCATCAACCCTCACGATGAAACCGAACGCTATCGCCAGCATGTTCTTGAGACGAAGGGAAGAGATCTGGACGAAGCAGGGAAACGGCTACTGGAAGAGGATTTGCGCTCTCCCTGTACTGAAGAAATTGCCGTGTTTCAGGCCTTTTCCAGGGTGATTCGTGAAGCGGGTAAACGGTTTGTTGTCATGGATACCGCCCCTACCGGACACACGCTGTTGCTGCTGGATGCGACCGGGGCTTACCACCGAGAGATTGCCAAAAAAATGGGGAGTAAAGGTCATTTTACTACCCCAATGATGCAGCTTCAGGATCCGGATAGAACCAAAGTTCTGCTTGTTACGCTTCCTGAAACCACACCGGTTCTGGAAGCGGCAAACCTGCAGGCTGACCTTGAAAGAGCGGGGATTCATCCGTGGGGCTGGATTATCAATAACAGCCTTTCCATTGCGGATACGCGTTCTCCGTTGCTTTGCCAGCGCGCCCGGCAGGAACGGCCTCAGATTGAGGCTGTTAAGAATCAGCACGCTGAGCGTATAGCGCTTGTTCCGGTGCTGGCGTCAGAGCCCGCCGGTATTGAAAAGCTCAGAGAGTTGATGAGTTAATTTTTTGGCATATACAGGGCGGCAAAGTCGCCCTGTCAGGAGGTTTTATGTTACTGGCAGGCGCTATTTTTGTCCTGACCATTGTTTTGGTTATCTGGCAACCGAAGGGATTAGGGATCGGCTGGAGTGCAATGCTGGGCGCGGGACTGGCTCTGATATCAGGCGTTGTGCATGTGGGCGATATTCCGGTGGTGTGGAATATCGTCTGGAACGCGACGGCGACCTTTATTGCCGTAATTATTATCAGCCTGCTGCTTGATGAGTCCGGTTTTTTCGAATGGGCAGCGCTGCACGTTTCCCGCTGGGGTAATGGTCGTGGACGTTTGCTCTTTACGTATATCGTCCTGCTCGGTGCGGCGGTGGCGGCACTGTTTGCCAACGATGGTGCGGCACTTATTCTGACGCCGATAGTCATTGCCATGCTGCTGGCATTAGGGTTCAGCAAAGGCACCACGCTGGCATTCGTCATGGCTGCCGGTTTTATTGCCGATACGGCCAGCCTGCCGCTTATCGTGTCGAACCTGGTGAATATAGTCTCGGCGGACTTCTTTGGACTGGGCTTCACTGAGTATGCGTCGGTAATGGTGCCGGTGGATATTGCCGCTATTATCGCCACGCTGGTGATGCTGCATCTGTTCTTCCGCAAAGATATTCCACCGACTTACGACCTGGCTCTCCTGAAAGCACCGGCAAAGGCGATTAAAGATCTGGCAACCTTCAGAACCGGCTGGATAGTTTTAATTCTTCTGCTGGTTGGGTTCTTTGTCCTCGAGCCGCTCGGTATTCCCGTTAGCGCAATTGCGGCTGTTGGAGCTGTGATCCTGTTTGCAGTAGCTAAACGAGGCCATGCCATTAACACCGGCAAAGTGCTGCGCGGTGCGCCATGGCAGATTGTCATCTTCTCATTGGGGATGTACTTGGTGGTCTACGGTCTGCGCAACGCCGGGCTAACCGAATACCTTTCAGGTGTGCTGAACGTACTGGCGGATAAAGGACTCTGGGCTGCGACGCTGGGTACTGGCTTCCTGACGGCTTTCCTGTCTTCCATCATGAACAACATGCCTACCGTGCTGGTTGGCGCTCTTTCTATCGATGGAAGCACTGCAACTGGCGTTATTAAAGAGGCAATGATCTACGCCAACGTGATTGGCTGCGATCTGGGCCCGAAAATTACACCTATTGGTAGCCTGGCAACGCTGCTCTGGCTGCACGTCCTTTCACAGAAGAATATGACCATCACCTGGGGATACTATTTCCGCACCGGGATCGTCATGACTCTGCCTGTGCTGTTTGTAACGCTGGCCGCGCTGGCGCTACGTCTCTCTTTCACTTTGTAATGAGATACTGATATGAGCAACATCACCATTTATCACAACCCGGCCTGCGGTACGTCGCGTAACACGCTTGAGATGATCCGCAACAGTGGTAATGAGCCGACCGTTATTCATTACCTTGAAAATCCACCGTCTCGCGATGTACTGGTCAAACTTATTGCGGATATGGGGATTACAGTACGGGCGCTGCTGCGTAAAAATGTCGAGCCTTATGAAGAACTGGGGCTTGCCGAAGATAAGTTTACTGACGATCAGTTAATCGGCTATATGCTGCAGCATCCGATCCTGATTAACCGCCCGATTGTGGTGACTCCACTAGGTACTAAACTATGTCGTCCTTCCGAGGTGGTTCTGGATATCCTTCCAGATGCTCAGAAAGCAGCTTTCGCCAAGGAAGACGGTGAAAAAGTCGTTGATGATTCAGGTAAAAGACTGAAATAGCCTACAAAAGAGCCGCCTATAATTGGGTGGCTCCTTTATCAAATGAAAACAATGTAATGCTTCAATTTAATTCTTTAGGCTGTTGATGCAACATTCTTCGCGTAGAAAATCAATAATCGACTCTAACTTGTCATATTGAGAAACGCAGATTAAGGAGCGGCTTTCGCGATTTTGTTTAACCAATCCTACAGAAACTAGAGCGGAGATATGATGGCTCAGTGTTGAAGCAGGAATCGCAAGTTGTTTTTGTAGATCGCCTACAGGTAAACCTTGCTCACCGGCTTTAACAAGGTGTTTGAATATAAACAAACGTGTCGGATGGCCTAGCTCTTTCATAGCTTTGGCGACTTCTTCTAGCTGCATGGTGCCTTCCTCATTCAGTAATATTTCGATAATACCAGAAATATGTTGCTCTTACACATATAATTCGAATATTCTAGAAATGTGGTTTATTGGAGGTTTTATGAATAGCTTGATTTCTATGTTTACTAGCGCAGCAGAGATGTTCCTGTTTCTGGCTGTCGAGTTATCAGTCCTTTTTTTTCTGATTAGTGCAGGTGTTAGCCTTATCAGACAAAAGATACCCGACCATAAGATTCAAAAAATGTTAGGTGCGAAAAAGGGGAAAGGGTACATTCTTGCATCGTTGTTAGGAGCTGTAACACCGTTTTGCAGTTGCTCTACAATTCCCATGTTACGCGGGCTCTTATCAGCAAAAGCAGGCTTTGGTCCAACACTTACATTCTTGTTTGTTTCGCCTCTGCTTAACCCGATAATCATTGGTCTGATGTGGGTTACTTTTGGTTGGAAAGTGACCCTGCTATACGCTGTTATAGCAGCTACAGTTTCCGTACTGGCAAGTATTTTGTTAGATGTGCTTGGTTTTGACAGGCATATTGTCGAAACATCCAAATCCTTGGCTAATTGTTGTGGTGTTAGTAGGGGAAAAACTCTTGAAACCAAACTACAGAGTGCTCCAGCATGCTGTTCTGTATCAAATCAACAGGACGTAGAGGCTAATAGTTGTTCTAAACCGCAAAAAATATTTAAGAGTTTCTCAGCATTTCGGAGCATAAGTAGTGAATTGACCTGCGAAAAAGATCAAACAAATAAACAAAACTTCTCGAAAAGTGTAGTAAGAGATCCTAGTGTGATACGTCTGGCATTTCAGGACGCATGGATTCAATTTAAAGATGTATTACCTTATCTAATGTTAGGTATTGTTATTGGATCGTTTATCTACGGTTTTATCCCTGCTGAGTGGATTGCTACTCATGCTGGGAAAAATAATCCATTTGCCATTCCATTAAGTGCAGTTATTGGAATACCTCTTTATATACGGGCTGAGGCAGTAATTCCGTTGGCATCAGTCTTGATGGATAAAGGCATGGGGACGGGAGCAGTAATGGCTCTGATTATTGGTAGCGCAGGAGCTAGCCTGACGGAAGTAATACTGCTAAAATCCATGTTCAAAACACCCTTGATTGCTGCATTCCTGACCGTTATTTTGGGGATGGCAATTATTATGGGCTACCTAACACAGTTGTTATTTTAATTGGGTATGCTAGACAGAACCAGTGAAGATTGCAGGGGGCGAGCATATGAACGTTGTGAAATCACTCCTAATCAAAAATGTTATCCAAATTTAAGGACGTTGATAGCTCCGTACTTGCAATGGTGTTAAAACAACAAGTCCTTATAGAAATGAACCCGCTTCGGCGGGTTTTTTTTCATCAAATCTATAGGCTAAGGTTAACAATTTGTGCTCTTAAGTCATTGATCATTTCAAAGTATCGGTGTACTGTATAAACATACAGTATATGCAGTGAGGGCTAATATGATAGTTGAACTAACCATTGATAGTACTAAAGATCTTCCAAAGGGAGCTGTTCCGGCACTGGAGAAAGAATTGCTTAAAAGGTTGGGCAACCACTATGAGAACTGCAGCCTGAGCATACGACGTGCAGGCTCCGATGGTTTAAGTGTGTTTGGGGGTGACAAGGAAGATAAAAAGAAAATAGAGACTATTCTCCAGGAAACCTGGGAAAGTGCTGACGACTGGTTTTATTAATTATTTTGGGTGTTACTTTGATCCCGTTTGCATGGGGGAGTTTAAGTGAAAGTGGACTGACCCCACCCCGGTAGACGATCCTGCCC
>NZ_SZXN01000071.1:0-1076 GCF_005281195.1 Citrobacter sp. wls613
TCTCATATCAGGAACTTGTTCGCACCTTCCTTAGGTTAAGGCGGGTATCATCTTTATAGTGTGGGAATATTCCTCTAAGGTAATCATCCACTTGCTTAGCAGTTGCCGCCCCTCTGAACTGTTCCTCAACCACTCGCACAGTAGTGATTCTTATCGGTTGGTCGCCATACTTGTATGTTCGATTTGATTTTGAAAACATCAAGAGACCTCTGGCAATCTAAGATTTATCTCAGATTAACTTTCGAGTATAACTTGTGCAACCCTCTGATTTAGACAATTGCAGCCATAAAGCCCCGTTGGTGATACAGCAACAAGCGGAGCGTAGTGACGTCATCAGATTGTCAGAGGGATCACACCTTATCAGGATAACCGTGTACCTTTCGGAGCGTGACTGAAACGCTGATAGAACTTGCATGTGGTTTGCAAGAACCAATCACCATTAACCTGTTTACGCAGCCACAGGGCCGCACATCGGGATTAAATGCGGCTTTCAGACGGTGTACCTAAGCATCCTTGGAAGGCTTTGTGCACAAAGCTGCTATGCCCAAGGCTAACTAAAACCCAGTTACCAGAAAGTGCCTCTATCCAAAAAGCCAAAAAATATGCACAAGAGGCCGAGTTTTGGCAGCATGTTGGTAGCAAAATGCACTTTGTTATGGTTTCGGGTGACTCAATGAAAACGTTGGTTACGGTTTTTGCAGTAAAGTGAGTGAGCTAATGTAGTATTCGAAATTTCTGAATATTTCTTATGTGCCAAAAGCAGACCTTGCCAAAGCACGTTGTGCACGTTGCAAGACTTGACCCCAGACTTTCTTAGCGAAGTGTCCACTTTTGCTGGTACGGATCACTCGAAAGTGTTAGCAATAGAGTAGACGCGATATGAAGTTGTGTAGTAGTAAGTGGCACTGTCAACATTGGTGCTCATATCACGGATTCGCGAAACGCGATTATAGAAACTGTTGGCATATTAGACTTATGGTGTTTAATATCTGGAACTTAAAGAATTTATTGAAATGCTCGTTGGTGATTATCTCGCTAAAAAGTGCTAGGGAAGGTGCGAACAAGTCCCTGATATG
>NZ_SZXN01000072.1:0-18317 GCF_005281195.1 Citrobacter sp. wls613
ATACACTAAATCAGTAAGTTGGCAGCATCACCCTGGCAGCCTGCTGAAATTGTTATTATTCTCGGCGCCGGATTTGGTGCCATGATTATCGGCAACCCGAAGCACGTGCTGAAAGAGATCGGCCATCAGTTGAAAGGTGTACTCAGCAAGAAACAGCTGGGGCCAGAGTTTCAGCGCCAACTATTAATGTGCCTGTTTGAACTGCTGGAGCTGGTACAAAACGGCGGCTTACGCATGTTGGATCAGCACATTGAAAAACCGGCTGAAAGTACCATTTTCCAAAAGTACCCGCTGGTGCTGACTCAAGAGCGACTGGTGACCTTTATCGCTGATAACTTCCGCCTGATGGCAATGGGCAAAATTGACGCCCACGAACTGGAAGGGATCCTCGATCAGGAACTGGATACCGTAGAAGAAGAGCTGTTGACACCGTCTCGTTCATTACAGCGTACGGCTGAAGCTATGCCGGGATTCGGTATTTGCGCCGCGGTACTTGGCATCATTATTACCATGCAATCTATTGATGGCTCCATTGCACTGATCGGCCTGAAAGTAGCAGCGGCGCTGGTAGGGACCTTCCTGGGGGTATTTATCTGCTACTGCCTGATGGATCCGCTGGCGAACTCGATGGAGCAACAGGCGCGTGCGGAACATTCTCTGCTGGAATGTGTGCGTACTGTGCTGGTGGCGCATGCTGGCGGTAAGCCAACGCTGCTGGCGGTGGATGCAGGACGTAAACTTCTGCATCTGGCATCTAAACCAACGTTTGCCAATCTGGACGCGTGGGTGAATGCGATGCTGGAGCAGGAATAAGCATGAGGAAGGCGCCAAATCGTCGCGACCGTGGTGCGAAGACCACCATTATTCGGCGACAAATTAAAAAGAATCATGCAGGTCATCATGGCGGTGCGTGGAAGGTGGCATTTGCCGACTTTACGCTGGCGATGATGGCGCTGTTTATGACGCTGTGGATTGTCAACAGCGTCAGTAAATCCGATCGCGAAAATATCGTTGCGGCGCTGCACGGCCAGTCCATCTTCAACGGGGGAGGGCTCGCACCGTTAAATAAAATTGGCAAACAGCCGATTGCACCGGGGGCCAGCAGTAAAAATGTCACTCGCAGCAAGTCAGATAAACAAGCGCTACCGCAGGAAACGGCTAAAGTGACGGAAGAAACGGCCAAAAAAGTCATGGATGTGAATGAGAAGACGGCGTTGCTGAAGAAAAAGTCCGCGACTGAACTGGGAGAGCTGGCGACTAACATCAACACCATCGCCCGCAATGCGCATATGGAAACTAACCTGGAGATGGAGATCGTCCCTCAGGGGTTACGCGTGCTGATTAAAGATGACCAGAACCGCAATATGTTTGAACGCGGTAGCGCGCGGATCATGCCATTCTTCCGATCGTTACTGGTTGAACTGGCACCGGTTTTTGACACGCTGGACAATAAGATCATCATCACCGGTCACACGGATGCGATGGGCTATAAAAATAATATTTATAACAACTGGAATCTGTCTGGTGACAGGGCGCTCTCCGCCCGCCGCGTGCTGGAAGAAGCGGGGATGCCGCAGGATAAAGTCATGCAGGTCAGCGCCATGGCGGACCAGATGCTGCTGGATGCGAAAAATCCAGAGAGCGCGGGTAACCGCCGCATTGAGATTATGGTGTTGACGCAAAGTGCGTCCGACACGCTGTATCAATACTTTGGTCAGCACGGCGAGAAGGTCGTGCAGCCGTTGGTGGATAAGCTGGATAAACAAAAGCAGGTGACTTCCTTACGTCAACCCCCCGTTGTTGTGCCTCATTAATTCTGTTCTCTCGTCCCCCACGCAACGTGGGGGCATATTATTGCTAAGGAAGGTAATGTGATAGCTGTAACTCAAATTATTCCACTGAATATTCAATCAGATAATGTTACAGATGTGGCCTGTCAGGGCGCGCATTTCGATAATGTATCAGGGATCTGGTATACCGAGCCTGATGGGCTAAAGGAGGGGCTTTTGGACTATGCCTACACTATGGATAGTTACAACATCATAGCGCCCTACTATCTGGTCATTACCTCAAAGATGCACTGCTGGAACTGCCATCAAATCACCCGAATCCATGGGGTTATGTTTACCCGTTATATTAAAAAAATACAGGATGGTGAAGGCTGGCTGTCCGTCAGGCGGAATACGTTTCTGTTCCATATTAATGCGCTGCCAGAAGAGATAATGAAGAACATCAAGGCCAGCAATTACTACCTGGATAAGAGTAAAACCACCGGACTACGCTACTGGATGAACCATTGTGAAATTTGCGGCGAGCGTTTGGGAGACTATGAACTTTTCTGCGTTGAAAATGATGCCTTTCGCCGGATGACCATTGAAAATCTGCTTAAGGCGAATGTGCGAAAAGTGAATAAGCTGTTTGTCAGTACGGCGGGTAACCCTGCAGAGCATGCGTCAAAAGAGGTTGTGCGTTATCTGTGTGATGCCCGTTTCGTCATGAATGGACCCGCAGTACCGTAATACGTGTTCAGACTTCTCATTACATAAAGATACTGTATACTTAAACAGTGTTATGGGAGGGGCGATGCGTAAAATTATACATGTCGATATGGACTGCTTTTTCGCGGCGGTGGAAATGCGTGATAACCCCGCGCTGCGTGATATCCCGATCGCTATCGGTGGCAGCCGTGAACGCCGGGGGGTGATCAGCACCGCCAATTACCCGGCGCGGAAATTTGGCGTACGCAGCGCGATGCCCACGGGGATGGCGCTAAAACTGTGCCCGCATCTCACCTTATTACCCGGTCGTTATGAGGCGTATAAAGAAGCGTCTCGCCAGATTCAGGCGATTTTCGCACGCTACACCTCGCTTATCGAACCCCTTTCGCTGGATGAAGCCTATCTGGACGTCACCGACAGCATGCACTGTCACGGATCGGCCACACTGATTGCCCAGCAAATTCGCCAGACGATTTTTGACGAGCTACAGCTCACCGCCTCCGCGGGGATTGCACCGGTCAAGTTTCTGGCCAAGATCGCCTCCGATCTCAATAAGCCCAACGGGCAATATGTGATCACACCGGATGATGTGCCGGAATTTATCAGAACGCTCCCACTGGGGAAAATTCCCGGTGTCGGCAAAGTTTCCGCCGCCAAGCTGGAATCCATGGGATTACGTACCTGTGAAGATGTACAACAGTGCGACCTGGCGATATTGCTTAAGCGTTTTGGTAAATTTGGTCGCGTGCTGTGGGAGCGCAGCCAGGGTATTGACGAGCGGGATGTGAATAACGACAGAATGCGCAAATCCGTCGGTGTTGAACGCACGCTGGCAGAGGATATTCATGAGTGGTCAGAATGTGAGGCGATTATCGAGCGGCTTTATCCGGAGCTGGAGCGGCGTCTGGCAAAGGTAAAACCGGATTTATGTATTGCTCGCCAGGGCATTAAATTAAAGTTTAATGACTTTCAGCAGACCACTCAGGAGCACGTCTGGCCGCGCTTAAGTAAAGACGATTTGATTACCACGGCGCGCAAAACCTGGGATGAGCGTCGGGGAGGACGTGGGGTCAGGCTGGTGGGATTACACGTCACGCTGCTGGATCCACAGCTGGAAAGGCAGTTGGTACTGGGGCTTTGAGTTGGATGTATTGCCGGATAGCGGCATAAATACCCTATCCGGCTTACCTACGCGATCGTAGGCCGGATAAGCAGCAGCGCCATCCGGCATTTATTGCAGGGACTTACTTCGCCGGAATAGACTTCAGCAGTTCAGTCAGCAGCGTCCAGTAATGGCCAACGCTTTCGATATGAACCTGCTCATCCGGGGAGTGCGGACCCGTGATGGTTGGCCCGATGGAAACCATGTCCATTTCCGGATACGGCTTCTTAAACAGACCGCATTCCAGACCCGCGTGGATAATCTGGATGTTTGGCGTCTTGTTGAACAGACGCTGATAGGTTTCGCGCACCAGGTGCATGACCGGCGAGTTCGCGTCCGGCTGCCAGCCCGGATACGCACCTTTGGCTTCGGTTTTAGCGCCTGCCAGCTTGCCCAGAGAATCCAGCATGCTTACCACATAGTCTTTACCGCTGTCGATCAGCGAGCGAACCAGGCAGTGAATCTGCACGTTGTCGTCAGTCATGGTGACAACACCGACGTTCAGGGAGGTTTCCACCACGCCTTTTGCCACGTCTGAATTGCGGATCACGCCGTTTGGTGTCGCGTTCAGCAGACGAACAAAGGTATCGCGGGACTGAGCGGTCAGTGCGGCTTTGTCGTTAGAGACGGTATCCAGCAGTAGTGCCAGATTTTTCTCTTTTGCTGCCAGCTCGTTTTTCAGGATTTCCTGATAAGTGCTGACCAGCGCTTTTAACGCATCGATTTTATCTGCGGCAACAGCAAGGGTAGCAAAGGCTTCACGTGGGATCGCGTTACGCAGCGTACCACCGTTGAAATCAACCAGACGCAGATCCAGTTCTTCAGCGTGGCCAGCCAGGAAGCGTACCAGCAGCTTGTTGGCATTACCGAGGCCAACATGGATTTCGCCGCCGGAGTGACCGCCTTTCAGGCCTTTCAGCGTCAGCTTAAAGGTCTGGAAACCTGCAGGAATGGCTTCACGAGACAGCGGCAGATTGGCGGTGAAGTCGATCCCCCCCGCGCAACCCATGTAGATCTCACCTTCTTCTTCGGAGTCGGTGTTGATCAGAATATCTGCCTGCAGCCAGTTAGCCTGCAGACCAAACGCACCGTCCATGCCCGCTTCTTCGGTCATGGTCAGCAGAACTTCCAGCGGGCCGTGAACCACGCTGTCATCCGCCAGAACGGCCAGCGCAGAGGCCATACCGATACCGTTATCCGCACCCAGCGTGGTGCCACGGGCTTTCACCCATTCGCCGTCAATATAAGGCTGGATCGGATCTTTGGTGAAGTCGTGAACGGTATCGTTGTTTTTTTGCGGCACCATATCCAGGTGCGCCTGCAGAACAACCGGCTTGCGGTTTTCCATTCCTGCGGTAGCGGGTTTGCGAATCAGGATATTACCCACCTGATCGCGCTCGACGTGGAAACCTTTCTCTTGGGCCCAACTCAGAATATGTTCAGCGAGTTGCTCTTCATGGTAGGACGGATGAGGAATAGAACAGATTTTGGCAAAAATATCCCACAGCGGTTGCGGGGATAATTGAGACAGTTCAGACACGTTGAGTCTCCTTGGCGATGCCCTGCAAAATTGACTTACAGGCCACGGGGTTAGCAGAATTAAAAACACCACAAGTCAGGCTTGCGCGATGCAATTGAGAATACCACTTTCTCTGCTCACGGCTAGCAAAAAGCATGCAAAAAGAGGCCTGGATTCCGCTTAACACTGGTTTTTAGCGCGTCAGATCTCTATAATCTCGCGCAACCTATTTCCCCCTCGAACACTTTTTAAGCCGTAGATAAACAGGCTGGGACAACTTCACATGAGCGAAAAATACGTCGTCACCTGGGACATGTTGCAGATCCATGCACGTAAACTGGCAAGCCGCTTGATGCCTTCTGAACAATGGAAAGGCATCATTGCCGTTAGCCGTGGTGGTCTGGTGCCAGGCGCGCTGCTGGCGCGTGAATTGGGTATTCGTCATGTCGATACCGTATGCATCTCCAGCTACGATCACGACAATCAGCGCGAACTGACCGTTCTGAAACGTGCCGAAGGTGACGGTGAAGGTTTCATCGTAATCGATGACCTGGTTGACACCGGTGGTACCGCGGTTGCGATTCGCGAAATGTACCCTAAAGCGCATTTCGTCACCATCTTCGCTAAACCGGCAGGCCGTCCGCTGGTGAATGATTATGTTGTTGATATCCCTCAGGATACCTGGATCGAGCAGCCGTGGGATATGGGCGTCGTGTTCGTCCCGCCGATTTCAGGCCGCTAATCTAAATCGTTTTCAACGCCTGGCTATGCCGGGCGTTGTTCTTTTTGTGCCGTGTCAGGTTACACTATGCCTTAGTGAGTACTCATGGAGGCCGTAATTATGTCACAGGCTAACCTCAGCGAAGTCCTGTTTAAACCCCGCTTCAAACACCCTGAAACGTCAACGCTGGTTCGTCGATTTAATCACGGCGCGCAGCCGTCTGTGCAATCTGCCCTGGATGGCACAACCATCCCGCACTGGTACCGCATGGTGAATCGCCTGATGTGGATCTGGCGCGGCGTCGATCCGCGCGAAATCCTTGAGGTGCAGGCGCGTATCGTCATGAGCGAAGCAGAGCGCACGGATAAAGAGCTCTATGACACGGTTATTGGCTATCGTGGCGGGAACTGGATCTACGAGTGGGCGAAGCAGGCGATGGACTGGCAACAGAAGGCCATGGCAGAACAGGACCCACAAATTAGCGGACGCCACTGGCTGCACGCCTCTACGCTGTACAACATTGCGGCGTATCCGCATCTGAAAGGCGACGAGCTGGCTGAACAGGCGCAGGCCCTGGCGAATCGCGCGTATGAAGAGGCGGCTCAGCGCTTGCCCGGTAAGCTGCGCGAACTGGAATTCACGGTTCCCGGCGGTGCGCCGATCACCGGTTTTTTGCATATGCCAAAAGGTGACGGCCCGTTCCCGACGGTGCTGATGTGCGGGGGGCTGGATTCCATGCAAACGGATTACTACACCCTGTATGAACGCTATTTTGCCCCGCGTGGTATTGCCATGCTGACGCTGGACATGCCCTCGGTCGGGTTTTCGTCGAAATGGAAACTGACCCAGGATTCCAGCCTGCTGCATCAGCACGTATTAAAAGCACTGCCCAACATTCCCTGGGTCGATCACACCCGCGTGGCGGCATTTGGTTTTCGCTTTGGCGCCAACGTGGCGGTACGGTTGGCGTATCTCGAATCTTCGCGCCTGAAAGCGGTGGCGTGTCTGGGGCCGGTGGTGCATGCGCTGCTCAGCGACCCGCAGCGGCAGGCAAGCGTCCCGGAAATGTATCTTGATGTACTGGCCAGCCGTCTGGGTATGCACGACGCCTCCGATGACGCGCTGCGTGTCGAGCTCAATCGCTATTCATTAAAGGTACAAGGCCTGCTGGGCCGACGTTGTCCAACGCCGATGCTGTCGGGCTTCTGGAAAAACGATCCGTTTAGTCCGGAAGAGGAGTCTCGCTTAATCACATCGTCATCTTCTGACGGTAAGCTGATGGAGATCCCGTTCAACCCGGTGTATCGCAATTTTGATAAAGCGCTGCAAGAAATAACCGGATGGATCAATCAGAGATTGTGTTAATAGATTGCTAAATTTTATTGATTTGGTAAAACAGTTGCTTCACCTAAGGAGATCGCAATGACGTTACCGAGTGGACACCCGAAAAGCAGATTGATCAAGAAATTCACCGCGCTTGGCCCTTACATCCGGGAAGGGCAGTGCGAAGATAATCGATTTTTTTTCGATTGTCTGGCTGTTTGCGTCAACGTGAAACCCGCGCCGGAGAAGCGTGAATTCTGGGGCTGGTGGATGGAGTTAGAAGCACAGGAAAAACGCTTCACGTACAGCTACCAGTTTGGTTTGTTTGATCAAGACGGCAACTGGACCGCCGTGCCCATCAAAGAGACTGAAGTGGTAGATCGACTGGAGTACACCTTACGTGAGTTCCATGAAAAATTGCGTGGGTTGCTAACGTCGCTGAATCTGGCGCTGGAACCTGCGGACGACTTTAAAGATCAGCCGGTTAAATTAACGGCATAGTGAACAGCAAAATGCCGGATGGCGGCGCAACCCCATCCGACATTTTTTATGTTAGATCAGAACTGGTAGGTCATCCCCACTGCGACGATATCATCATTGTTGATGGCCAATTTATTATCGCTATCCAGCTGGTTGATTTTATAATCAACAAACGCCGACATATTCTTGTTGAAATAATAGGTCGCGCCAACGTCGATATAATTCACCAGATCTTCATTACCGATACCTTCAATATCTTTGCCTTTCGACAGCACATATCCCAGGGACGGACGCAGACCAAAATCAAACTGGTACTGAACCACTGCTTCGACGTTCTGTGTTTTATTGGCGAAGCCACCGGATATAGGCGTCATTTTGCGCGTTTCAGAGTACATCGTGGCAATATAAATATCGTTGGCATCGTATTTTAAACCGGTTGCCCAGGCTTCGGCTTTATCGCCCGCGCCACGGTTTTGCAGATTCTGCTGATTGGTACGATCGGAATTGGTATAGGCGCCGCTGATGGCGAAATCGCTGCCGCCAAAGTCATAGGTCACCGACGTACCAAAACCGTCGCCATTCTGTTTTTTCACATCGCGGTCTTCGTTTTTACCCTGGTATTGCAAGGTGAGATCCAGGCCATCAACGACGCCGAAGAAGTCGGTGTTACGGTACGTCGCCAGACCGCTGGCGCGTTTGGTCATGAAGTTATCGGTCTGCGCGGAAGAGTCCCCGCCGAACTCCGGGAACATATCGGTCCACGCTTCAACGTCGTACAGCGCACCCAGGTTACGACCGTAGTCGAAGGAACCGAGGTTTTTCAATTTCAGACCCGCGAAGGCCAGACGTGTTTTTTGCTGGTTAGAATCGCTTTCAGCTTTATTGCCTGCGAACTCTGCTTCCCAACGACCATAACCGGTCAGCTGATCGTTAATTTGAGTTTCACCTTTAAAACCAAAACGGATATAGCTTTGGTCGCCGTCTTTGCTGTCATTATCGGTCATGTAGTGCATGGCTTTAACTTTGCCGTACACATCCAGTTTATTTCCGTTCTTATTATACACTTCCGCTGCCTGTACGGATGCCGATGCCATAATACCCATCACCACTAATGCCAGAGTGCTCTTTTTCATTTTCATTCCTGATTTAAAGTACGCGCGAATATTTACTGGGTGTGTTCCCCGTTCAAAGACAGGAGGGTTTTTAACGTCTGGCAATGAACGTTTTATGACAAAGTAAGAATATTTTTAAAAAAGAATGTTTATTTGTTTCTGTCATAAAAACGTCAAAACCTGCCGCTACGCTTGCTGATCCTGCGCAATAAAATTTCATGCTTTGTGCGCTGGCTGTTGGCAACCGGGGCCAGTCCTGCTAAAACGTTCGTTTGATATCATTTCCCCAATCTTGAATGGCAGAGAATCATGAGTGACAGCCAGACGCTGGTGGTAAAACTAGGCACCAGTGTGCTAACGGGCGGATCGCGCCGCCTGAACCGTGCCCACATCGTAGAACTGGTCCGCCAGTGCGCGCAGCTCCATGCCGCAGGGCATCGCATTGTTATTGTTACCTCGGGCGCGATTGCCGCCGGGCGTGAACATCTTGGTTACCCTGAACTACCGGCAACGATCGCCTCTAAACAGCTGCTGGCGGCAGTAGGGCAGAGCCGACTGATTCAACTCTGGGAACAGCTGTTCTCCATTTATGGCATTCATGTCGGGCAGATGCTGCTGACGCGTGCGGATATGGAAGACAGAGAACGTTTCCTTAACGCTCGCGACACGTTACGTGCGCTGCTGGATAACAATATCGTTCCTGTCATCAATGAGAACGACGCGGTGGCAACCGCCGAAATTAAAGTCGGTGATAACGACAACTTGTCGGCGCTGGCGGCGATTCTGGCCGGGGCCGATAAGCTGCTGCTGCTCACCGATCAGCAGGGCCTGTTCACCGCTGACCCGCGTACCAATCCGCAGGCTGAGCTGATTAAAGACGTCTACGGGATTGATGACGCGCTGCGGTCTATCGCCGGAGACAGCGTCTCTGGTTTGGGCACCGGCGGTATGGGCACCAAGTTGCAGGCAGCCGATGTGGCCTGCCGCGCCGGTATCGACACCATTATTGCTGCAGGCAGCAAGCCTGGTGTGATTGGCGATGTAATGGAAGGCGTGTCCGTGGGGACGCGTTTTCATGCTCAGGCTTCTCCGCTGGAGAACCGCAAACGCTGGATCTTCGGCGCACCGCCCGCAGGGGAAATCACCGTCGATGAAGGCGCAACCTCAGCCATTCTGGAACGCGGCAGTTCGTTATTGCCCAAAGGCATTAAAAGCGTGACAGGCAACTTCTCTCGTGGTGAAGTGATTCGTATCTGCAATCTTGAAGGGCGCGATATTGCCCACGGCGTCACTCGCTATAACAGCGACGCGCTGCGCCGTATTGCCGGACACCACTCTCAACAGATTGACGCGATCCTCGGCTATGAATATGGCCCGGTTGCCGTCCATCGCGATGACATGATCACCCGTTAAGGAGCTGGCATATGCTGGAACAAATGGGCATTGCTGCCAAAGCAGCGTCGTATAAGCTGGCGCTACTCTCCAGCCGCGAAAAAAACCGCGTGCTGGAAAAGATTGCCGATGAACTGGAAGCACAAACCGAAAGCATCCTCAGCGCTAACGCACAAGACGTTGAGCAGGCAAGGGAAAACGGTCTGAGTGAAGCAATGCTTGACCGTCTGGCGCTGACCCCGGAACGTTTGAAAGCCATCGCCGACGACGTACGTCAGGTGTGCAATCTCGCCGACCCGGTCGGGCAGGTGATTGACGGCGGTCTGCTGGATAGCGGCCTGCGTCTGGAGCGTCGTCGCGTCCCGCTGGGCGTGATTGGCGTGATTTATGAAGCGCGTCCTAACGTCACCGTTGATGTCGCCTCCCTGTGCCTGAAAACCGGCAATGCGGCGATCCTGCGCGGGGGCAAAGAGACGTACCGGACAAATGCGGCAACCGTGGCAGTGATTCAGCAGGCGCTGGAGGCCTGTGGTTTACCGGCGGCCGCCGTGCAGTCGATTGATAATCCGGACCGCGCACTGGTCAGCGAAATGCTGCGCATGGATAAGTACATCGATATGCTGATCCCGCGCGGCGGCGCAGGCCTGCACAAACTGTGTCGCGAACAGTCGACTATTCCGGTGATCACTGGCGGTATTGGTGTTTGTCATATCTATGTGGATGAAAGCGCAGATATCATCGCCGCACTCCGGATTATCGTTAACGCCAAAACCCAACGCCCGAGCACCTGTAATACCGTCGAGACGCTGCTGGTGCACCAGAATATCGCCGGACGCTTCCTGCCCGTGCTGAGCCAGCAGATGGCGCAAAGCGGCGTCACGCTGCATGCTGATGAGGCCGCGCTGACTCAATTGCAGGCCGGTCCGGCCAACGTGGTGGCGGTAAAAGCACAAGAGTACGACGATGAGTTTCTGTCGCTGGATCTGAACGTAAAAATTGTCAGCGACTTGGATGAGGCCATCGGCCATATTCGCGAACATGGCACCCAGCATTCCGACGCGATCCTGACGCGCGATATGCACAACGCCAACCGCTTCGTTAACGAGGTGGATTCGTCTGCGGTGTACGTTAACGCCTCCACCCGTTTTACCGACGGCGGCCAGTTTGGACTGGGTGCGGAAGTGGCAGTCAGTACGCAGAAATTACACGCACGCGGACCGATGGGGCTGGAAGCACTGACCACGTACAAGTGGATCGGCTTCGGTGACGACACGATTCGTGCGTAATTGAAACCGGGTGATGCAAAAATAGGCGTTTGATTCGCAAGGCCATTGACGCGTCGCCCGGTTAGTTTTAACCTTCTACCCCGTGTTCACAATCGTGGGCATGTCTTTATCAGTGCCGATATAGCTCAGTTGGTAGAGCAGCGCATTCGTAATGCGAAGGTCGGAGGTTCGACTCCTCTTATCGGCACCATTAAAATCAAATTGTTACGTAAGATCTTATCATTCTCCCACCAAAAAATTATCTTAATGTAACAGCTGGTGTAAGTAAATTCTATCAACGAAGATCAATCTTATCTACTGACCAAAAAGGCCTGATAGGGCTTCGCTCACTATACATCCTTGGCTGCAGGTTTAGTTGTACACCACTCCTAAATTTAATGTGTTGGCAATGTGTTCAATAAAGCTCGAACAAATTAGCTCATTATGATCGGTTAATACTTCAACTTCTGGTTGCATGATTGTTTGTCCGTAAAAAGATAACGCGCCTGCCGGGTAGTAGCAGGCGCATTACGCAATAGGTAAACAAGGGAGGAAGTTCAGAAATGTAAATCGGGAAGGTTGTACGCAATGTTCATCGTACTACGTTGTTACGGCTTTGCCGCAACAAGCCAGTTGCCTGCCGCGCTCGCAGAATGTCTGCAGCCCGGAGATAAGGAGATTGTTCCTGCCAGCTAAATCCCTTCCTGTCGATACGAACCAGCTCGTATTTTTCTACCAGAAAATTCACGGCATCGGCTAGGGTGATACCGGCATCGATGTGTTCCTTAATCACAGCCTCATTGCAGAATGGCGTGTCGTTTATTGTCAGACCATAGTGCTGTTCCAGCAGACGTGTCAGTAACATTTGCCAGACAGCCACGGGTGACAGGCAGGGCTTCACCGCCCGCTGAGTTGTTGCAGGTAAAGTTTTCATGTTTGCTCTCGTGTAGGTAATTAACGCTGAGTGGGGTAAATGGTGATGTATACGTAGCCGCAACTGCCAAGGGTGTCGGCTTCGCAGGTTAAATCGTTGTGGTACAGGGTAACGCAGTGGGCATGGTGGGGGCTGAGTTCACCGGTGGTCAGCATCGATTCCATCTGGCGGATAAAGTGCGGGAATGTTTCATCCAGCTTCCGGCATTCGATGTCACTGAACTTGCCGGTGATGCTGGCCCGGTCAGCCAGATAATGCAGTCGGTTGCCTTCCTGCACCAGACGGGCTCCCAGGCGCAGTGTAATCTCCCGCTGCAGGCCCCTGGTAGGGTTGCTCATTACAGTTCTCCACTATTGTCAGTTCAGGGTGATGCTCATCAGGCAGGTATAGGGCCCATTGCGGTCCTGGCGGCGTTCGGCGTATACCGCGAGGACTCCGGCGATATCCGGAACGTCCCTGCCGGTGTAATGACAGACGCTACCGTGCCACTGGTATTTGCCGGTGCAGTAGCGAAAGATTCGGGACTCAGGATGCTGGCGGTATATCGTCATTGCCCTGCGTTTACTGATAATTTTCATGTAATACCTCAAAGCAGACCGTGTTCTGCGAACGAATAGATTTGCCTGCCACCGACAATCAGATGGTCAGGGACACGGATATCCACCAGCTGAAGCACCTGAACCAGTCGCTGCGTGAGGGTTTTGTCGGCCTGGCTAGGTGTCGTCTCGCCGGAAGGATGGTTATGCGCGAGTATCACCGCCGCCGCGTTGAAGTGCAGAGCACGTTTGACCACCTCCCGGGGATGCACCTCGGTGCGGTTAATCGTGCCGGTGAAGAGCGTTTCATGGGCAATCAACTGATTCTGGTTGTCCAGATACAACACCCGGAACTCTTCCCGCTCAAGCGCGGCCATATGCAGTCGCAGCCATTCACGTACGGCGTGGGTAGAGGTGAAGGCTACGCCGGGCTCATGCAGGTGGCGGTCCAGAGCCCTGAGCGCCCGCTGAATGAGACGCCGGTCCTGTGGCGTCATCTCGCCGGGTAAAAAGGAAAGCTGTTTCATCTGTTGCTCCTTCGGTCAGTCGATAATACGCAGAATGGCGTGAGCCTCTGGATGTTGCATGGCATACTCCCGCAGGCGGTAATAGTGTGCGGTCATCGCGTCACATTCTGTACGGCAGGCATGGTGGCTATACGCAATCAGGCAGACAGCAATACCTGCTGCTTCTGCACTCATTTGGGCATCGTTACCGTTCAGGCAGTTAAACAGACGCCATGTCTCATCGTTGTCAGGCTCGGGGGACATAAATGCGCCGCCATTGCTGAGGGTGTAGAACGACCAGATACCACCGCTGTAGCCCTCACAGAAGCGGTCCATCCAGGCGAAGATATGCGGCTCCAGGAGTAGCCACTGCGGGATAGCGC
Organism: Citrobacter sp. wls613; assembly: GCF_005281195.1. Taxonomy (NCBI): domain Bacteria; kingdom Pseudomonadati; phylum Pseudomonadota; class Gammaproteobacteria; order Enterobacterales; family Enterobacteriaceae; genus Citrobacter; species Citrobacter sp. wls613. Next base: position 13,832 of record NZ_SZXN01000072.1, read on the forward strand.
CAAAGTACTGTGGCCAGAAATCGATACGCTGTTCATCGGGGACCGGCGTGACGGTCAGTTCAAATTCGGGTTGGTTAGCGGGTGCGAGGTCGTGCTGCGTCTGTGTTGTCATGGGTATGTCTCCGTCAATAAAAACGCCAGCGGCGATGGCTGGCGTATGGGGATATAAAGTGTGTTCGGGGAGGTGAATGCGGGTAAATGCTTCGCGATCAGCGGGGGGCCGTGTCTGTACGGATGCCTGAGGTGCGGATATAGCGGTTAAGACCTTCACCGGCATCCGGCTCAAAGTTCCATGCCCGCCAGACCATCCGGCCTTCAGTATCACGAACCACCAGACGGAAGTGACTGCCCTGGTCGTCTTCGAGTGTGATATTGCTGTACGTGGTAGTGACCGCTTGCGCTTGTCTCCGGGTGAAAGGCCCCGGTGGCAGCAACACGGATTGGGTCATTTTCGGGCTCCTGATAAAAGAAAACCCCGGCAGCCTGCTAGCTGTCGGGGTGGATTTGCTGGGGAAGATACTACTATCAGTCGTTGCTGCAGTCTCCGAGAGTGGACAGAACTTTCTCAGCGTTCTTCCGGTCCGCAGTGAAGGTCCCTGCTTTGTGGTCATTGACGTAGACGTCGAACTGCCCGGCCTCAGAGATATTGCTGATGAAGTCAAACCAGGCGTTATCGCCGTTACGCCAGCCCAGGCTGGACGGAATAATGTACTGCTGGTGATCCATCACTACGGTGATAGTAGTGTCGTCATCGTGCGAACTGACCATCTTGTCATCGGCAAGGGTAAGAAAGACTGAATGCTGATAGAAACCATTCTGGTCCGGGTTCCCTGTGCAGTTGATGGTAAACGTCTTTCCGCTGGCTTCGGTCACGCTGTATTCCGTATTGCCCTGACCGTAACCCTGCTGCCAGAACCCCGGGATAGCAGAGGCATTAAAGCTCGCGAGCAGTACACCCGCCAGCATAAACCGACTTAGTGAAAGTATTGTCATTCTTGTCTCCTTTGTCGTTGTTTTATTCCTGATTGTCAGGGTTCGAGGGTATCAGTAGCTGCCCCATCAGTTTGCCGTCATGGGCGTACTCAAAGTATTTTTCTTTGGTATACGGGTCCGTCACCTCCTGGTATTCCAGTTTGATGTTATCGGCAATACACAGCGCATTCATCAGTGGCTGGACGGTTTTTTCCTGCATATCCACGAGGTAGTAGTAACTGCCATCCTCGCAGCCATCGGGCGACTGGCGGGTACGTAAAACCTGCAAGGTGGGACCGGATAAGTAGTCAACCTGTGACCATTCTTCGCTGACATCATCCTGGTGGCTGACCACATCACTGAAACGCGGTGGGGTGAGGTCCTTAAATTTACTGATGGCCTTCAGGTCATCACTTCTGTCATCGCATGCGATGAGAAACAGAGTGGTGGCAACCAGCGCCAGCAGAGGCAGTGTTTTACGTTTCATTATTTTTTTCCTGAAATCAGACGAACCACTTTGGCAAAGACATAAATGCCCACGAAAATACCCACCGGCACGCCGACGAACGGTGTCAGCGCGACACTGGCAGCACCGGCTGCGCCACCTCCCGTCAGCAGTGCGGCAACAGTGGCAAGGGTCAGGGCCGCGAGACTGTCGGACACCCCGGTTTTGTTCAGAATGATGACGATGACAACAATGGCGATAATGGCAATAACGGGCATAGGGCTCCTCCCTGTTGCCGGGTTGATAACAACGCTTGCGCTATTCTGGTGAGCTGTTGGCCGGAACAAACGTAAGCAGTGACTGCTGGATAAAGCGAAAATGGGGTAAGGACTGAATAAAGCCCGGGTCTTCAACAAGACGACACAGACTGTCGTTACGCCGGAAAGTCTCCTGCAGGGGCTGAGCCAGATGGATTTCATCCAGGGAGAATACGGCGATATGTCCGTCGTGCTCTGCCACCAGATACCAGGCCTGCTGGTGGATAAGTAACCGGCAGGGAGCCAGCCGCTCACAGCGCTGCCCCTCGGCAATCAGAGTCACCCGCCTGCGCCCGGTAATGGCCTGAATCAGTCGCCAGAAAGACAATGCGCCTGATGGCGAAGGAACCGGACTGGCGGGTGCGATTACGCAGGGAGACTCATCGCACATCAGCAGTGCGTTTACCAGACGACGGTCAAAGCCAGGGAAAAGACCGGCCATCCCGCTGCGGTGGGCAAAGATAAGCACGTCGGGCACCATCTGCGTCTCACTGCCCGCAGTGCGTAAGCGGCAATATCCGGACTGATACTCCAGGTCCAGATACATCAGCCGCTCACGAAAATCACGCCGCAGCGTGCGCACCGACACACCAAACTCAGCGGCAAGCTTACGCACACTCAGCGTTTCCCCTGCCACCAGACGGCTGATTATCAGTGACAGCCTGACAGCCAGCCGGTCATGGCGGCGTTCTGCCTGTGTCATGAGACGTTCTCCGTGAAAGTTAACTGACTGAAAATGATGTGATTACTTTAAAGAGAGGGTCGGACAGGGTATGGACACCACAGAAACTATTTTTCATTTCTGCAAAAGCCAGAGGCAGCGGGGGTTACAGGCCTTCCCTCGGTGAGTGAGGACCGTCAGCACGGTGCGATGCGGACAGGTGGTGTCCGATATTAACAAAGCAGCAACATTAAACGGTCACTGCAGTTGCGTGAGCAGGGCTTCCGCCATCACCCACAGTGCCCGGTTAAGTTTCACGTCCCCGTCGATACCGCGAACGGCACGGGTATGTGACCGTCCTCCTTTGGCATTACGGCCACTGAGCCCGCCCTTAATCAGGTTCTCCTGAATACGCTGGTACGTGGTCCACAGGTCATTGCTCTCATCCTGCCAGCGGCGAGGGGAGAGGATCTGCGATTCAGTCACCGGCTGGTGGTCTTCACCAAAGCGGTATGTGAGGGCGGCTTTTGCCAGTGCCTGCTGTGCCGGGGGTGGCAACAGCAACGACTGCATGGCATCCCGTTTCTCCTCCACCCGGTCAAAAATCCCCAGCACCTCATACGCGCCTTCAATCACCTGACTCACCACGTCCCCCTTGTGTGGCACCCGCACCTCGCCAAACGACTCACCGCAGACGAGCCCGTTCTGACAAACCGCACGAAATAGTCCCGGCAACATCTGATACGAACTGGTTCCATCGTGAGAGTTGAGCAGGATTATTTCCGGCACCTGCTTACCGGTTATCTGTCCCTCACGCCGTAGACGCAGCATATGCTTGGTGTGTTCGCGACGCTCCGGATCACGCACACGGGTCTGACAGGCAAAGAATGGCTGGAAGCCTTCTCGCTGCAGGCTGTCCAGCAAGGAGATGGTGGGTATATAGGTGTAGCGTTCACTACGGGATTCATGTTTGTCCTCGCTGAACACACTGGGCACCACGCGAAACAGCTCCTCGCGGGTTAACGGACGGTCACGACGAATAATGTTTGCAGCGCCAAAGCGCGAAGCCAGACGGGTCATAAGCAGACTCCTCATAACGGGAAAACAAATAAAGGGGATCCCCGTCGCATCGGCGACAGGGTCAGGGAAATAACAGGGATGGATTAAATACTCAGAAGAAGAAATCCCAGACGGCGCGGGCCACAGAGACCACGGTGGTGCGCACGGCCTGAATGACGGCCCGCACAGGGGCGGGTATCAGGGGAAAGGCACTGATGCTATCGAGTACGGCCCCGACGGTTTCACCAAAATCGCTACGAGCCTGTTCCCGGACTACCGTCGTGCGAAAGGAAGGATGGAGTTGCGACACCACCGGGCTGGTGGCCTCACGTGGCAGGCACTTAATCATCCGCTCGGCCATCACCTTAAGCCCCCATTGTAGACGGACCGACACAGCACACACCGGATGGACGGGCTGGAACAGCTCATGCAGCAGGCAGATTTTGCGGCTGATATTCTGCTTCTGCGCCGTGGACAACTGTCCCCCACCGCTGGTGGGTTCGGCCTTATCCGACTGGCTGATAACAAACAGCACCTTATGCCGGTATACCTCTCCAATCACCTGATGATAAAAATGTTCATCCACCGTCAGCGCCCGGTCATCGGCCTTAATCAGCCACAGTACCAGGTCGAGGCGAGGAAGCTGTTCGCGGTACAGCGCAGCATACTCGGTATCGCGAGCGCCACTTTCGCCCACGCCGGGCAGATCCATCAGCGTTATATAGCGGTCGCCAACCTGCAGGCGAAAGCGCAGTGGCTCACGTGTACAGGCCGCCACATCGCTGACCGGTGATACCTCACTGGCAAACAGGGCATTGCAGAGTGAGGATTTACCGGCACCGCTCTTACCCATAATGCCGATTACTGGCTCGTAATGGGTTAACTGATTTATCTGCTGCAATATACGTTCAGACACCCACTGTGGCAGGCCAGCAAGCGATTGCTGAAACGACTTCAAACCTTCAGAATTGTTCATTAGCTACTCCTCTGAAAAATTATACAAAAACGGCAGAATCGTGAGATTCTGCCGTT
>NZ_SZXN01000072.1:18352-20733 GCF_005281195.1 Citrobacter sp. wls613
CAGAAGAATGATATCTATCTGAAAATAATTTGAATTAAGGTAAGCGACGAGCCACGGTTGCCTGTGATCCCAGTCCCTGAGTCGTTAGGTTATTCTGATATCCCTCATCCCCAGACCAGAACAGTGGATAAGGGCAAATTGCCTGAGGGAGCTATAGGGCATTGGGCAGCAAGGTTTTATAGTTGGATGGCATCAATTTAACGGTATAGAAACATCAGCCCATACGATGACTGTCTACGTTTAAGACATAAATTCTTGCTGTTACATAAGTATTAATGCTGATTATCATCAATTTGATTATAATCATGGCACTTTATGGATTACCGTATTAAATATTCATTTTTTCCCTATAGTGATGATTCATGCTTGGTTCCCTTTCTAAGCGGCTTGAGGACTTGAGTTTGGTCCAGCGCGAGAGGTTGGCCTACATCGATTTTCGGCTCTATTTCTTCGGTGAGATCGGACGCCCTGATCTGATTGAGCGCTTCGGTGTGGCTCCGGCAGGGGCGACACGCGATTTGGCTTTGTACCGGGAAATTGCGCCGCATAACATCACCTTCGATGGTAGCAACAAGATTTATCGCATCGGGCAGGAGTTCTCACCGTTGTTCGAGCACGCATCGCTGCGCGTTCTGTCGGCGCTGTCTCTCGGTTTTGGCGATGGCGTGAACGGCTCAATGCAGGCGCTGCTACCATGCGAATCCCCCGCAGCCCTAAGCATTCCCAAGATGGATGTGTTAGCCACGATTTGCCGAGGCATCCACGCTAAGCGACCCGTCGCCATCCGCTACTACTCGATGAGCAGCGGCGAGTCCGAGCGGGTAATTGTGCCCTTTGCTTTGGTTGATACCGGCATGCGCTGGCACGTCCCTTTGATCGCAAGAGTAGAGAGTTTCGGGATTTCGTCGTCACCCGCATCGAAGCACCAACATTGCTCGACGAGGAGCCACAAGCCAACGAACGACAGGATAACGACATCCAGTGGACGCGCATCGTCGAGCTGGATTTCGTGCCGTACCCGAGCGTTGAGCGGCCCGATATTATCAAGATGGACTATCGTCGATGCTACGCTGATCCACGCGCCCAGTTCAACCAAGAACCAGGACGGCAAGCGCGACCCGGAAATGCACCAGACCAAGAAGGGGAACCAGTATTACTTTGGCATGAAGGCGCACATCGGCGTTGATGATGAATCGGGGCTGGTACACAGCGTGGTGGGCACGGCAGCCACCGTGGCGGATGTCACCCAGGTCGACAAGCTGCTGCACGGCGACGAGAACGTCGTCTGCGCCGATGCCGGCTACACCGGCGTCGAAAAGCGCTCCGAGCATGCCGACCGAGAAGTGATCTGGCAGGTCGCAGCACGCCGCAGCACCTACAAGATGCTCGATAAACGCAGCGCCCTGTACAAAGCCAAGCGCAAGATCGAGAAGGCCAAGGCGCAAGTGCGAGCGAAGGTAGAGCCCCCGTTTCGCGTGATCAAGCGGCAGTTCGGCTACACCAAGGTACGTTTCCGAGGGCTGGTGAGGAACACTGCGCAACTGGTGACGCTGTTTGCCCTGTCGAACCTATGGATGGCCCGCCGACATTTGCTGGCAAGCGCAGGAGAGGTGCGCCTGTAATGCGGAAAATGGCCGTCGCAAGGTGCTCGCGACGGCTGAAAGCACCGAAATGAGCGGGTGATCCGATCGTTTTTGATCGGTTCACCGCTTTCAAAATCAGCAGTGGCTGAAGTCAGCCGGAAATACAGGGCTACTTCAGACCATCCCTAGCTAGGGCTCGTAGTTCGGCGCAAGGCTGAAGTCGCTTGGCTGCTTCGCTGTGCAGATCCATGACCCACTTTCCATCAAACTCCCGGTTGTAGTTCCACAAGCATCTCGCGAGTCTTGCCGGCCCGCTCCACTAACAAGACCACAACATCTCCAGCGTTCTTGTCGTCTAGCCGGGCCTGTAATGTGGTGACGTCGTCGACGGCGATACCGTCGATGCTGATAACGCGATCGCCGGGCACGATGCCGCCTGCGGTGACCTCGACGCCGACGAGCCCGGCCCTGTGCGCCGCCGAGCCCGGCGTCACGCGCAATACGAATACGCCCTTACTGCCGGTCAGCGCCTGCAGACGCGCGTTGATCTGCTCATCCACCTCGATGCCCAGTGCCGGACGGATGTACTTGCCGGTCTTTATGAGTTGCGGCACCACGCGCATGACGGTATCGACCGGCACCGCAAAGCCTATGCCGGCCGAGGCGCCAGACGGACTGTAGATGGCGGTATTGATTCCGATCAGCCGCCCAGCCGAATCGAGCAGCGGGCCACCGGAATTGCCGGGGTTGATGGCGGCGTCGGTCTGGATCAGGTGATCGATGGCCGGGCCGCCCGCT
>NZ_SZXN01000072.1:20787-21351 GCF_005281195.1 Citrobacter sp. wls613
GCGCGGAGACGATACCAGTGGTGAGCGTCCAGTCCAGGCCGAAGGGGTTGCCGATAGCGAACACCTTCTGACCCACCTTGAGGTCGGCACTGGTGCCGACCGGCACGGCCGGCGGGCGCTTGAAACCGACGCCGATCTTGAGCACGGCGATGTCGTGCGCGGGGCTCGTCCCCACCAGCGCGGCCTGGTAGTCGCGGCCGTCGGCCAGTTTGACGGTGGCTTCGGACGCGCCCTGGATGACGTGGAAGTTGGTGACGACGTGGCCGGCGTCGTCCCAGATGAAGCCCGAGCCAGTGCCGCGCGGCACGGAGAACACGTTGCGCGTCCAGACATCGCGTACTAATTGCGCGGTGGTGATGTAGACCACCGAGGCGCGCGATTTTTCGAACAGTTCGATGGTGGTTTTCTCGTCCGCCGCCAGATCGCCACGCGCCATCACGGTGCGTTCTGCTGCCTCGCGCGGACTGAACCATGCCTCGATGGCGGGCAGAAACTGCCACAGCAGCATGAGCGCGGCAATGCAGGCGGTGATGAAGAGCCCGCGCCGGACGAAGCGGTCCGGCG
>NZ_SZXN01000072.1:21416-24304 GCF_005281195.1 Citrobacter sp. wls613
CATGAGACGTCTCCTGTTGATGGGCAATCAGCGCCACAGCCCGCTCGGGCGCCAGCGCGGTGGGCGCGTCGCCAAAGCGGATTCCGGCAAAAAATGGGGCGCGCGGAGTGGCAACGCTGATGCTGGCCCAGGCGCCAACGTCAGCAGGCGTGCGATGCGCTCTTGCGTTGCCGGACGCGTGCGCAAGCAGGAGGGCTCGGGATTGCCCCATCCCGACCATGGCCAGGCACGCCAGGAGCGGCTGACCCGCTCGATTTTCGCCAGCGCGGACGCCAGCCCCTGCGGGTCGCCAGTCAGTTCCGCCGCAAGGCGGTCAGCGTCGAACTCACGCACGCGAGACAAGCCGAGCTGTGCGAGCAGGGCCAGCTGGGGCGATGCGGCCAATAACAATAGACCAGGCCAATAGACCTCCGCCGCGCCAACCAGCTGCGCGGGCAGGCTGAGCAGGATCGCGATCTGTCCCATAAGGGCCAGTAGGCTCGTGAGGCGACTGTCGGAATCCGCCAGCCCCATGACACGCAGATCCTCATTAGCGATGTGCGCGACCTCGTGCACGAGCACACCCGCCAGCTCGCGTGGGCTCAGGCTGCGCAGCAGGCCATCGGTGAGGGCGATCGATGCCTCCTGCTTTGATCCGGTGGCGAAGGCGTTGACGACGGCACTGGGCACATAGTGCGGCACCGGCGTGGCGGGCAAACCGGCACGGGCGGGCAGCTCGCGCAATAGGGCCCACATCTTGTGGGCTTCTTGCGGGTGCAAGGCCCGTACGCGGTACAGGCGCAAGCTCAGCGCCGACGCGGCTACCGGTTCCAGCAGCAACGCACCTGCAATGGCAAACAGCGCGAGCCACAGGCAGCCTTCCCCAAACGGCAGTCTCCCTGCTGCGGCTGCGATCCCGACCAGGGTCAGGACCAACAGCCCGGTCTGCAGGCGGTTGAGCCAGCGGTGTTGCAAGAGCGCCGTGCGCGGATCACTGGGATGATGACGGGTCATGCTCAGAGGTCTCGGCGGCGCGGTCGCCGCGCTTGCGCAGCAGCCAGTAGGTCGCACCTAGAGCCAGCGTGGCGCTTGCCAGCGCGGCTATCTTTGCGGGGCTCGCGTCGGAGTCGAGGATCACGAACTTGCGGGAGAGTGCGATCAGCGCGATCAGGACCACCGTCTTGACCTGGATGATGCTGTCCCGACGCAGCGCCACGCGCACGATGGAATGCTTGAACTCCATCGCGATCAAGAGCGTCATGATCATGCCGAACACGCTCTGGAATACCTCGTGGTCCAGGGGATTGAAGGCATCTAGAACCAGCAGCGTGAAGACGATGGAGATGAGCTGGAACAGCGACACCACGATGATGACGGCGATCACCGCCGACAGCACGAGCGCGACGACCTGCTCGAAGCGCTCGTAAAAACTCATGATGGCCAATTGGTCACGTAAGACCTGAAATGGGTTAAGGCGTGTTGATTTCATGACGATGAACTCCCTGGAAAACGGCTGCTGTCGAGACGGCGGCGCATTGCGCTGATGTGTCCTTCAATCAGCTCGGTCGACATGCCAAGCGTCGACATCACCTGTTCCGCCAGCCCAATAGCTGCGGCAAAGGATTGCTGATACACGCGCACGTTGGGCATGGCGCGAAATGCATCGGCCGCGGTCGTACTTCTGCATGACACCCACAAGGTCAGCGCCGGACGGCGCTCGGCAATCGCCTGGGCGATGCGCAACGCTTGCTGGGCATGGGCGAACGTCAGCACCACCAAGTGCGCATGCGTCAAGCCGGCAGCCAGCAAGGTATCGGGCCGACTGGCATCGGCATGGAACACCGGCGCGCCGGCGGCACGCGCGGCCTCGACCTTCTGCGCGTCCGCCTCCAGCAGCAGATGCGCCACGCCGGCGTGGCGAAGAATCTCGCTGACTGTCAGGCCAAGCTCGCCCGCGCCGCAAATGATGACATGGTCTCGATATCGCGTCGTCTGCGCGGCGATCTCGACTTCTTCAGCCTGGGGTGGCTGAATGACGCCGCCGGTGCGGCTCAAGAACCGGGCAAGTACATCGTGATGGCGGATCAGTAGCGGTGCCAGGGCCATGCTGAGCACCAGCGCGACCAGCATGGGTTGGACGACGGTCGCGGGGATCAGATGCTGCTGCAAGACCGTGCCCAACAACAGCAGGGCGAACTCGCCGCCGTGCCCCAACGCTATGCCCGTGCGCCAGGCATCGAGGGCGGACAGGCGCGTCGCCCGCAAGGCCAGCGTATTGAGCAGGATCTTGACCGGTACCAGCACCACCAGCCACGCCAGCACCGCCAGCGGTGCCGAAAGAATCTGTGCTGCGTCCAGTTGCAGGCCGATGGTCACGAAGAACACGCCCGACAACACATCGCGAAACGGCCTGAGGTGGCTTTCCATGTGGTGCCGGAAGTCGCTCTCGCCCAGCACCATCCCGGCGAGGAAGGCCCCCAGGGCGGCAGATACGCCGACCGCGTGCGCAGCGGCGGCGGCGGCCACCACCACGCACAAGGAGACGAGCACGAACGATTCCTCGTGGCCCCGCCGCGCCACCCAGCCCAGCAGGCCATGCAACAGACGGCGCGAGGCGAGGGCCGCTGCCGCGAACAGCAGCAGCACACCGAATACTTCGAGCAGCACATGCTCGATCTTCGGCGACTCGCCGCGCGCCCAGATCGCCAGCAAGGCCAGCAGGGGCACGCTGGCCAGGTCCTGAAAGACCAGCACGGCGATGGCACTGCGTCCGTGGCGGGTGGTGAGCTCGCCTTGGTCGGCCAGTTGTCGGCTGACCAGCGCCGTGGACGACATGGCCGCCGCAGTGCCGAGCAGCGCGGCGCTCTGGCCGGGCTGCCCCAGCCACATCAATAGCAGGATCAGCGGCG
>NZ_SZXN01000072.1:24374-36387 GCF_005281195.1 Citrobacter sp. wls613
CCATCAGCACCGTCCTGCGGGCGAGCCAGAAGTCTCCGAGGGAGAATTCCAGTCCGACCATGAACAACAGCAGCGCCACGCCCAGCTCGGACAGAAAGCTCAGCGTCTCCCCCGGCGCGATCACGCCGATGACTGAGGGGCCCAGTACAACGCCGACAGAGAGATACCCCAGCAAGGCGGGCACTCTGAACGCCGCCGTCGCCATCGCCGCCAGGCTGCAAGCCGCCAGCAGGATTAGTGTAGTGCCGAGCAAGCCCTGCATCGGTCAGCGTCCCACTTGCGTCGACGTCCAGCGCACGATGTCCTGCGCGCCCATCACGCCGGCCTGACGGGCGATCTCCCGCCCACCCTGGAACAGGGCGAGCGTCGGGATGCTGCGGATACCGAACTGCGTGGCCAGGTGGGGCTCAGCCTCGGTATTCACCTTCGCCAGCCGGATCCTCGGTTCGAGCTGGTGCGCCGCTTGCTGGAACTGTGGCGCCATCATCTTGCACGGCCCGCACCATGGCGCCCAGAAATCGACCAGCAGCGGCAGATCGCTGCGCTCCACGTGGCGCGAGAACGTCGCCGTGGTCAACTCGATGGGCTCGCCCGTGAACAAGGGCTGCTGGCAGCGGCCACAGTTGGGATGTTCCGATAGCTTCGCAGTCGGTACGCGGTTGATGGACTGGCAATGCGGGCAGACAAGGTGAAGATCATTCTTCATGGTTCGCCTCCTTGGACCACAGTGAGGCTGCCTCGTTTCGGGTCACAGACAATGCCGACCAATCAACGCTTTGGAGCCAATCGTTCCCGTTTTTGCTTACTCCGGCCTCTTCCAGATGAGCAGCGATGAATGCTTCGGCCTGCATGAGCCACCTTCGGACAGCATCTTCCTTACTAGGAATCAGCAGGATTTCAGAGACGCTGCTGGCATTCAGCCCGTCCACACGGATAAGCAGAAAAATGCGCCGCCACAAACGCGGCATGTCCTTCAGCAGGTCAAATGCAAAAGCGAACTCGCTCGACCGATCAATCAGCTCCTCCTGTTCCACGATCGTTGCGACATCGGGATGCTGACTGCCAGCGAAAATATCGGCCAGCTTGAGTGTGTCATCGTGCTGATAAAATTCGAAGATTTCCTCTTCCACCATGGCCTCGGCCACGTCTTGGGCATCCGGTTCGACCGGCGCGTCCAGAGAAACGGATTCGCCAAATTGCCGGCTGCTTGCCACTTCGTTATCCAGGACGGCGAACAGATGCTTCAAAAGACCGGTGTAAGCCTCTTTTTCCCCCGGCACGGATTGCCATTCCACCTTAGCCCGGACAATCGCTTCATCCACCACGTCGCGCAGCGTCGGATAATCGCGCGGTAAATCGCCGACGGCCCGCAGATAAGCCAGCTCACGCCTTGCGACAGCCTCAAGTTTCGACAGTAGAGGCATTCGGGTCACCTCGGCCTCATGGGCGGCTGATGCGGGTTTTGCGGCAATCCGCACCTTGAGCTCGCGCAAGCGCTCGCGTCGTGCTTTGCGCTTGATTTGATCCTGAGCATGCAGTCGGTCAAAATGCTTCTTGGCCTGACGGAACAACGACTGTGCGAGCATCTGCGCGAGGGGCGTCAGCTCGTTATGTGATGCAGTAACGCTGACAATCTTTTTGCCGGGCAGGTGCATATAGCCACTGGCCAGAAATTGCCGCTTGATCTTGTCGCGATCAAGGACGATTTGAAGTCGCGCTGAATCTTTAGTGTGTTTGTCGAGCAATGGCTTGAGGGCGTGCTCGATCACATTTCCCAAAGCTCTCTGCCAAGGTTCATGAAACTCTTTGTCGATAGCTCGATAGCTATATTGTATCTGCATGTATGACTCCTTCGATGTCATTTCTACGGAGGCATGAATCGAGGATGCTCATATCCATAGATTTTGGTTTGGCACGCTCTTACCCCAGGCGCGTTTTGCGAAGACTCCAACTCAAGAACAAAAGCGTGACGCCATAGACTGCCGCATGGAAACCCAACAGCCAGCCTGCGGCCACGAATGACTCGACCGGACGGGTAAAAAATATCCACAAGACGATAGCACCAAGGATAATCGAGAGCAGTCCACTGAGGGCAAGCCAGATTTCACCCTTGATTTCCCGACGCAGCCGAACGGCGGCGGATATCTCCAGCACACCGGTGAAAATCGCCCAGAAGCCCACGCTAGCCCATAAAAAAGAAGCCAAGACTATCGTGGCGACCCAAGGAGCAACCAGGACGACGACGCCCGTAAGTATGCCGACAATGCCGCTGAACAGCAACCAGCCCCAGCGCTCTTTTTTCTGGATATGGCGCACCGCTGCAAACAAGTTGAACGCGCCATTGACCAAGGAAAATGCGCCGAACATGATGGTCATGGCCAACAGAGCCGATTGTGGCATCCAGAACGCGAGGGCTGCAAAAATCAATGCCAAGACACCGCGCAGCACAAAAAGCCACCAATTTTGGCTCAGCGAACACAGTGCTTTGGTGGGGTCATCCGCATTGGAATTGGCGATGGTGTCTGTGTTCATGCAATATCTCCTAAAGATCTATACAAAATAAAAAATCAAACACTCATGGGACAAGAGAGGGGGCGCTATGCGCCCCCTCTCCAGCGGTTTCAGAACAACTTGGACAGTTTTGCCTTGACTTCATCGAGCCAGCCTTTTCCGCAGCCTCCCCCTCCCGTCTTTTCCTTGATTTTCTTGAGTTCAGCGTACAGGGGCTCAAAGTCCTTCCTTTTTCCATAGCCCAGCAGTTCTGCCATTTCCAACTGCTGCCGGGCTTCGTTCAACAATGTCTCCAGGCGCTCATTGGATGCTTCGCTGCGCTGACCATCTTCTACCAGGGGCTCGGCGCGCTTCAGGAGCAGCTTCGCACGCAGGACGGGCAGCGGAAGCACGCTGCGCTCCTCGACCAGCGTGCTGAGCGCTGACTGCAGCGCGGCTTTGGCTTCTTCGATCTTGCCCTGATCGATCAGCGGCACGACTGCCTTCACGGCTGCGGGATAGGACGCCAAAGGGATGTTGGTGACCGTGATCACGATTTCACTGGCCAGCAAAGCCAGCACGTGGCGAGCCTGTTGCACCTCGCCATGTTTGAGGGCATCCAGCGCCTCGTCGGTCATCGCCTCAATGGTTTCCGTGTTGGCGAACAAGTCGTGCACGATGGTGCGCACATCAACGCCGGCCAGGGCGAGCGTGGGTTCGCGCGCGACGATCAGCTCCAGCTTTCCCGTCACTTCGGCCAGCGTTGCCAATGCGCGTGCAGTGTCCTTGCCGTCAAGTGCGGCCAGCGCTGATTTGGTCAGCGACAAGGCCGAGACTGCCTCATCGAGGACTTGTTTACGTTTGTCTGCCGCCTGTGAGTCCGTTTCTTTCTGAACCTCAGGCTGTACCTCCGTGACGACTTCAGGCTTGGACTCTGGACTGACAGGAAGGCTGCTTACCGCGGCCTGTTCGTTTATTCCTTCGTTCGTCGCATTGGGATTCGGTGTTTGCTCATTCATGGTGATATGCCTCGTATGAGATAGTGAAAATAGGCGAATCTATTGGGGCTGAATGCGAACATCGCGAGACTGACCGGCAGAGCAGTCAGCCCCTTCATCACCTCAAAACAGCTTTTGGATGCGCGTCTTCAACTCGTCGAACCATCCCTTGCCGCTTTTGCCACCAGCCGACTTTTGCTCAATGGACTTCACCTGATCGAAGATGGGTTTGAAGTCCGCCTTCTTGCCATAACCCAGGATCTGCGCCATCTCGATCTCCGTGCGCACGGACGACAGCAAGGTGCTGAGCTCCTCGTTCTGCTTGGCATCGCGCCTGTCGGTCTCGGCCAGCTTTTCAGCTTTTGCCATCGCGGCTTCGGCCCGTAGCACGGGCAGAGGAAAGGCGACCGAGGTCACCACCAGCGTGTTCAGTGCTCGGACGAGTTCCGCTTTGGCGTTGTCGATCTCGCCGCTGTCGATGAGCCGTGCGGCCGACTTGATCGCTGCCGGGTACGTTGCCATCGGAAGGTTGTCGGTTTGGATTACGATTTCGCTGGCCAGATTGGCAACGATGGGCCGGGCCTTTTGCACCTCGCCATCACCCAACAACTCCCGAGACAACTTGACCGCTTTCTTTACCGATTCCACGTTGGCGTGGATATCGTGGGTGATGACGCGTACATCGACCGGCGCTAAAGCAAGTTTGGCGTCGCGTGCCAATACCAGTTCCAGCTTTCCGCTGGCCAGTTCCAGCGCAGCAAGCGCCTCCTTGGTCTTCTTTGCATCAAGGAGGGTCAAAGCCTCCTGGGTCTTGGTGAGCGCCGTGATGGCGTCTTGAGTGAGCTCGGCACGCTTTTTATCGGCTTCCCGGGCGGCCTTGTCATCTACCTGTGGCTGTGCCGCCTTGGATGCGGCAGAGGGTGCTGCAGCACCTGGGCTAGAACCTGCCGCCGATTGGGCCAGAGCCGGTCCGCTCAGTCCGACGACGACCGCCAGGGCAAGTGCGGAGAAGGTGTATTGTGGCTGTTTGATATTCATGATCTTGGGCTCTTGGTTGAAGTTAGTTGACTGAGATTTCAATCTGTTTCGGTTTGGCTTGCTCGGCCTTGACAAGCCGCACTTCCAGCACGCCGTCTTTCATGGAAGCCGTCACCTTGGTCGGATCAACGTTGTCAGGCAAGACAAAGCTGCGCACAAAGCGGCCATACGCACGTTCGATGCGGTGGAACTTCTTGCCCTGCTCCTCTTTTTCCAGTTTGCGCTCGCCGCTGATGGTGAGCACACCGTTTTCCGCGCTGACGCGCACGGCATCCTTGGGGACCTCCGGCAGATCCAGCTTGAGGAGGAATGCGTTCTCATCCTCGCTGATGTCCGCCATTGGTGCCCAGTCCGCCGTGGTCATGGCTTCGTTGCCGGTACGGGCGCCCTGTCGCTGGGGTATTCGTCCGAACATCGTCGCCAGGCGGTTTTGCAATTCATCCAGTTCTCGGAAGGGGTCCCACGGAGTCAATGCAGACATATCGGTTCTCCTTGAACAATGCCGACGAATTGGATGACGCACTGAACAGAGCCGTCGGTTTACTCTGAATGGCACCTACTACTGTTTTCAGTACCGAACAAGTCCTTGAGTCAATTGACGGATATCGCTTTCGTCGAGCGTTTCCCGCGCCAGCAGCTCGCGCGCACAGCGCTCCAGCACCGCGCGGTTGATGTCGAGAATCCGGTAGGCGTGCTCGAACACGCCCATCACGATGCGTCGCTCGCCGACTTCTTCTTGCGCGAGCCTTTGCCAGCGTCGCCGTGCGGCGTCTCGGTCGCCTTCGCGACATCCGGCTGCTCCGGCTCGGCCGGGGTCTGCGGTAGCTCTTTGCGTTCGAACACCACGCGTTCGGCCTTGTCGTCCCAGCGTGCGCTGGCGTGATCGCCCTTGCCGATGCTGCCACCGAGCATCTCGCGCGCCAGCGCAGTTTCCAGCTCGCTGCGGATCAGGCGCTTGAGTTCACGCGCACCGAACTCGGGTTTGTAGCCTTCTTCCGCGAAATGGTCGATCAGCGTCTGATCGAAAGTGAGCGTCACGCCCTGGCTGGCGGCGCTGCGCGCCACGCGATCGAGCTGCAGGCCGACGATGTGGCGGATCTCCTCCTTGCCCAGCGCATGGAAGACGATGATCTCGTCGATGCGGTTGAGGAACTCGGGCCGGAAGTGGCCGCGCAGCACGTCCATGACCTCGGCCTTGGTCTTTTCGTACTCCTCGTCGGCCGCCCCACGCGCCTTCAGCCGTCGCTGGATGATGTCCGAACCCAGGTTGGACGTGGCGATGATGATGGTGTTGGTGAAATCCACCACCCGGCCCTTGCCGTCGGTGAGGCGACCGTCGTCGAACACTTGCAGCAGGATGTTGTAGACGTCAGGGTGTGCCTTCTCGATCTCGTCGAGCAGCAGCACGCTGTAGGGCTTGCGCCGCACCTTCTCGGTGAGCTGACCGCCTTCGTCGTAACCGACATAGCCCGGAGGCGCGCCCACCAGCCGCGCCACGGTATGGCGTTCGCCATATTCCGACATGTCGATGCGCAACAGGGCGTGCTCATCGCCGTAGATCGATTCGGCCAATGCCTTGGCGAGCTCGGTCTTGCCCACCCCGGTCGGGCCCAGAAACAGGAAGGTAGCCACCGGTTTGCTGCCTTCGCGCAGGCCGGCGCGGGACAGCCGCACGGCATCGGCCACGGCACGGACCGCCTCGTCTTGTCCCACCAGGCGCTCGTGCAGCCGTTGTTCCAAGTGCAGCAGCTTTTCGCGCTCTTCCACCGTCAACTCGTTGACCGGGATGCCGGTCAGGCGCGAGACGATCTGCGCCACGTGTTCCGCCTTGACCTCGGCACTGCCGGAGGCCCGCTCCCGCTCCCAGTTCTCGACGAGCTTCTTGAGCTCGGCCTCCTTGGCTTCGATGCGCTTGCCGAGCTCGGCGGCCTGGTCGTACTGCTTGCGCGCGGCCACGTAATCCTGTTCACGCCGCAGCTGGTGCAGTTCGGACTCCAGCTCCTGCACGGCCACCGGCCGGGCCGTGGCCGACAGCTTGACGCGCGCGGCCGCCTGGTCGAGCAGGTCGATCGCCTTGTCCGGCAGGAAGCGCGCCGTGATGTAGCGGTCGGACAACTCGGCCGCCGCGATGATCGCGTCCTCGGAGATGCTGACCTTGTGGTGCGCCTCGAAGGTGTCGCGCAGGCCGCGCAGAATCATGATGGCCTGGGCCACCGTCGGCTCGGGCACCGTCACCGGCTGGAAGCGCCGCTCCAGTGCGGCATCCTTCTCGATGTATTTCTGGTACTCGTTCAGCGTCGTGGCGCCGATTAGGTTGAGTTCACCGCGCGCCATCATCGGTTTGAACACGTTGGCCACGTCCAGCCCGCCTTCGCCACCGCCCTGGCCGGCACCGACGATGGTGTGCACCTCGTCGATGAACAAAATCAGCTCGCCCTGGTGCTCGGTCACCTCCTTCAGCACCTTCTGCACGCGCTCCTCGAACTCGCCGCGATATTTGGCGCCGGCCACCATGGCGTTGATGTTGAGTTCCACCAGGCGCTTGTCGCGCAAGGTCTCGGGCACTTCACCCGCCACCATGCGCTGCGCCAGCCCTTCGACGATGGCGGTCTTGCCCACACCCGGCTCGCCGATCAGCACCGGGTTGTTCTTCTTGCGCCGGGCCAGCACCTCGATGGTGGTTTCGATCTCCTGCGCGCGGCCGATCACCGGGTCGAGCTTGCCGTCGCGCGCCATCTTGGTCAGGTCGCGCGAGTACTTGTCGAGTTCTGGCGTGTTGGTCGGCGTCTCTGCGCGTCCATCCTCGGCGCCCTTGCCGACCACCTTGCTGACCTGTTGGCGCAGCGCCTGCGGCGTCAGGCCGTAGCGGCGCAGCAGGTTGGCGGCCAGCCCTTCGCCTTCCTCGGCCAGACCGATCAGGAAATGCTCTGGACCGACATAAGAATGGCCGAGTTCATTGGAGGCCACGAAGGCGCGGCTGAGCGCATCCTTCACGCGCGGCGACACGCCGATCTCGCCCTCGAAGGGCTTGTCCCCGCGCTTGGCCTCAGACTCGATCTGCCGCTTGAGGTCATCGACCTTGATCTTGAACTGACCCAGGATGGTCTTGACCACGTCGCTGTCGGCCAGCGCCAGCAGCAGATGTTCGGTATCCACCTCGGAGCGGCCAAATTCGGCAGCGTGTTTGGCGGCCTCCTGCAACAAGGCTTCCGACTGTTCGCTGATGCGGCTGGCCAGCCCACTGCCGCGACGGCGCGGTGCACCCGAACCTGCGGCGGCGGGCTCGCCAAACGAGGCATCGACCACGTCATCGGTATCGGCGGCAACTGGCGTCGCGTCGTCGCCGATGCGGAAGAAGTCACTGCCGAGGAAGTCCTCGAACAGGCCGCTGCGCGAACCGAACAAGGCTTCCAGCGGCGAAACGGTGCGCTTTTGCTGGCGCACTAATTGCCGGTAATGGTCGTCGCACAACAGCATGGTGCTGTGACGACCGTTGAGATTGGCTTCCACCCGCACGGTGGCGGGTTGGCCGCAGACCTGGCATTGTTTTCTGGCCATGCTGATGCTCCTTAGAAGGTTGAAAAGGTTGAGGCGACGAGGCATCGCGAGCCGCGACACCTCGTCTCGGGCCGGGTTTTTCTTGTGACGAACGAGCCGGCGACGTCAGCCGTTGATCGGGATCGAGCGTCCCTGCTTCGGCGCACTGACCTCGCGCTTGTCGATCGTGACCGTGAGCACCCCGTTCTTGAACGATGCCTTGATCGAATCCTGGTTGGCGTCGTCAGGCAGGTTCAAGGCACGCTGAAAGCTGCCGTAGGAGCGCTCCACACGGTGGAAGCCACCTTCCTTCTTCTCCTGTTCCTGGCGCTTCTCGCCACGCACCATCAGCACGTCGTTGTCGAGGGTGATCTGGATGTCCTTCTCCTCGACACCGGGCACTTCCAGGGCAATCTTGTACTGCTTGTCGGTTTCCTGGATGTCCAGGGCCGGCTTCAGCATGCCCGACCAATCGGATGGCCACTGCGGCATGTTCAACGCCGGAAAACCGAAGCCCCGGAATGCGTCATCGAACAGCCGGTCGATTTCCCGATGCAGTTGCAGGATCGGGCTGACTGGCCCGCTCGCCGCTGGCAGGTCATTGCGCTGCACCGGCAGGGAAGAGGCGGTCTGCTGCTCTTGCTGCTCGTTCTTGAACCAGTTCCAGGGAGCCAACTTCTTGAAATCGATGTCCATGTCATACCTCCAGAAAAATTGGAAAACGAGTTACTCAAGCCCTTTGCCTGCTGCGACGGGCAGTGCGCCCAGGCGACACGGGCTGCTCGGATGACTTCTGCTGTTCACGCTTGCGCATCACCTCCTTCTTTGCTCCGGCTCGGGTCTGATCATTGATGCACTGATCGATTTCACTTTGACGAAGCCGCCACGTCCCGCCCACCTTGAAAGCCGGAATTTCCCCGTGTGCGGCGAGTCGATAAAGCGTCCGCTTGCCGACTTTCAAGTACGCAGCCAATTCATCGAGCGTGAAAATCACCTGTAGGTGCGCTTTCATCTCACCCTCTCCAATCGCGTCGCTTTGCGGTTCCGGCCAAGGAAATCCTTGCAATACTTTGTAATACTAGACCTACTATGAAAAACTTCAGGAGTCAAGAGTCAATGTGCAGCGTTCTCCCGCCCCATTGATGCAGGTCAACTGCTCAGGCAAGGCACAGGGGGGCGGCCTGATCAGGCAATGGACAGCGCCTGGCTCCTCAGCCTGCGTGTGCCACAGGCGCCTCGATCAAACACCGATCCTCACGTTGTAGCCGAGTGCCCGCAGCCCCTTGCTTGTCTGCATGTTCCTTGGCGGAAACTCGTCTGGGCGCGCCCAGACGACGATTTCCCCGAGGCTGCTCAGGCCAACGTGCGGAATTGCCCAGTCGTCGCTGCGGATCGCGTTCCAGAGTCGGGCCGAAACACTTCCGTTGCCCCAGACAACGTAGTTCAACAGTATCCGTCCGGCCAACACACCTTCCCGACACCGCCGCCGAAGGCCATGGCCCATCAAGCGGATTTTCCATGCGCCCTCAGCGCCGTACCTACAGCAAATCTTTCAAGGCCCAGGTCATTCAGGAGTGTTCTGAACCCGGTGCCTCCATCGCAAACATCGCCTTGGGCTACAGCCTCAATGCCAACCTCGTCCACAAATGGATTCGCCTGCTTACCCAGAAAACCACGGCTATCCAGCCAGCGTTCATCCCGTTGCCTTCTCAAATGCTCGGCGCGGGTTCGCATGCTCAAGCGCGCTGCTGCGATCATGAGTTTGATCCAGTCGGCCCGTAATAATGGGCACGATCCGTATGCCTATCTCAAGGATGTGCTGAGACGGTTGCCGACGCAGCGAGCTAGTGAGATTGCAGAGCTGCTGCCGCATAGGTGGCATCCGGCATAGTCGCGCAAGATGGTTTGCCCGCATGCTTACGTTCAACAGCTCAAGCACCGTCCGCCCTTCGCGGGATCGTTGCCGCCAGAGCCACACGCCGAACTTTTCCACCTTGTCGTCGCCGGCCTGCGGTCAGTCAGGCAAGCCCAGGTGCGAGCCTGTACATATATTTGTGTAATTGCCTGATTTTGATATGTTCAATTCAACATCAAATGAAGGTTAAATTATGGACGACAAACAATTGCAGGCTCTGGCTAACGAACTGGCCAAAAATCTCAAAACCCCTGAAGATCTCAGTCAGTTCGATCGCCTGCTCAAGAAAATCAGTGTTGAGGCTGCTCTCAACGCTGAACTGACTCACCATCTGGGACATGATAAAAATCAGCCCAAATCGGGAACCAACTCCCGTAATGGCTATTCCACGAAAACCGTCACCACTACCGACGGGCCGATGGAATTACGTACTCCACGTGATCGTGATGGTTCCTTCGAACCACAACTGGTGAAGAAAAATCAGACCCGCATTACCGGCATGGACAACCAGATCCTGGCGCTGTATGCCAGAGGGATGACTACCCGCGAAATTACCTCAGTCTTCAAAGAAATGTACGATGCAGACGTCTCTCCGGCGCTGATATCGAAAGTCACCGATGCCGCAATCGACCAGGTTGTAGAATGGCAAAACCGTCCTCTGGATGCGATTTATCCCATTGTTTATCTTGAATGTATTGTCCTGAAAGTACGGCAGGACAGCCGGGTTATCAACAGAGCGGTGTTCCTGGCTCTGGGTATTAACCTTGATGGTCAGAAAGAGCTGCCAGGTATGTGGCTGGCCGAAAATGAAGGTGCAAAGTTCTGGCTGAATGTACTGACGGAACTGAAAAATCGCGGGCTGAACGATATCCTTATCGCCTGTGTGGACGGCCTGAAAGGCTTCCCGGAAGCGATTAATGCCGTCTACCCGGAGACGCAGATCCAGTTGTGCATAGTACACATGGCACGCAACAGCCTGCGGTTCTTGGCGTGGAAAGACTATAAAGCGGTAACCCGTGACCTGAAACAGGTTTACCGCGCAGCCACGGAAGAAGGCGCGTTGCAGGCGCTGGATGCGTTCGGGAAGGAATGGGATGCACGGTACCCGCAGATAAGTCGCAGCTGGCGGGCAAACTGGCCGAATGTTGCCACCTTCTTCGTGTATTCGGAGGCGATCCGCAAGGTTATCTACACCACTAACGCAATCGAATCGCTGAATAGCGTCATCAGACATGCGATAAAGAAACGGAAAGTGTTCCCGATAGATGAATCGGTGAAAAAAGTGATGAGGCTGGCTATCCAGTCAGCCTCACAGAAATGGACGATGCCACTTCAGGACTGGCGGATAGCCATGAGTCGCTTTATTATCGAGTTCGGTGACCGCCTTGACGGTCACTTCTGAGAAAGGCATTTACACAGAATGGTAAACAGGCTCATTCATACAGGGACAGCGGTAGAACAATACAGCCTGAATGGTGATTCTCTGCAAGCGGGAGCGCTTCGTGATTCTGCTACATCATCCCTAACCAGTACCAATAGTGCGCCATCGTACAACCTTTCACCTGTATTCAATCTAAATCTTGAAGCGTCTGTTCCGCTCATTATCGCCAGCGATAGCTCAAGATTGAGTGATTACATTGATTTCCAGGCGAGAGCCTCACAAGCCAGTTTTACACAGTCGCTAACCTTGTCAGCCTTGAGCGGTCAGAGCAGCACAGGCGGGTGATACATCAAAGGGGCGTAAGCCCCTTTGATGGTTTCAACACTAAAGCAATGAATCCACATTTTTAAAAGGGACAGATTTAAAAAGATACCCCTGTAATCCCCAAATCCCCACCTCACGCAGTAACCCCATATGTTCTCTATTCTCAATCCCTTCAATAATAATTTTGTCGCAGTGTTTTTGAATGGAAGCAATCAGCGGGTACAAGGTTGGATTCTGCACCTGCTCATTAAAGAAGCAGCGATCTACCTTTACAACCTCAAAGTATCCTTCCATCAAACTAAGGAAGGTGCGAACAAGTTCCTGATATGA
>NZ_SZXN01000042.1:0-20131 GCF_005281195.1 Citrobacter sp. wls613
TCATACACTAAATCAGTAAGTTGGCACCATTACCGGTTTTGATGGCCAGTTTATTGCGAATATTCTCCAGCGTTTCTTTCACAACACGGTCAGAAATAAACTGGATATACCCTGCCAGCACGGCCTGCGCTTCTTCAGCCAGCGGTGCGGTAAAGCTTAGCGTCCACGCGGTATACAGCGAGGTTTCATTCTTCTTACCCTGATTTGCATCAACCGCTTTCATTTTTTCACTGAGGCGTACTATCGCCCGATGCAAATCCATTTCGTCTATATCAGCGCCTTTCAGCTGATCCATCACATAAGGTGAAGAGCGCAGATACTCTTCCAGCAGCGATGGCGACTGAAATTTCTTGATAAACAGGTTAAATACATCACCACGGTTAACGCTAATATCCATGTCCAGCACACGCAACTTGGTCAACGCATTCTCAAGTCCCTGCCACTGCACGGGTTCAGCTGGGGTAACAATTGCCTCACTGGTCCATTTTTGCGGAAGCAGAAAAGACACCAAAATCCCCACGCAGGCAAACGCGAAGACGGTAGCAATAATCTTGGTCCTGGCGCGCCACAAAATCTCGAGCAGGTTGAATAAATCAATTTCATTACCGCTTACCGTCGTCTGCGGATAAGCAGCTAATTCTGAATCATTATCTTTCTTTATTTTTAATGATGACATGTTGTGTAACCTGAATTTCTGGCCAAAAGAAACGTCTTCCTGTAGACAAAGTCTACCAGCTAATAAGAATTATCCGAAACACTCTTTGCCCCTAATAACCTGCCAGATATTATATTCAGAATTTATTAAGCCTTATGGTCTCCCAGATCAGCATAAACAAAACAACCTCATAACATTTAATTTACATTATGAGGTTGTTCAAATAAGCCAATAGTGAGTATTCCCGGCTACGCAGGCGGAGCGATCAACCTGTTTATGATCGGCCCAATCTTCTCAAACGCCGACGGCGAAATAATATCAACGTGCGCGCAGTCCTGACGGTAGATATCCAGACTGGCTATCCACGGCGACCAGCTATGTTCAGGGCTGACACCCGGCGGTAAGGTACGCTCAGCGACAAACAGCGTGGCGTGACCGTCAAAAGGCACGCTGTGCGCGGTGGTTAACAGACGCACCGCATCGGCATAGTTACCCTCAATGGTGCTAAACAGCGTGTCGGACGCATTGCCCTGCTGCGCCGCCAGAAACGCCTCGCGTTCGCGTTCGATTTCCGCCAATACGGCAGGATCCAACCCATTGGCCTCTTTTTCCTGCCAGTTTTGCGTTTCCGGCGGCCAGGTATCCAGCAACCCCAGGAATGCAACCTTCTCTCCCCTGGCCTGCAAGCGTGCCGCAATACCCTGCGCCAGCGTGCCGCCCAGCGAATACCCCAGTAAATAGTAGGGGCCGTGAGGCTGCTGCTCCAGCAACGTTTTAAGATGGTATTCACAGACATCATCGAGATTTGCTGCCGTCTGCATCGGCCCACTAGGCCGTGGCGACTGAATGCCAGTAATTGACCACTCAGGGTTCAAATAGCGCGATAACACGCTAAACTGCCAGGCAAAGCCGGACGCCGGATGGAAACAGAACAGCGTTGGGCCGTGGCTGGTGCGCAGCGGTAGCAGCGCTTCAAACCCCAGTTGCTGTGACTGTGCGTCATCGTTGCTGTCCAACAGCGTACTGAGTTGTTCAACGGTGGAAGCAACCATCACCTGCCCTGGCGTCACCTGACGTTCAAATACGCGGCTCAACTGCGCCGCCAGCTTCATTGCCAGCAACGAATGACCGCCGAGCGCGAAGAAGTCTGCTGCTACATCATTAACTTCACAGCCCAGCAGCGCGGAAAAGGCCTCGGCAATGGTGGTCTCCGTGCCCGGGTATGGCGCGCGTCCTGCCGTACGCGGCGTCAACTGCGGCATCGGTAAGGCTTTACGATCCAGCTTACCGTTGGCGCTGAGCGGTAACTCCGCCAGCTGCAATAACACGGTCGGCACCATATGCGCAGGCAGCGTTTCACGCAGTCTCGCCTGTAGTGCGGGAATATCCAGCGGTAACCCCGAATGCGACACCAGATACCCGACCAGCTGGCGCGCATCGCCGCCGGTAGCTACCGCCTGATTGAATACGCAGGCATGGGCCACGGCATGCTTGACATCCAGTAGCGTCTGCATTACCCGATCAATCTCACCCAGTTCAATGCGCTGCCCGCGGATTTTTAGCTGGTCATCGCTGCGCCCGAGATACTCCACCGCACCATTATCCAGCCAGCGCGCCACGTCCCCGGTACGGTACATGCGTTCACCGGGCGCAAACGGATCGGCAATAAAACGACTTGCCGTCAGGTCCGGGCGGCCCAGATACCCCTGCGCCAGTTGGATCCCTGTCAGGTACAGATCGCCCGCCACGCCGACAGGCACCGGGCGCATCATGGCATCAAGGATCCGCAGGCCCGTATTCCAGACCGGATAGCCAATCGGCACGCTGTTGCCGGTCACGGCGGCAAGCGCATCTCCGCATGCCGGATACCAGCTGACATCCACCGCCGCTTCGGTCGGGCCGTACAAATTGTGCAGCGGTGCGTGGGTCAACTGTTCCCACTCGCGGCACAGTTCTGCTGGCAGGGCTTCACCGCTGCAGAACACCTGCTTCAGCGTAGCGCAGCTTTCCCGCGCCGTCTCCGGCGTCAGCGAGGCAACAAACGCCGCCAGCATCGACGGCACAAAGTGCGTGGTGGTTACGCCATATTGTGCAAAGAACTGCTGCATCGCCAGCGGGTCACGATGCGCCTCAGGCTCCGCCATCACCAGCTTTGCGCCCGCAATAAACGGCCAGAAAAACTCCCACACCGAGACATCAAAACTGCATGGCGTTTTTTGCGCCACCACATCATCGGCGGTCAGCGGATAGTGATTTTGCATCCACAACAGGCGGTTAACGATGGCGGTTTGCCCCACCATCACCCCCTTTGGTCTGCCGGTCGAACCCGAGGTAAAGATGATGTAAGCGGTATGCTCTGGACGCGATAACGCCAGCGGGACGCTATTTTCCGTTGGCAGCGGCGCGTTATAGCACACACTGTCCAGCCCAGGAATATCGCGAAAGCGGGACAGCTGTTCTTCGGTAGTGATCAACAACGTAGGACGTGCATCTTCCAGCATCATCCGCAGACGATCGTCCGGATAGCCGGTATCCAGCGGCAGCCAGGCGGCACCCGCTTCCACAATGCCGTGTAATGCGAGCGTCAGGAACACAGAGCGCGGTAAGGCCACGGCAACGCTGTCGCCTGGTCGCACGCCGCGTTCACGCAGCACCTGCGCCAGTGCAACAACCTGCTCACGCATTTCGCGGTAGCTGAACTGATAGCGAGCGTCGGCCAGCGCCGGCGCATCCGGTGTTTTCGCGGCCTGTTCCGCCACCAGCGCGCTGAGCGTGGTGAACGGAATATCAATCGCCGTCTCGTTTATTTGCGCCAGCTGTTCCTGTTCTGACGGCAATAGCATATCGGCATCGCCGCAGCGCAGCGCCGGGTTTTCGGCAAACTGGCCCATCAGCGCGGTTAAACGCGACGCATGTTGCGCCAGCGTCGCCTCATCATAACGCTGTTTATTGGCGAGAATTTCAATGCTCAGACCGCCGTTTTCATCCGGGAACAGCGCCAGTTCCAGATCGTTAACCGGCCCGGTCGCCAGCGTATGGGTTTGTGCCTGGATGCCGGGAAGATCCAGCTGGTAGTCAAAGATTTTCACGTTCAGTACCGGACCAAACAGCGCCTCTTCACCGGCAGCCCGGCCGCCGTCGCGCACAATTTGCTCCGCATCATAACGCTGATGACGACGCATCTTCTTGAGCTGCCCGGCCAGTCGTTTCGCCAGTTCAGGTAGGCTTTCCGCGGCATCAAGATGCACACCGAATGGCAGCACATTCAACACCGGCCCGGTTGCCGTTAGCGCCGCCGACCCCATGCGGCGCATGAAAATAAACCCGGCGGCATAATCCATCCGGCTGCATAAACGCCCCAACCATAGTGCCACCAGCGCCAGTGCTAAATCCGCACGCTGAATGTCAGGCATGCGCGCGGCAAGCTGGCGGAATACGCCGTCGGGGGCAGTCAACTGCATGCGAATAATATCCGCGCTGGTCGCCCGGCCCGGCAGGGGTTTGCCCGACAGCGAAGCCGGTGGCGGCAACTGCTCTCGCTGCCCGGCCCAGAATGCGCCGTCACGTTGATACGCCTCGCTGTGGCGATACTGCTGATACTCTTCCACCACCTCGGAAAAAGGGGTAAAAGGTGATTCCGGCGTCGGTTCGCCGTGCTGCCATGCGCGGTAAATGGCGGCTATCTGGCGGGTGATGGCAGGAAAACTGAAACCATCCACCAGCAAATGATGATAGCGCTGATACCAGTACCAACGGTTATCTGCCACTTGAATAAGTTGATGGCAGACCAGGGGTTTTGCGCCATCGGCACGAATGTCTTGCTGCAAGTCAGCCTGCATCAACGCCCGAGCGGCGTCGTGCGGACTGGCCATGTCACGGACATCGATAATCTCGGGTTGCGTAAAAGTGAACGTTGGATCAACCCACTGCCAAACCTCGCCGTTGTCTTCGCAAAACCGCATACGCAGGGTATCAGCATGCCCCAGACCGACGACAACCGCTTTCGCCAGCAGCGGTGCGTTCAGTTCCCCGGTTAATTCCACGTAGTGCGCGACGCTCCATGCTGAAGGCAACGTGGAGAGTTTTTCCGCCATCCAGATCCCCGGCTGGGCCGCGACTAACGGTAAGCGCTGAGTCATTCTGCCTCCTGTACATCGGCATAATTTGCAGGTGTTAGCGTGGTCCAGTTTTCCGCAAGCCATTGCTGGCAGGCTTCCTGGGATTGCGGTTCGCATGCGATGGCCCAGCCAGCAGGAAGCGAGCACTGCTGCGGCCAAAGGCTAAACTGACGTTGGGGGTTTTGCAGAATGTAAAACTGCCCCTGCGGGTTATCGAAAGGGTTACTGAATTCCATACTCAACTCCTGTCGTGGAACATCGTCCGGTTAAATCGTGTCGGTGAGCGGCTGCCAGAGCGTCATCAGCCCGTGCATTAAGCCGCCGCGCCAGCAAAGCGCGTCGTGTCCACCTTCAACCTGACGCCAGAAAATAGACCGTGGTGCATGCGGTAACTGTGCGAAGAGCGCCTGATTGGCGCGAAAAATAATCGGTTCACGAATTCCGGCTTCCAGAACAATACGCAGCCCCTGCGCGCTCAACGTTCCTGCCCTCAGTTGTTCAATCACGATCCCATCCTGATGCCCTGCGCGATGCGGCCACCAGTAAGATCCGGACTGACTGAGCACGCAGCCAAAACGTTCCGGCCAGTTCAGACCGGCATACAGCGAGGACAATCCCCCAAAGCTTTGCCCGGCGACGACCGTGCGCTGCGGATCGTCACTGAACGCGGCAGTCGCGTTCACCAGCGGCAGTAACTCCTGTTGTACCGCCAGCCAGAAATCGGCATTGCACGGCAGCTCGCGACTGCGATGAGGCGTATCGATGGCATCAATTAGGAGATAAACGGCAGGGGGGAGCTGATGTCGCTGGGTCAGTGAGGTCAGCGCGGGCCAGACCGGCATGCTGTGCGCCCAAAACTGTCCGTCCAGCAGGACTGCCAGCGGACGTTCCCCGGGATTTGCCTCGCCTGTGGTAAACACCCACACGCGGCGCGTATTACCTAACCTTTCGCTGTGCCATTGCAAGCAAAGCGCTGGTGAATCCGGAGGTTGGGGACTGTCCCAGCCAGGCTGAACGGGGGCGTCGGGCATTTCCAGCGCTGAGACCGCATGCCCGCGCCCGCCTTGCCAGCTTTGAGGATTGAGGGGATCGGCGATGGCCTGCGGCAGCAGCTGTCGCCAGCCTTCGCGTAGTAACGTTCTGTCCGGAGTGTCGCCTGCGTTCAACGTGGCAAAAATGTCGTCTCGTGCAGAAGGGATGAAACAGTAACTGCCGCGCCAGCGGGCGTTCAGGGTAATGCTCCAGCACCAAACATCTGTACCGTCAATACGTTGCATCGACTGGGGAACGGCATTTTGATGGTGGTCGGTCACGCCGGTAATGTAGACCCACACGCGACGAATTGTTGAGTGTTTTTCCGTTCCCTGCGGGTCACGCCACCAAAACGTCACGCGGTAATCGCCGCTGTCCTCACGCACCCATTCCGGGCCATTTTTTGACTGCCACCACGCCTCACTTCCCATCATTAACGCCGCCACCGTCATAACCCCATGTTTATTGTGCAATTTTAAATCTAATCGTGAAATATATTGATAATATTATTGATAACTATTTGCATTTGCAATAGCGTATTGTCGCGCTGTGGGAAGCGCGTACAGTTTTTCACCACTCATAAACCGACCTGACGCTGCGAACTTTTTCTGGAACGGATGGTTTTCGCAGGAGCGGGCGACATCAGGCCAAATGCCCCACAACGGCACATTGGTTCACGTGGCTAAAAGAAAGCAGGACATACAATGAACAACAAGATTCATTCACTGGCCTTATTGGTCAATTTAGGGATTTACGGGATAGCGCTGCCAGCCATGGCAGAAGATAAAACCGATAGCACCGCCGTCTCGCATGAAGATACCATCGTCGTTACCGCCGCCCAGCAGAACCTGCAGGCGCCAGGTGTTTCCACCATCACCGCTGATGAAATCCGTAAGAATCCTCCCGCGCGCGATGTGGCGGAAATCATCCGTACCATGCCTGGCGTTAACCTGACCGGTAACTCAACCAGCGGCCAGCGCGGCAACAACCGTCAGATTGATATTCGCGGCATGGGGCCAGAAAACACCCTGATCCTGATCGACGGCAAGCCGGTCACCAGCCGCAACTCCGTACGTCAGGGCTGGCGCGGCGAGCGTGATACCCGTGGCGATACAGCCTGGGTACCGCCGGAAATGATCGAGCGTATTGAGGTGCTGCGTGGTCCTGCTGCGGCGCGTTACGGTAACGGTGCTGCGGGTGGTGTGGTGAATATCATCACCAAAAAAGGCAGCAACGAGTGGCATGGTTCCTGGGATACCTATTTCAACGCCCCGGAACACAAAGAAGAAGGCTCCACCAAACGCACCAACTTCAGCCTGAATGGCCCACTGGGCGGGGATTTCAGCTTCCGTCTATATGGTAATCTTGATAAAACGCAGGCTGACGCCTGGGACATCAACCAGGGTCACCAGTCAGAACGTACCGGGACCTATGCCAACACCTTACCGGCGGGTCGTGAAGGGGTCATCAACAAAGACATTAACGGCGTAGTGCGATGGGACTTTGCCCCACTCCAGTCTCTCGAACTGGAAGCCGGTTACAGCCGTCAGGGCAACCTGTACGCGGGTGACACCCAAAACACCAACACCAACCAGTTGGTGAAAGATAACTACGGTAAAGAGACCAACCGTCTTTATCGCCAGAACTACTCCCTGACCTGGAACGGCGGCTGGGATAACGGCGTCACCACCAGCAACTGGGTACAGTACGAACACACGCGTAACTCCCGTACCCCGGAAGGATTAGCTGGCGGCACGGAAGGGATCTTCGATCCGAAAGCGTCGCAAAAATATGTCGACGCCGACCTGAGTGACGTCATGCTGCACAGTGAGGTCAGCATTCCGCTGGATCTGCTGGTCAACCAAAATCTGACGCTCGGTACCGAGTGGAACCAGCAGCGTATGAAAGACATGCTGTCCAACTCGCAAACCTTTATGGGCGGTAATATTCCTGGTTTTAGCAGCACCAACCGCAGCCCGTACTCGGATGCCGAGATCTTCTCTCTGTTCGCCGAAAACAACATGGAACTGACCGACAGCACCATGCTGACGCCGGGCCTGCGTTTCGATCACCACAGCATCGTGGGCAATAACTGGAGTCCGTCTCTGAACCTGTCTCAGGGACTGGGCGACGACTTTACCCTGAAAATGGGCATCGCGCGGGCCTATAAAGCGCCGAGCCTGTACCAGCTCAACCCGAACTATATTTTGTACAGTAAAGGCCAGGGCTGCTACGCCACCGGTTCCGCCAGCGGCATCGGCTGCTACATGATGGGCAACGACGACCTGAAAGCGGAAACCAGCATCAACAAAGAAATTGGCCTGGAGTTCAAACGCGACGGCTGGCTGGCTGGAGTCACCTGGTTCCGCAACGATTACCGCGATAAAATCGAAGCCGGTACCGTACCGTTGAACCGTATTAACAACGGTAAAACAGATATCTACCAGTGGGAAAACATTCCTAAAGCGGTAGTAGAAGGCCTGGAAGGTACGTTGAACGTCCCGGTTAGCCAAACCGTTAACTGGACCAACAACATCACCTACATGCTGCAAAGTAAAAATAAAGAGACCGGTGAACGTCTGTCGATTATTCCGCAGTACACGCTGAACTCCACGCTGAGCTGGCAGGCGCGCGAGGATCTGTCCTTGCAGTCCACCCTCACCTGGTATGGCAAACAGCAACCGAAGAAATACGATTACCAGGGCAAACCGGTGACCGGCAGCTCGGCTGATGAAGTCAGCCCGTACAGCATTGTCGGCCTGAGCGCGACCTGGGATGTCACCAAAAACGTCAGCCTGACCGGTGGCGTGGATAACGTCTTTGACAAACGCCTATGGCGCGAAGGGAATGCCCAGACCACGGGTGATATTGTGACCGGAAATTATATGGCGGGCGCAGGCGCGTACACCTATAACGAACCGGGCCGCACCTGGTATATGAGCGTTAACACGCACTTCTGATAACGTTTTTCCCTCTCCTCCATCGAGGAGAGGGAATTCGTGAGCCATCATGCACACAACCCACATTCCACTGTCCTTCGCCAGCCATACGCTGCATCTCGTTGAATTCGCCCCCGACAGCCTGCATGAACACGATCTGCTGTGGCTTCCTCATTACGCCCAGCTCGCAGCCTGCGGGCGTAAACGACAAGCGGAGCATTTAGCGGGGCGTATTGCCGCCGTCCATGCGCTGCGTGAATATGGCAGTAAAGCCGTGCCCGCCATCGGCGAGCGCCGCCAACCGCTGTGGCCACCAGGTCTGTTTGGCAGCATCAGCCATAGCGCTTCGACCGCGTTGGCAGTTGTCTCGCCGCATCCCATTGGGCTAGACATTGACGCTATTTTTACACCCGACACCGCTGCCGAACTGGCTGACAGCATTATCGACCACCATGAACAACAGGTTTTGCAAGGTTGCCCGGTCCCCTTTCCGCTCGCCTTAACCCTGGCGTTCTCCGCCAAAGAGAGCGTATATAAAGCGTTCAGTGCGCAAACTCGCGGACTGCCGGGCTTTGCCAGCGCCAAAATCATCGCCCTCACCGCCACGCACTTAACGGTGCAAATCATGCCGTCATTTTCGGCAAACCTCGGCGGATTGAACGTCAACGTGCGCTGGACCTCACGCGATAACAGCGTCATTACCCTGTGTGACGCTACTTTTTAACAAACTCACCAATCGCCTGATACGTAGCCTGCGCTTCCTGCGGGACTTTATCTTCCAGCATCAGATAGGCATGGGTCATCCCCGGAAAATGAACGTGCTGTACGGGAATGCCCTCAGCTTGCAGTTTGGCAACAAAGGCAAAATTCTCATCGCGCAACGGATCCAGCCCGCCGCTAAAGAGTAATGTGGCCGGAAAATCTTTACGCAATGGAAAATAGAGCGGTGATGCCAGTTTACGATCTTCATCATTCTGGAAATACTGCTGGAAGTACCAGCGTATTTTGCTTTCATCGAGCAGTTTCCCTGTGCCATTTTCCTTCACGGACGGCCAGCCTAACGTGTAATCCAGACTCGGGTAGATCAGCACCAGCCGATTAATCAGCCCCGGCTGATGACGGGAAAGCGACTCGGCGAGCGTTGCGCTGAAAGCACCGCCACCGCTGTCACCGACCAGGGTCAGTTGACGCTGATAGGGAATGTGCTGACGCTCGAGCAATGAATAGACATTTTCGACCACGGCTTTAGCATCGGAGAGACCTGCCGGATACGGGTTTTCCGGTGACCGCCGATAGTCGACCGACACCACCGTGTTGCCGGTTGCCGTCGCCAGATGCCGGGCTACGGGATCGTAGACCTCCACTGACCCACTCAGGTGTCCGCCGCCGTGAATAAACACCAACACCGCTGGCGAACCGGCTAATGACGGACGATAAATACGTACCGGGATGCGACGCTCCCCGGTATCCACTTCATCATTGATGACCGCTGCCATGGGGTCGGAAGTGGTGACGTTGGCTTTGGTCAAAGCCGCTAATCCTGCTCGCGAACTGAGCGTGTCGTAAACCGGTTTATCGGTCGTGGGTTGGGCGGCGAGAAATGCCGCCAGAGGTGCCGGCGGGGCTTGCGTCAGCGGGCCATGTTCCTGTTGCCAGCGTTGCTGATAGCGCTGTTGCTGCTCCTGCAACGCGTCGGCGCTGACAGCCGCGCTGAAAAGACTCGCCGCCATGGCGACTGCGGCGGGTTGAACTAAGCCCTTGCCGGATAACCCGAATCGGCTACCTGATTTCATGGTACGTTCTCCGTTGAACCGTTTCGCGAAAGAGTATAGCCGTTGCTAATAATCTGTCTGAACGGTTATGGCGGATGACGGTGTTATCCCTGCCGACACGCAGCCAGCGACTGACGCTGCTGACCCTGCGCATCAAAGTTTTCCGCGGCCAGCCAGCGTTGTAAAACGGCATCACGTTGTGGCCACTCGCCGTCAATCATCGATAGCCAGTCGCTGTCGCGGTTACGGCCCTTGCGCACAATTTTTTGGCGAAAACGTCCTTCAAAAACAAAACCTAAGCGTTCTGCCGCCCGTCTCGACGCATCGTTCAGCGAGTCACATTTCCACTCCACACGACGATACCCGAGGGCAAATGCCTGACGCAGCAGCAGCCAGACGGTTTCCGTCCCCAGCACCGTATTTTTCATCCGCGGCGACCAGGTTACATGACCAATTTCGACCGAGCCGTTCTCGCGGTCCATCGCCATAAAGCACACCAGCCCGACGGCGCGCCCCGAGCGCAAATCGATAACCGCGTAGGGAACCAGCCCGGCGTCAGTAGATTTTCCCTTCACCCAGTGGGCCGCTGCCGCAACGCTCGTCGGCCGCTCGCTAGCAAGCCAGGTCCAGTCACGTTCGTCCGGCGCTTGCGCATAGGCGTCAAATAAATCGGCGGCATGGCGGTCTGCATCCAGCACCTCAAGACGGCAATAACGACCCTCCAGTACAACCCGAGGCAGCACTGACGCCCCATTCCAGTCCGGCAGGACATCGCCTACCGTCTGTCCATACAGATTAATTTCCGGCACTGCTCACCCCCGTTGTGAAAGCAAAAAACAGTTATAGCACCTGTCATTTTGCGTTCAAAGCGCAGGATGTGGATTTCCCTTATCGTACGGAAAACCGCCAGTCCTTCTATACTCTAAGGATTTCGAGTTGCAGGAAGGCGACAAGACTGCAAATTCCTGGGAGCTTACTAAAGTAAGTGACCAGGATGAGCAAGCGCTGTCAACGCACCTGCGGCTCGAAAGACGACGAGTAAATACTGATTAAAAATCAACGCTCAAAGGAACGCTATGTCACTACCCGACTTTCATGTCTCCGAACCGTTTACATTGGGCATTGAGCTGGAAATGCAGGTGGTTAATCCGCCAGGCTATGACCTGAGCCAGGACTCTTCCCGACTGATTGACACCGTAAAACCGCAGCTCACCGTCGGAGAAGTGAAGCACGATATCACCGAAAGTATGCTGGAGATGGCAACCGGCGTCTGCCGTAATATTGATCAAGCGGCAGCAGAGTTTTCCGCCATGCAGCAGATAATCCTGCAGACCGCGGCGGAATATCACCTCGACATCTGCGGCGGCGGCACGCACCCGTTTCAGACATGGCGGCGTCAGGAGGTGTGCGATGACGAGCGCTACCGGCGCAACCTGGAGAACTTTGGTTATCTCATCCAGCAGGCAACGGTGTTTGGCCAGCATGTTCACATAGGTTGTACCCACGGAGACGACGCCATTTACCTGCTGCACGGCCTGTCACGCTTTGTGCCGCATTTTATTGCGCTCTCTGCCGCCTCACCGTATATGCAAGAAGCCGATACGCGATTTGCCTGCGCTCGACTCAATATCTTCTCAGGATTTCCCGATAACGGTCCGATGCCGTGGGTTAACAACTGGCAGGAGTTTGAGGGATTATTTCGTCGACTGGCCTACACCAGCCTCGTTGACAGCATTAAGGATTTGCACTGGGACATCCGCCCCAGTCCGCACTTTGGCACGGTAGAAGTTCGCGTAATGGACACCCCGCTCACCCTCGAGCATGCGATCAACATGGCCGGGCTCATTCAGGCTACGGCCCACTGGTTGTTGAAAGAGCGTCCCTTCAAACATCAGGAGCGTGATTACCTGCTGTATAAATTTAACCGTTTTCAGGCCTGCCGCTTTGGTCTGGAGGGGATCGTTACCGACGTGCATACCGGCACTCATCACCGACTGGCGGATGACACACTTCGATTGCTGGAGCTTGTCGCCCCCTCGGCGGATAAAGTGGGTGCCGCCAGTGCCATTGACGCCTTACACCAGCAGGTAAAAAATGGGCACAACGAAGCGCAGCGCATGCGTGATTTTGTGGCCGATGGCGGATCGCTAAGCGGACTGGTGAAAAAACATTGTGAGATCTGGGCGGGGCGTTAAGCGAGGGGTTTGCGTTAGCACGGGAGATCCCGGACAATGGTCTTTTAACTCAAGTTTAACAATGTTATGAAACACCCGCTTGAATCACTGATGACCGCCGCCGGGATCCTGCTGTTGGCCTTTCTGTCCTGCCTGCTGCTGCCCGCGCCTTCGCTTGGCCTGGTGCTGGCGCAAAAACTCGTCGCCACTTTACATTTGATGGATCTTAACCAGTTTTATACGTTGCTATTTTGCTTGTGGTTTTTACTGCTTGGGGTGATTGAGTATTTTATTCTGCGTTTTATCTGGCGACGCTGGTTCTCGCTGGCGGATTAGCCCCGCGAGAACCTTTCGTCGTTAATGCGTACGGCTGTGGTTTTCTTTGCGGTACGCCCCAGGTGGCTGGCTGAACGTACGGGTGAAGATACGCGTAAAGGTTTGTTGCGAATCGAAGCCGTACTTTAGGCAGATATCGTACACTTTCTGGTCGGTATCACGCAAATCACGCGCCGCCAGCAGCAGCTTACGCTCGCGAATGTAGCGCCCAAGGCTCTCGCCTTTATACTGCATAAACAGACGCTGCAGATGCCATTTTGAATATCCCGCGTGGCGGGCAATATCATCAATGCGCAATGGTTGATTCAAATTATCATCAATCCATTCGACAATCGTCTCGATAACTTGTGCAGAAATCGTCATCGTTATCTCCCTTTTTTCATTGAGCCGCTGGCTGCCACCAGGCCGTGAACGGTTGGTCCGGTTCGGACAGTACTACCGGCTCACCCAGCATCGGCGTCAGCAGACGGTAATCTTTGAGACGGCTGGCCAGCGCCAGACGCTTGTAGGGATCGTCCCAGCTATGTTTCGCCAGTACAAAACGACCGGCATGACCGGGCACAACGGCTTTGGCATGGAGATCGGCGGATGCCTGCGCGGTCTCTTCCGGCATCATATGAATGAACTTCCAGTCCTGGTCATATTGACCGTTCTCCATAATCGCCACATCGACCGTGCCGAACTGTTCGCCAATCGCTTTAAAATGCGGCCCGTAGCCGGAGTCTCCACTGTAATAAATATTTTGCTCTGGCGTTTCCAACATAAAGCTGGCCCACAGGGTCTGGTTACGCTTGATGCCGCGCCCTGAAAAATGCCGTGCCGGCAGGACATGCACAATCAGTGAGTCCGTCACTCTGACGGACTGATTCCAGTCCCGCTCTTCAATTATCTCGCTGTTCATTCCCCAGTACCGCAGATGCGACCCGACGCCAAGCGGCGTAATCACCCGCTTAATCTTCGGCATCAACGCCTTTATGGTGGCAAGATCCAGATGGTCATAGTGGTCGTGCGAGATGATGAGCAGATCGATTTCGGGCATGTTTTGAGCCGTCCACGGATACTCCCCGGCAAAGGCTTTATTCAGAAATGAAAACGGCGCAGCGTAGTTGCTCAATACCGGGTCGATCAGAATGCGTTGACCCGCCAGCTGCAAATACCACGAGGAATGACCCAGCCAGACGAGAGTATCCTGCTGCGGTGACAGACGCGCGAGTTCGGTTGCCGCCAGCGGCAATGGTTGCGCAGGGCGGGCATTTTCGCGCTTCGCGACCAGAAATTCCCACCAGGCTGCCAGCATGCTTTTGTTGCCGGTGTAACCCAGCGTGGGCACCTGATTATGAAACTGTCCGTCACGGTAGTGTGGTGACTGTTCAACCTCACTCAGTTGTGCCCCTTGCGGCGCCTGACCGAATCCGGCATTGAGTACAAACGGTAAACTTGCAGCTGCAGCAATGAGCATAATAACAACCACACAAACGGTGAGACGCCTCATATCCTGACCTTAAACGCGCCCCTTTCCGCTGGTTTGCGCGACTGACTCTTGATTATGAGTGAGTAAGCACTCATTATAGAAATCGCAAGTTCGCCGTCAAGATGATTTTCAATCTTTGACATTCACCGTTGCGGTGCTGCGAAGGCCGTGATTCAATCGTGTTTTTAACAGGCTTAAGGGTAAAGTGTAGTGGCTCGTCCGAAGAGTGAAGATAAAAAATTGGCATTACTGGAAGCAGCAACCATAGCATTTGCGCAGTCCGGCATTGCGGCCTCTACCGCCGTCATTGCCCGCAATGCAGGCGTTGCTGAGGGAACTTTGTTTCGCTATTTCGCGACAAAAGATGACCTCATCAACGAACTTTACCTCCATTTAAAGCACGATATGTGCCAGTCAATGATGGCCAATCTGGACCGTTCAGTGACCGATGCCAAAACCATGATTCACTTCATCTGGAATAGCTACATTAGCTGGGGCCTGCATCACACCGCCGGACATCGCGCCATCCGTCAGCTTGCCGTCAGCGAGAAAATCACCAAAGAAACCGAGCAACGGGCTGAGGATATGTTCCCCGAACTGCGTGATTTTTGTCATCGCTCGGTGCGCCCGGAGTTTATGTCCGACGAGTATCGCGCCTTTGGTGACGCGTTTTTCCTGTCACTGGCTGAAACCACAATGGAATTTGCTACCCGCACCCCTGCCCGCGCCGATGAATACATTGCCATGGGGTTTGAAACCATGTGGCGCGCCCTCACCCGCGAGGAAAAATAATGGACGGTCAGACATTACATGCGTGCGCAAAACGCCTTGCGCTTGAACTGCCGTTTACCGAACACTGCTGGCCGTTTGGCCCGGAATACGACGTCTTTAAGGTCGGCGGCAAGATTTTTATGCTGGTCTCAGAGCATCACGGACGCCCGCTGGTCAACCTGAAGTCAGACCCGCAAAAGTCGCTGCTCAATCAGCAGATCTACCCCAGTATCGAACCCGGTTACCACATGAATAAAAAGCACTGGATTTCAGTTTATCCCGGTGACGATATTACCGAGTCCTTACTGGCAGACCTGGTGAACGACTCGTGGCATCGGGTGGTGGACGGCCTACCTAAGCGGGAACAAAAACGCCTGCGTCCCGTCTGATTTATCGCTAACCCCGATAAGTGTTTATGCCTTTTTCTGTCTTATCTTTTTGCCGCTTTCCCTGTACCCTGCTGAAACAAAACGCACCCGCAGGGTAAGAAAAACGACCAGGAGTTTTTATGGATATTGTTTCTGTCGCCTTAAAACGCTACTCCACCAAGGCATTCGATCCGACCAAAAAACTGACCGCTGAGCAGGCAGAAAAATTAAAAACGCTGCTGCAGTTCAGTCCGTCCAGCACCAACTCGCAGCCGTGGCATTTTATCGTGGCCAGCACTGACGAAGGCAAAGCGCGCGTAGCCAAAGCCGCCGCCGGCGGTTTTGTGTTCAACGAACGTAAAATCCTCGATGCGTCCCACGTCGTGGTGTTCTGCGCCAAAACAGCGATGGACGATGCTTGGCTGGAACGTGTAGTGGATCAAGAAGAAGTCGATGGTCGTTTCGCCACGCCGGAAGCCAAAGCCGCCAACCACAAAGGCCGAACCTTCTTTGCCGATCTGCACCGCAAAGAGCTCAAAGATGATGCGCACTGGATGGCAAAACAGGTGTACCTGAACGTCGGTAACTTCCTGTTAGGCGTGGCGGCAATGGATCTCGATGCGGTACCCATCGAAGGCTTTGATGCCGCGGTTCTCGATGCAGAATTTGGTCTGCAAGATAAAGGATTCACCAGCGTGGTTATCGTCCCGGTGGGCCACCACAGCGTAGAAGACTTCAACGCCGCGCTGCCAAAATCACGTCTGCCGCAGGAAACTACCCTGACGGAAGTCTGATCCTCACATTTGCATAACCTCCACACAGCGGTCATCATAGACCGCTGTTTATTAAGGAGACGTTATGCAGGAATTGATATCTCAGGTAGAAGACCTCGGCATTGAAATGAATCACACCACTTCGCTGGTGATGATTTTTGGCATTATTTTTATCACCGCCATTATTGTTCACGTTATTTTGCACTGGGTGGTACTACGCGCATTTGAAAAACGCGCCAACGCCAGCTCCCGCCTGTGGCTGCAAATCATCACGCAGAACAAGCTATTTCACCGCCTGGCGTTTACGCTGCAAGGTATCATCGTCAATATACAGGCCGCACTCTGGCTACAAAAAGGCAGCGAAGCCGCAGAGATATTAGTCACCTGCGCCCAGCTGTGGATCATGATGTACGCCCTGCTGTCGGTCTTTTCTCTGCTCGACGTTATTCTTAATCTGTCGCAAAAACTCCCCGCCGCCTCGCAGTTGCCGCTGAAAGGCATCTTTCAGGGCATCAAGTTAATCGGCGCGATTCTCGTCGGCATTCTGATGATTTCACTGCTGATTGGTCAATCACCCGCCATCCTGATAAGCGGTCTGGGTGCCATGGCGGCAGTCTTAATGCTGGTGTTTAAAGACCCGATCCTCGGTCTGGTAGCCGGAATACAGCTTTCGGCCAACGATATGCTCAAACTGGGCGACTGGCTGGAAATGCCGAAATACGGCGCAGATGGTGCGGTGATCGATATTGGTTTAACCACCGTCAAAGTACGCAACTGGGATAATACCATCACCACCATTCCCACCTGGTCGCTGGTCTCTGACTCGTTTAAAAACTGGAGCGGCATGTCAGCGTCCGGCGGTCGGCGAATTAAGCGCAGTATCAGCATCGATGCCACCAGCATTCGTTTTCTCGATGAAGATGAGCGCCAGCGATTGCATAAAGCACATCTGCTGAAACCGTATTTGACCACGCGCCTTCAGGAAATTAACGAGTGGAACCAGCAATTAGATGCACCTGAATCCGTCTTGAATCATCGCCGGATGACCAATATCGGGACGTTTCGCGCCTACCTGAACGAATATTTACGTCACCATCCGCGCATTCGCAAAGATATGACGTTAATGGTGCGCCAGTTAGCTCCGGACGACCACGGGTTGCCGATTGAGATTTATGCTTTTACTAATACAGTGGTGTGGCTGGAATATGAAAGTATTCAGGCTGACATCTTCGACCATATTTTTGCTGTGGTCGAAGAGTTCGGATTACGTATTCATCAGTCGCCGACCGGGAATGATATTCGCGCCCTGTCAGGGGCGTTTCAGCGTTAATCTTTAGCTACTGGCGCGCGCAATATAGCGCCAGTCCATCATCACCCTTTCTGTTGGGGCATCGGGGTTATCGATTTTATTCAGTAATAACCCCACCGCCTTGCGGCCAATATCACGCGAAGGTTGCTCAATAGTTGAAAGCTGTGGGGAGACCATTTCAGCCAATTCCGTACCGTCAAAGCCCACCACGGCGATATCCTGCGGGATCTGTAACCCGGCGTTGCTAATAGCACGCATCGCACCGGCTGCCAGCGTGTCCGATACCGCAAACACCGCGTCGGGTTTCACCCCCGCCGCCAGCAGGTTTTCCATCGCCGCGATCCCGGCGCTGGAACTTAATTCACGGGCGTACTCCACCGCCTGATACTCCAGCGATAACGCATGCAGCGCCGCCTTGTAGCCGCGTTCACGCAAACGGGCGTATTTATAGCTCAGGTCATGGTTGATCAGCGCAATACGCCGATAGCCCTTGTCTACCAGATGCGATATCACCGACTGCGCGGCGTCTACATCGTTAATGCCCACACAGGAAACCGCACCTTTATCGGCATATTCCGCACACTGCACCCACGGAGCATCGCCAATCAGGGTAGTCAGTTCCGGTAATTTTGAGAAGGCATCCATGGTGATGATGCCATCAACAATTTTACCTGACAGCAGCTTCAGCGCTGACTTCGAACGCGCTGTATCGGAACCAGAATTACACAGCAGAATGCGATAGCCATTTTTCTCCGCCTCCTCCTCAATACCTTTCACCACCTCGGCACAAAACGGGTTGGCAATGTTGGAGACCATTACGAGGATCATCGAGCTTCGCGCCGTGCGCAGTTGACGAGCCAGCAGGTTGGGCTGGTAATTACTTTCCTTAATAGCCTGCAGCACACGTTCACGGTTTTTGGCCTTGACGGACTCACTGTTATTCAGCACACGTGATACCGTCGCTACCGACACACCGGCAAGCTGGGCGATTTTTTGAATAGACATAACGACGACACATCCTGCGTTTTACGCTTTGTGCTGAGGCTACCATAAAATCACCGCCCGGCGAACCGGACCGGTTTAACGCTGTACCGACACCCAGCGCTGCTGTTGATGGCTTTTTATAATCGCATCAATGATGTACATCACGTCTGCACCATCCTTGAACGAGGCAAAACGTCGGGCCTGTGGCGCGGGCATTTGGCCTGTCTGTACGGCCTGATAGAACTGCAGCATCATATTTTTAAACGCATCCGGCCAGCCCTCAATATGCCCACCGGGGAAATGCGCGCTGGCGGCGACATCGGTATTCATTAGCCCCGGATCGTCCGTCAGGATCTGGTTCGCCTGTTGGCGGTGGCCCACCCACAGTTGCTGCGGCGTTTCCTGATCCCAACTCAACGCGCACTGGCTGCCGCTAATCTCAAAGCTCAGATGGTTTTTGCGCCCGGCGCTAACCTGCGAGACGCTAAAGCAGCCTTTGCTACCGTCGTCAAACCGCACCAGCACCGACCCGCGGTCTTCGGTGGTCACCGGTTTATCCTCCAACTGCCGACCAATCGTCTGCGAATTAAACGTCGCACCACCGGCCGCGTCCGCTTTCCGCGTGGGCCAGACGATCGCGAGATCGGCCATCACCTCAACAATGCGTTTACCGGTGACAAACTGCACCGTGTCGCACCAGTGCGAGCCAATATCGGCCACCGCCCGCGAGCCGCCGCCCAACGCCGCATCAACCCGCCAGTTGTAGTCGGTCTCCAGCAGCATCCAGTCCTGTAAATAGCTGCCCTGCACGGCAAACAGACGTCCAACGCTGCCATTGCGTACCATGCTGGCCGCCTGCTGCACCATCGCAAACTGGCGATAGACAAAACTCACGCCGTGCACGACCCCCGCCTGCTCCGCCAGCGTCACCAGTTCATGGGCCTCTTCGGGGGCCATGCACAGCGGTTTTTCAGAAAATACGTGCAGTCCAGCACGCAGTATCTGCCGGTTGATGTCGGCATGCAGATGATTCGGCGTACAGTTGTGGACCACCTGCAGCCCCGGGTGCGCTAACAGCGCTTCCACACTGCCATATGCATGAGGTACCTGTAGCACGCTGGCCCGCGCCTGAGCCACCGCCAGCAAACTGTCGCAGAGTGCCACCACCTGCACATTCCCCAGTCGACGCAGCGCCTCAATATGCGCAGGCCCAATAAACCCGCTGCCAATAATGCCAACCTGGATCATTTGCGTACCTCATCGCCTGCGGCGAAATCATCAAATGCGTGGGATGAAACCGGAATAATATGCCGCTGAATAAACTCACGGCCTTCGCGGGCGCCGGTTTCTGCGTCTTTCAGGCAGCATTCCCACTCCAGTACCGCCCAGCCGGGATAATCATATTGTGTGAGCTTGCTGAAAATCGTTT
>NZ_SZXN01000042.1:20260-27496 GCF_005281195.1 Citrobacter sp. wls613
ACTCCGCATCCTTGACATGAAACGCTTTTATGCGCGAGTGATAGGCGTCGATAAATCCGAGATAGTCCATCTGCTGCAACAGCAGATGGCTGGGATCGTAGAGCATATTGCAGCGCGGATGATTATCCACCAGCGCAAGAAAACGCTCGAACGTGATGCCATCGTGCAGATCTTCGCCGGGATGAATTTCAAAACAGACATCAACCCCCTGCTCATCAAAACCGTCGAGAATCGGCCGCCAACGGTCAGCCAGTTCCTGAAATGCCTCGGCAAAACGCTGCGCATTATGCGGCGGCCAGGGGTAAAAATAGGGCCACGCCAGCGATCCGGAAAACGTGGCGTGCGCCGTCAACCCCAGTTTTTGCGAGGCTGCCGCAGCCTGGTGTAACGTCCGCGTCGCCCACGCCTGTCGGGCCTGAGGATTACCGCGTACCGCCTGCGGCGCAAAACCATCAAAAGCGTCATCGTAGGTGGGATGAACGGCAACCAGTTGGCCTTCGAGATGGGTGGATAATTCGCTGATCGTCAGTCCGTGCTGCGCCAGCATTCCACGAATATCATCGCAGTAGGTCTGGCTAACAGCGGCCTGTTCAACATCAAACAGCGACGCATGATTACACGGCATCTGTATGGCTTTGTAGCCCAGAC
Source organism: Citrobacter sp. wls613 (assembly GCF_005281195.1). Classification (NCBI taxonomy): domain Bacteria; kingdom Pseudomonadati; phylum Pseudomonadota; class Gammaproteobacteria; order Enterobacterales; family Enterobacteriaceae; genus Citrobacter; species Citrobacter sp. wls613. The sequence continues at coordinate 20,909 of NZ_SZXN01000042.1, forward strand.
CCGCGGCCCACTGCGCCAGCCCGTCCAGGGTATTGAACGGGGATTGCCCGCCGATAAACTGCGCCAGAAAAATCCCCGGTCCCTTAATGGTTCTCATAACCCCTCCTTAATATTACGCCTGCTCTTTCTCGTCATACTTGAAAGAGAAAAGGAAAATCACGGCAATCACCGCCGCTGCAACCGCCGGGATCCACCAGAACGGGATCCATGACTCAGGTACTGCCTGCCCCGCCACCAGACGGTTATACAGCGCACCGGAAATTTGCGAGCCAAGCAGCATGCCGATCCCGTAGGTAAACATTACGATCATGCTTTGCGCCTGGCCTTTCACCTTTTCCCCGGCAATACGGTCGGTGTAGATAAAGCCGACCACAAAGAAGAAGTCGTAACACACCCCGTGCAGCAAAATACCGAGATACAGCAGGATGCGCCCTTCTTCGCTGATGCCCAGCGCAAAGAAGGCGTAACGCACAAACCAGGCACACATGCCGATCAGTAACATGTATTTCACGCCCAGCCGTCTGAACAGGAATGGGATCACCAGCATGAAGAAGATTTCGGACATCTGACCGAACGACATCGCGGTACTAACATCCCCAACGCCCGCATCCGCCAGAAACGATGCGGTGTACGCGTAGTAGGTCCCCAGTGGTACCGAGATTAACGTAGCGCAGAGTGAGAAGACGAAGAAGTGACGGGTTTTGAGTAAAGCGAAAGCATCGGCGCAAAACAGATCGCGGACTTTTACCGGCAACCCTTTCGCGGGCGCAGGCGTGTTTGGCAGCGTCAGGCTGTAGAGCGCCAGAATCACAGAGATAACCGCCGCCAGCGTAAAGATGCCGGTGGTATCCGAAATGCCTGTCACGCCGATAAAGATCCCCGCAACAATCCAGCCTATGGTGCCAAACACCCGTACTACCGGGAAGGTTTTGTCTTTATCCGACAGGCTGTGAAACGCAATATTATTGGTCAGCGCCAGCGTCGGCATGTAGCACAGCGTGTAGCCAAACAGCAGGCCAATCAGCAGCGCACCGTTTTGCGCTACCAGCGCCTGCGGCACAAACCACAGGATCGCCGCCCCGGCGAGGTGCATCACCGCCATCACTTTTTGCGAGGCAAAAAAGCGATCCACCAGCATACCTAAGACAAACGGCGACAAGATTGAGGCTATCGGTCCGGCGGAAAACGCATCGCCAATCAGCAGCGACATGTTGTGCTGGCTCATCACCAGCCCCAGCGTGACGGACCAACTTCCCCAGATAAAGAACTGTAAGAACATCATCAGCGACAGCCGCGGCACCAGCAGCCGGTACTGTACGCTCTGTTTTCCACTACTCTCGGTTGTCGACACCATTTTTTGCCCCACCCTTAAAAAAGTAATCGATTACAAATAGGTTCAAATGAAAAGTAATCGATTACAAAATAAAGATCCTGTCAGTAAGAACAGAACTGGGAGATCAATCACGATAAAGTTCAGGGAGTGACCGATCTCATCGCAAAGGATGAGATCGGTAAGGGATTAGCGGGCTTTACGGCGCAGCAGTTTGAAGGCCACAAACAAGAACAGGATCCATGCCGGTAGCAGCATCGCCGACAGACGCATCTCATCCATGGTGCACATCAGCACCAGAATCATGCCGAGGAACGCAATACACAGGTAGTTTCCGGCCGGGTACAGCAGCGCTTTAAACTGAGTGTCACGCCCTTTGCGACGCATTGCCGCGCGAAAGCGCAGGTGCGCCAGGCAAATCATGATCCAGTTCAACAGCAGCGTCGCCACGACCAGCGCCATCAGCAGGCTGAAGGCCTTTTGCGGCAGCGCGTAGTTGATCAGCACCACCAGCGAGGTGATCGCCCCGGAAAGCACCAAAGAGTTAACCGGTACGCCGCGACGGCTGACGCGGGTCAAGAACTTCGGCGCATTGCCCTGCACGGAGAGGCCAAACAGCATGCGGCTGTTGGAGTACACGCCGCTGTTATACACCGACAGAGAAGCCACCAGAATAACGAAGTTTAGCGCGGAAGCCACCACGTTGCTGTCAAGATTATGGAAAATCATCACAAACGGGCTGCTGTTTGATTTCACTTCAACCCATGGGTATAGCGCCAGCAGCACCACCAGTGAACCGATGTAAAACAGCAGAATACGATACACCACCTGGTTTACCGCTTTCGGAATACTTTTTTGCGGATCCTGCGCTTCTGCCGCAGTAATACCGATCAGTTCCAGCCCACCAAAGGAGAACATGATCACCGCCAGCGAGAGGATCAGCCCGTTCCAGCCGGTGGCAAAAAAGCCGTTATAGCGCCAGAGGTTATCGATACTTGCCTGTTCGCCACCGTGACCAGAAAACAACATCCAGACGCCGAAGCCAATCATGCCAATAATCGCCAGCACTTTGATCAGTGCAAACCAAAACTCGGTTTCGCCATACAGTCGCACATTGACCAGGTTGATGGCATTGATGATCACGAAGAATACGGCGGCCCAAATCCAGGTAGGCACATCGGGAAGCCAGTATTGCATGTAGATCCCAGCCGCCGTCAGTTCAGCCATGCCGACCAACACAAACATCACCCAGTAGTTCCAGCCAGACAGAAAACCGGCAAACGGTCCCCAGTATTTATAGGCAAAGTGGGCAAACGATCCGGAAACGGGTTCTTCAACCACCATTTCACCCAGTTGGCGCATGATCAGAAACGCGATGATCCCGGCTACGCCATAGCCCAACAGCACCGCCGGTCCTGCCATTTGAATCGCCGGGCCAATGCCCAGAAACAGACCCGTACCAATTGCGCCGCCCAGCGCAATTAACTGAATATGGCGGTTTTGCAACCCCCGCTGAAGCGTCGGCTCACTCGTTGACGCGGCATCGGACACGCTGGTGTCGGATGCAGATGACGCGTTTTTCACGCCCTACCCCTGTGTCGTTTATATTGAAGGGGCTTCTTTTAACATTTCAACCTGGTTGTCGCAAGGCGCAATCGTTTGGATACGCCGGGCATCCTTGCCCAACGCACCGAGGCGCAGGAAAAAAGTCACAAATCAACGGGCGTTAGCGGAAGCCAACGCGTTGTTGTTATTTATTCAGATCAATACGCACCACGTTATCGGGTGCATCCGTGGAGTGGTCTTTATTGAATTTCTGCTTCACAGTAACAAACAGCGTTTGCCCATCCGCAGAGAGCAGCAGGCTATTCGGGTTCGGCGGCAGATCCCAGCTTTTCTTCACGCTGTAGTCGGTTGCATTCAGGCTAAGTAGTTTCCCGGCATCGCGCTGGGTAATATAGATTTCGTTGCGCTTTGCATTGAATTTCACCGCTAACGAATCGCCAACATCGAGTTGCTTGAGCAATTTACCGGTGTGGATATCCAGCACCAGAGTCGTTTTCGCTTGCGAGTTATCGGTGACAAACAAACGGCCCGTTTGCGCGTCTTCTGCCATATTCAGCAACAGCGCAGGTTTCTCACCCAGCGGCTTCCAGCGTTTCTCTATACGCTGATTACGCGGGTTGATCACCAGTATTTCGCCACCGCCATTGGCGGCATAAATACGCTGAGTGACGTCAGAGTAATGCAGACCGGTCATCCATTTACCGGTGTTTTTGATACGGGTTTTCAGCTTCAGGGTTTCGGCATCCACCACCCAAATTACCGCCGGGTCAGCCACCGCGCCAATATAGAGCAGGCCATTATGCAGCAGCACCTGGCGCGCACCGTACGGGAAACCTTCGGCATTACGTTCCGGGAACAGTACACGATTTTTCACTTTACCATCGGCGGTATTCAGGGCGCTCAAGCCGCCGTCCAGTGAGTTAGTAACGTACACCGTTTTACCGTCTGGCGAGAGCGCCATACCAAAGTTTTTCATATCGGTATGGCTTAGACCGAGAGTCTTGAGCGTTTTCGGATCCAGTTTGTAAACCACCCCGCCCTGGACATCTTTAAATCCTTCCGCACTGGCAACATACAGCGCATCGCCCGCCGGACTCAGCGCCATTTCATACAGACCATCAGCCAACGCACGCTGCTGGACATCAGTAGCAGCTGGCGTCACCGCTTTTTCCTGTACCGCCGTACGACTGGCTGGCGTTGAATGTGCGGCACAGCCACTTAGCGCTGCGGCAATCAGCAATGCCAGAGCGGATGTTGTTTTTTTCATTGCGGGGATCCTTACCAGAATGTACGGAAATGGTTAATAACAAAAGAGAATGAGAACTATACGCATTATCTTTATTGAATCAAGAATAATTAGCTCGTGAATAAAAAAGATGAAACGGAGGTTTGAAGAGTGCGACTGACGCGCGCTACCTCCGCTTTCTTATAATTACCGTGAATTATTCTGGACGAAAAGGCACCGCAGGCCACAAAATGCACCTTACTGTTTTTTCAACATTTTTAAACGCGTTCCCCAGGTCAGGTTCCTGTCACGCGCTTTAAGCCACGCCGGGCAGCGACCGTCATGAATAAGATCATTAAACGTCTTGAAATCATCAAAAGTGCCATCGAACTGGAAGATGATGAGATCATTTTCCAGCAACTGGTGCATTTGAAAAATGACACGTTGACGGACGTACCGAAGACGATCGTTCAGGCGCTTGAAGCACGACGCTTCAGCGATGCCCTGCATGAAATCACCGGCTGGCTGCAATCACAGCGAGCGGTATCAACGTGGCAAGATCCCGGCATCGCTGCCAGCAAACTTGAGCTAAAAGCACTTGAAACTCAGTTGCGCGACTTAATTGATAAACGCAATGCACGCATTCAAATCCTTGATGACTTCAACGACTTGTATCATCAGCACCTTGGGCCACTGATGAGTCGTATTCTCGAGTTGCGTAAACATCTGGCCGCCAGTGCGCAACGTAAGCAGGAAGCTGAGCGCAAACGCCGGGAAAAAGATTATCAGTCCTGTCAGCACTTTATTTCTCAGGCGGTCGATCAACTGGCGCAACTCAAACAGCAGTGGATGAGCCAGCGTTCAGACTCGCGCGAATCAGTGGAAACCCGGCAGCGCATTCAGCAGCAAACGGAGCTTATCACCGCCCTGCTGGCGGAAATTCGCGAACTGGAAAACGACTTTTCCCGCCAGGATGACAGCGCCACCCGCCAGGCGCAGGAAGAAGCCCGTCACGAATATGATGAATATCAGGAGCAACAGCAGGACGCGCAGCATCGTTATAACCGCGAACGGACACTTTCTCATGATGAGCGCAATGAACTAAAACGCCTGTGGCGGCAGGCCAGTCGCCTGTGCCACCCGGACGTGGTTGCGGATGACCTGAAAGATAAAGCGCACCAGATGATGGTACAGTTGAATCAGGCGCGACAAAATGCCGATCTGGCCGCCGTTCGTACGCTGCTTACCCAGTTGCAAAACGGTCTCGAACCGATGATGGCAAGCGACCGCCTCAACGATCTGCAACATTTACGCCGCAAGATACAGCAGCTCAGAGAGCAAATTAGCAGCTTGCTCAACGAGATTAGCGAACTGGAAGCTGAGAACGCCTGGCGTCTCGCCGCCTCTCTGACAGATAAAGAAGCCTACTTTGCCGACCAACAACGGGCGTTAACCGAGATCCGCAATACGCTGGAAGATCAGGTACGCCAGGTCGAGCAAGAACTGCTGGCCGGATAAGCCGGCAACGTACAAAAAACAAGCGAACCGCTATTCTTTCGTGTGATTTTCAAATTAAGCACAAAAAGACAATTTTAGAATTAAATTCTTGAAATTTATAAAATCAAAGCACATAACACCATAAAACAAAATGAAGACGTAAATAAATTTGAATATGGCAATATTTTCATCCATCCCCTATACACCCTCCGCGCCAGCCTGGTTTAAGTTAAGAATTATCTTACAGCGTTCTCATTGTGCTAAAAATGAGCCCTATCCAACTGAATTACGCTCTTTTTTGGCGACCTTCTTAGCCACACCTATCAGAATCCCCTGTGTCTTTAGGGTTATCCAGTCCGCAATTTTCTCGATTCATAAGCGAAATCTATCAATCAACTGCCCAGAGGTGATTTAAACGATTTATCTTAAATTTTAACAAAGTGTAATATCAACATTAAGAATAGTTAAATATTTTAATAAATACAGAAAGTATCTGTTGAAACCGAAATTAATAAGGATACGTTCAAAACACAGAACGGGATATTCGTTTTAATTAACATTTCACGCATCGCGAGGAACTCTTTTTAATAAAAAAAAGAGGCGATTGCTTGCATCAAAATTTCAAGGAGATCGTTATGTCTAAAGCTGTATTTTTGGGTGACTCACTTTACCCGTGGCTTGGCATGCGAGAAATTTTACGTGGTTCAGCATTATTTACGGATATCACGTACCACTCCTCTCAGACGCTTTCTGCCGTCAACATACATTCTCATAAATTGGATTGCATCATTATTAATCCTGGCAATTCTGATTTTTTAAAATATGCCAGAATTATCCGCAACATGGCCTTACGCCCTGCGACGATGATTATCGTTCTGGCCGATGAAGCCACTTTTTCACTTTTTCAAACCGTTTGCGGGATGAACATGCATTTTCTGGTAATGACTCCAACTTACTGATAGTGTTTTAT
>NZ_SZXN01000033.1:0-275 GCF_005281195.1 Citrobacter sp. wls613
TCTGAAGATAACCGCTGGCACGGACCATATACTCCGCTTCGGCCATTTCAACGGATGAACCACCGGCCTCCTGGTTAGACGATTCAAGAGCCTGTTTCACTTCGGGCAGGCTGATCCCATACTGGGACAGTTTTACCGGATTGACCTGAATCTGGTACTGCTTCACCACGCCACCAACCGAGGCTACCTCAGCCACGTTCGGGATGGTCTTCAGTTCAAATTTCAGAAACCAGTCCTGCAAAGAACGCAGTTCTGAAAGGTCGTGTTTTCCGCTG
>NZ_SZXN01000033.1:409-895 GCF_005281195.1 Citrobacter sp. wls613
GCCACGCACGGTTTTTGCGCCAGGTACGGACAGCATGGTGGTGGTAAGCGGATAGGTGACCTGGTTTTCTACAATCTGCGGAGCCTGTCCGGGATAGCTGGTTTTAATAATGACCTGCACATCTGACAGGTCAGGCAGCGCATCGACCGGCGTGTTAATTATCGTCCATGTGCCCCAGATGCTGAGAAACAGTGCGCCCATCATGACCAGGAAACGGTTGGCGACAGAGCGCCGGATAATCCATTCCATCATCGTCGTCTCCTCAGTGCCCTGAATGCATATTTACAGGCTGCTCAGACATTGCTGGCATACTGTTTTCTGTTTTTTCAGGGTGGCGCATACGTTCCAGCGCGCCCGTAATATTGGCTTCGGAGTCAATGAGGAACAGGCCACTGACCACCACGGTATCGCCTTCATTAAGACCGGAGCCAATGCCGGACTGTTGCTGTGATTCATGCAGAACGTGGATCTGTTTCGGCACAAACT
>NZ_SZXN01000033.1:1070-1573 GCF_005281195.1 Citrobacter sp. wls613
GTTAGTAACCTGGAGGCGGACCTGAAGCGTGCGGGTTGTCTGATCCACGCTGGGAAGAATGTTCCATTTTTCGACATGGAATGTTTTATCCGGATAAGCCGGTACCGAAATTTCAAACTGCGACGTATCTTTCAGCAGATAGGCGATAGATTCTGGCACTGCAGCGCTGATCCAGACCGGGTCCATCCCCTGAATCTGAGCCACCACCTTATCTTTGGAAATATTCATGCCGGTGCGCAGGTCAAATGCAGTAATGACACCATCAATAGGTGCTTTAATGGTAAAACGGGTCTGGATTGTGCGGGTTGAACGCAGCCTTTGAATATCCTCTTCCGGCATACCAGCCAGACGAAGTCGCTCCAGAACCCCTTTTATCTGGGTTGGCGTACCGCCTGTACCGGATAACAGCAGAAACTCACTTTGTGCCTCAACCCATTCAGGAATGGTGATATCGATAAGCGGAGTGCCTTTCTTCACATGATCGCCAATCGTCAGGGGATACA